>CADCUZ010000153.1 GCA_902806015.1 uncultured Rubrobacteraceae bacterium
ATATTGTAACACACGAAGCGAATAAAATAAAATGCGGCAGCTTCGAGGTAGGAAAGAGGAGGCGTTGAGGTGAATGGTTACCGTCGAATGCCTGAAAAAGGAAAGTTGACCCTTACCTCTGGCCCCAATGCGGTCGTGCCAGATTGGCGGGCGATGACAATCAGGTTAGGCGCAAGATTCGGGGCAACAGCCGCGAGAGGTACGGAAGCCGTACCCGGCGGGAAAAGCCGAAATACTGACCAGCTACAAAAGAGCGGACGACGGGCTTCGAACCCGCGACCTCCAGCTTGGGAAGCTGGCGCTCTACCAACTGAGCTACGTCCGCATGAAAGCGGATTTTAGCACGCCAGACACGGCTCTAGTAACCTGGAAACGCTTTGGAAAAAGGGCACGGATCTTCCGAGTACGATTTCTGTCCGCGGTGCGGTGGCCGCCTCGTCGCCCGCGTCTTGAAAGAGGCCGACCCGGAGCGGCTGGTGTGCAAGAGCTGCGGGTTCGTCTTCTACCTGGGACCGAAGCTGGTGGCCGGCGCGATCTTCGAGGTGGATGGACAGATCCTCCTCGTCCAGCGGGACATCGAACCGGGGTACGGGAAGTGGACGTTCCCGGGCGGGTTCGTCGAGAGGGGGGAGAGGGCGGAGGCTGCCGCCGAGCGTGAGGTGCTCGAGGAGTGCGGGGTTGAGATCCGGGCGACGGGCATCGTCGGGCTCTACTCTTATGATGGTCAGATCCCGGCCATCGCCGTCTTCCGCGCCGAGGCGGTTGGCGGCGAGCCCGTTCCCCTCGACGAGACGATGGACGTGCAGCGCTTCCCCCGGAACGGGTTGCCGTGGAGCGAGATGGCCTTCCCTAGTACAGAGCAAGCACTGAAGGACTACCTGGCAAACGGGAGAGGGGACCTCTAGCCTCCCGCGACGCGCGAGAGCAGCACGTCGAGATCCTTCCATCCGTAGACCGCTTCGGGCAATCACGCGCCGCCGAGCTCGAAGCCGTCTTCGGCGACGAGGACGCCTCCGAGCGACTCGTAGAACCGCTGGGCGGGTCCGTTGTCGGCGAACACCCAGAGGAGCATCGAGGGCACGCGGCGCCTCGCGAGGTGCCGGGCGACGGCGCCCACGAGGCGCCTTCCGGCGCCGATGCCCTGACGAGAGGGGGGCACGTAGAGCGTCTCGAGCTCCCCTTCGTAGTCTCCAAGGTCTCGCGAGGGATTTTTCTGGTGCGGCCGGACGCGAACCCGAAGACCTCGCCGTCGTCCTCAGCCACGAACACGCAGCCCGAGTCCTCCGCGTCGGTGAATCGCTCCTGCCAGAGTCGCTCGGACTCGTGGTAGGAGAGCCCGTTTAGGTGGGCGTCGGGCACTATGCCCCTGTACGTCGCGCGCCACGTGTCTACATGCACGACGGAGATTCCTCGCTCGTCGGAGACCATCGCTGGCCGTATCAGGGGTTTTCGCCCCTGGCTTCCAGGTGCAGGGACGCCTCGACGGCCGCCAGGATCTGCGTCTCATCCGCGAGACGACCGACCCCCGGAAGTTCCTCGGTGGAGGCCATCAATCCCTCCGCCGGGCCCACGAAGCGGTGCCCCCAACCCTTCAGCGTCTCGACGTTGCGGGTCGTGACCGGGTTGGCCCACATCTCGGGGTTCATCGCGGGGGCCCAGAGGACCGTCCTGGCGCCGGCGATGATCGTGGCCGAGAGCAGGTCGTCGCCGAGGCCGACAGCGGCCCGCGCCATCGAGTCGGCGGTCGCCGGGGCAACGAGCACCAGGTCAGCCCAACGCGCCAGGGAGACGTGCTCGACCCGGCCCGAACGCTCCCACCAAGTCTCGTCTGTGTAGACAGGTTCTCCTGCGGCCACCGCCAGCGTCTCCTCCGGGACGAAGCGGAAGGCGGCTTCGGTGGCGAGGACCCTCACCTCGTGGCCGGCCTCTCCTAGGCGTCTGATCACGCCGGGTGCCTTGTAGGCGGCGATGCCCCCCGTCACACCAATTAGTATCTTCCGGGCGTCCATGCGCAGCAGTATACTCGGCACGAACCGCTCGAGATTGCGGGTTAGAAGCAGGTCGCGAGATGGTACTATACGTGCCCCGGTACAAGGAGGCCGGGAACACGCTACGGACGGAAGGACGGAGGTAAGTGGTCAGTAAAGTGCGGAGCCTGCACTGGCTAGAGGATCTCAAGGAGTCACAGAGGCTCATCGCCCGCGAGGAGCGGCGCAAGGAGGAGATCTTGGGCGTGTTCCGCGAGCTCTACGAGATTTCCGTGAAGACCCCCGAACCGCCCGTCTTCACGCCTTGGCGCCCGTCCTGGTAGGGATCTCACGCCGGGCCCGCCCAAACCGCCCTCGCTTTTCCCGCTAAGATAGCTTCTCATGGAGCAGGCACTCGAAGGTAAGGTGGCCCTGGTCACCGGCGCCTCCAGCGGTATCGGCGAGGCCGCCGCGCTGGAGCTGGTACGGCGCGGCGCCTCGGTGGCCGTCGCGGCCCGGTCAGTCGAGAAACTGGAGGATCTGGCCGGCAGGGCGTCCGCTGCCGGCGGCAGGGTCCTGGTGGTGAAGGCCGACGTGGGGGACCGGGAATCCGTCCGGGCGATGGTCGGGAAGGTCCTTGGGGAGTTTGGCCGGCTGGACGTGCTCGTGAACAACGCGGGTCTCGGGCTCTCCGGGCGGATCTCGGAGCTGCGGGCGGAGGACCTGCTCTACGTCTTCGGGGTGAACACTATTGGTCCTTTGAACTGTGTGCAGGCCGCGCTGCCGCACATGGGGATGGGAGGCAGGATCGTCAATGTCTCCTCCGTGGTCGGCAAGCGCGCCATTCCGAAGGTCGGGGGGTACTGCTCCACCAAGTTTGCCCTTAACGCCATCTCGGACTCGTTGCGGGTGGAAGTGGCGGACCGGGGGATCTCCGTGACCAGCGTCTACCCTGGCACGACTCGCACCGCTTTTAGGGACAACTCTCGCCGGACGAGGGACGAAAAGCGCGGCTGGCGCCCGAAGGGCGTAACACCCAAGAGGGTGGCGAAAAAAATAGCGGACGCCGCGCAAAGAGGGCCACGCGACGTGTACGTGACGCTCCCCGACCGGCTCTTCGTCGCGGGGGTGTCACTTTTTCCGGGCTTGACGGACCGCATCCTGCGGTCCTGGGCGAAAGACTAGGCCCCTTGGGTTTCGAGGAGAGCGCTGACCCGTTTGCGCCGCTACCGCGGCGAGGTCGACCGCTCTGTGGGGCTTGCTCCCGAGATAGAGGGCGTCACCCGCAGCTTCTCCCACCGACTCTTCGGCGGGTTGGAGTACGCGGCGGTACTCGCGCAGGAGGCCGGGATTCGAGGTCGAGGCTTCGCACACTGGGGGCTTCTTCGTCCTCAGCGTCACCTTAACCCCGGGCATAGAAGCCCAGGGTCGAGTTCGGGGTGCCCGGCGGCGTGGCGGCCGAGGCCGACGAGGACCTTATGCACGAGGAGTCGAGCCGCTACAGGCTCGACCCGCCGGGTTACTTGGGCCGCGTTTTCGGCTGGTCGCGGGCCGTCGGGGGGCACCGCCGGATCTTTGCCGTCTACAGAAACGGCGTGTGGAAGACGAAGGAGCTTTCGTGGCGAGGTCTCGGGGCCGGGTGGGGGACCCCGACGACGTGCTCAACAGGTTCTACCTGAGGATACTGGGCCGGCACTTAGACCTCGCGCCGACTACGGGGGGCGTCGGCCGGCAGTGGGGCGCCGCCGAATGGTATGGCGTCGCCCGGTGCCTCAGCGGCGAAGCCGCCCCGCGGCAGTTGCGCCTGCCCCGTTAAGGACGCCGGTGTTGTTCCTCAACCCACTTCCACGCAAGAGAAGCGTGTATAGCGGGAGAGCTCCGGCCCGCCCCGCCGTCCACGCTACTTTCCGGGCTCCCTGGCGGAGCGGACCTCGTAGGATGTGCCGGAGGCGGCGGGGATCGGGCGCAGCAGCCCCCGGCCCACGAGTTCTTCGAACGCCTCCACTATGGCCCCATCGGGGTGGTCCTTCAGCGTGCCGCGCAGGTCCTTGCGGTTGATCTCGCCCCGGGCCAGAAAGGAGCAGAGGCCCGCGTACAGCACCTGGGCTGCGGGGGAGATGGGGAGCGCCCACACCTCTGGTTCGTACCAGAAGAGGCCGATGCCCGCCGCGTTCTCCGGCCGCCCTCCGCGGGCATCCCGAAGCCGGACGACCTCGGTAAGGCCTTGCCACTCCACTACAAGACCGTGCGAACCGTTTCGCCGACGGTGGGGGTATGGATCTTGTGGTCCGGGGCCAGGCGAAAGGCGAGGTCGCTTATGCGGCGGCGGGAGCCGTGGATCAGGATTATCTGACGCGGGGAGAGCTTTTTGGTTATGCCGAGCAGCTCGTCCTGGGTGCAGTGGGCGGCGAAGGAGACGCGCTTGACCCGCCACTGCTCCACCTCGCCCTCGGCGCGGTGCGCCCCGTAGGAGGAGGCGGCGTTCGACGGCAGGATCACGGCGTTCTTCGGGTCCCCCTCGAGGCGCCGGCGGTAGAAGGCGCTCGCCCCGCCCTGCATCGTTACTGGTGAGGCTATAACGGCGCACGGGTTCGTGAGGATGCGCTCGCGAGCCTTGTCGTCGTTGGCGACGGCCCGGATGTTGTCTGAGAAAAAGATCTCGCGCGGGTCACTGTGCTGCAGGTACGGCTTCATGTACCCGAGCTGCTCGGCGTAGAGCCGCTCTGAGGTCGTCACCACGGAGCCGTCCACGTAGATAAATACGTCGCGGTCTAGGCCGTACTCCCGAGCGTAGTGCTTGAGGCCGAGGATGATCTCTTGTGCCTGCCCGAGCGCGTAGGTCGGGATGAGCACGCTCCCGCCCCGCTCCATCGTGGTGTCGTTGATGGTTTCGACCATGGTCCTTATGGAATCGGAGAAGGGCTGGGGCTTCTGGTCGGCGAGCGTCGCCTCCATGATGAGCAGGTCTATGTCCTTCACGTTGGGCAACTGCGCCGAGGGGATGGAGAAATGGTCCTCCATGCAGATGTCGCCCGTGTGAAAGACCGTGGCCGGTCCGGACCTCAGCAACACGCTCGCGGCGCCCAATATGTGGCCGCTCTCCGTGAGCGTTACCCTCGCGTCCCCGATCTTCAAGGGCTTGCCGAACGGCACGGGCACGAGCCTCTTCCTAACCTCGTGTATCGGTGCCCCGCCCGGCAGGCCGCCGCCCATCGCCGCGTGGTCGTTGAGCGCGCTCACGATAAGCTTCGCCGACGGGGGGGTGCAGTAGATCGGCAACCCCGGCCGGTCCCTGACCAGGAGCGGCAGCGCCCCACAGTGGTCCAGGTGGGCGTGGGTTATGACCGCCGCGTCGAGCCGGTCTATGGCCCCGAAGTTGGGAGCGGCCGGCCCCCTGCCGTCCGGCTTGATGCCGGCGTCCACCAGCACCCGCGTCGCCCCGAAATCGAGCAGGTGGCTGCTGCCGCCCACCTTCCCGGCCCCACCGAGGGCCCGGAACGAGAGCGTCGGCCTGGGTCGGGCGTAGCCCCCGTTGCCGTTCCCCCCCGGCCTCGGCGGCTCTACCGGGGCTTTCGGTGGGGCCGGGGAGGGGTCTGGGTCATCGGCTTCCTCCTCTGCGGGCTTGGGGGCCTGGGCGCGCGGGGCGCGCAGGTCGGCCTGGGCCTGGAGAACCTTCCCCATGAACTCCAGGAGGTGGGCTGTCTTGGCGGCGGAATCGAGCGAGGCGGGCAGGGCGCCGACCTCGTTTTTTACGGCGCGCACCAGCAGCTCGCCGAAGCCTTCGTCGGTAAACCGGGCGTTCTGCAGGGCGTTCTTTATGCGGTCTCGTTCGGCCACCACGCGCCCGAGCTCCTCGTGCAGCTCCTCGACGCGTTCGGCGGCCCGGGAGTAGGCTGACCGTTCGCTCTGCAGGGCGCGCTCCAGTTGGTCGCCGCGCCGGTCGAGCTCGGCGATGCGCTCGTCGAGGCGGCCCCTGGCGTCCAGGGCGGAGGCGGCCTGCTCCTCGGCCTTCCGGAGCAACTCCGACGCGCCGCTGCGCTCGCCAGTGAGGACGTCCACCTCCTCGGAGAGGGCGGCGGCTCGCTCGTTTGCCACCCTAGAGGCGAACGAGAGCCGCTCGTTCTCGCCCTTCAGCCGCTCCAGCTCGGTTTCGAGCTCCCGCACGTGGGCGTCTTCGGAGGCCTTCTTCTGGGCAGCCCCCTTCTCTACGCGCCAGGCGGCCGTCAGCTCCGCGACGGCCGCGGGGTCCTGATCATCTTCCTCCGCGATTAACGACGCCAGGAGGAGACCCTCCGTAGTGTGGGCCGCCGTCAGCTCTTCGAGGTTCTCCGCGGAGAGGCCCTCCAGGGCGTCGAAGGTCTCGGGCGGGATCTGCTCCTGAACGGCGGTCCTGAACGCGCCCCAGGCGGCCGGGTCCTGGCTTATCCTTCGCGCCAAGCCCCGCAAAAGCGCCGCCCCGCCCCCGGATTTGCGCGTGAGGGCGTCGGCCTGGATGCCCCTGGGGAGCAGGACCTCGTCGAGCCCGGGCACGCTTTTGCAGAGCTCCGCCAGCGCACGACGGGTGTCGAGCCTACCGAGGCGGCCCATCACCAATTCCTCGGGCAGGTCCTCGGGCGGACGCCTGTCTAGCCGGGCCCCGTCGGCCTCCTCGTCCGGGTTTCTTCCCTCAATTTCTTCGTCTTTGGGTATGGGATCTGACACGAGAACTCCCTCCGCGAATAGGAATGTTATAAGGAGTCTTCATTCTGTCGTGATTCTATCATGGGGGTTATGGGGTCCCGCCGCGCTTCTCTTCGGACCCGTTCTCGTATAGACTGCCCGGCATGGACGCATCTTCGCAGAGGACGGTGAAGGTCAGGGCCAACTCGCCCGGAAATTATCCTATCCTGATCGTGGAGTTGCCCACGGGCGAGCTGCGCGCTACCTACTTCGAGACGGACTACAACCCCGAACGGGGCAAGAGGGTCGAAGAGGGCTGGCTCAGGGATAACGCCATCGGGCGTCACAGCTTCGTCGGGGTGGAGCCGCCGGCCGAAATCCCCGCCTCTTCCCTCGGCGACTACGCGCGCCGGGAGATTCTCGGACAGACCTGAGGGCGCCGGAGGCGGGATTGCTTTGAGCGGGGGCGGTTCGCGGACCGCCCATACGCCGACGCCCTAGTCGTCTCCGCCCCGTTCGCCGCCCCTACCGCTGCCCGCTGCGATCTTCGCCGTTGCCGCCACCACCTCGTTCACCGCGCGGAACGTTCCCGTTCTCCCGCACGTTCTCGAGGACGCTTCCAGGCCCGCGGTTGCCGTTACCGTCTCGCTGATTCGGGTCGGACGGGACCGGGGCGTCTGGCTCTACCGTCGTGGGTTCGGGTGAGACTACCGTGGGTTCGGGGCCGGCGCTGTAGTAGAGGGTCACCGTGGAACCCGGGTCCACCAGCGCGCCGAGCCTCGGTTTGGTGGAAAGGGCCGTACCGGCGACCTCCTCGCCCGGTACCTCGACGGGGATAACGCCCAGGCCGGCGTCGTCCAGGATCGCCCGCGCGTCGGCCACGGTGGCGCCGTAAACCTCGGGAACCTCGACCTGGCGCACGCCCAGGCTCTCAGTCACGTTTACGCGGCTGCCCGGCGCCAGGCTCTCGCCCTCCGCCGGGTCCTGGGAGATGACGTACCCTACCGGCACGATGTCGCTGTAGTCCTGGATCACCGAGCCCAGCTCGAGATCCGACCCCCCGAGAATGTCCTCCGCCTGGGCTGTGGTGTTGCCGATGAGGCCTGGGACCGTTACGTCGTTGGGACCCGTGCCGATGGTGATCTCCACCTCCGTACCCAGGTCCGCCGGGGCCCCAAAGGCCCCGCCCTCGGGTTTTTGGTCCGCGACTAGGCCTTCGTCCTCCGGGGGGCTCTCCTCTTCCCTCACCCGCGGCTCGAACCCGGCCACTTCCAGCGCCCTCTCCGCCTCGGCCAGCGGGTCGCCCCTGGTATCCGGGATGTAGTTCTGCCCGCTGGCGACGGTTACAGCGATCTCCGACCCCCGCTCCAACTCTCCTCCGCCCGGCGGGTCTTGCTTCAGGATGGTGCCCGCGGGCTCTTTGCCGTCGGTTTGGCCTTCTTCGACCAGCTTGAAGTCCTCCCTAAGGCCGTTTCGCGCCTCCTCCAGGGTCGCGCCCACGAGGTCGGGGACGGCGATCCTCGGTACGGGTTTGTCTTGGTCTTGCCCGCCCCCGAAGAAGGCGTAGCCGGCGAGGGGGACTAGGATTAAGAGGGCAAGGAGCGCGAGGATCAGGGGCGTCCTGCGGCCGCGCTTCCCTTTGCGCCGGACGCTCTGCGGGGGCGGCGGGGGGCCGCCGCGCGTCGTCGCGGCCGGCATAACGGCCGTCGCCATCTCGGTCGTCGCGCCCGTAGGGTCAAGGCCGGCCACCACGCGCTCGAGGTCCTCTATAAGCTCCGCGTCGCTCCCGTAGCGGTCCGCGGGGTTCTTGGCGAGGAGCCGCACCGTCACGGCGTTTATGCCCTCAGGGACGGCCGGGTTCAGCACCTGCGGCGGCACGAGGTGGCCGTTGACGTGCTTCATCGCGATACCAAGGGGCGTGTCCGCGTCAAAAGGCATCTCGCCAGTGAGCATCTCGTAGAGGACGACACCCAGGGAGTAGAGGTCGCTCGCGGGCCCGACGGGCTCGCCCATCGCCTGCTCCGGGGAGATGTAGTGGGCAGTGCCGAGGATGTGGCCCGTGCGGGTCATCGCCGAGGACGAGGCCGCGCGGGCGATGCCGAAGTCCGTCACCTTCACGTCGCCGGAGCTGGTGATGAGGATGTTGTGGGGCTTTATGTCGCGGTGGATCACGTCACGATCGTGGGCCGCCCTCAGTGCTCCCGCTATCTGCAACGCTACCGCCGCCGCCGTTCGCGGGGGGAGCGCCCCGCGCTGCAGGATGCGGTTCTTCAGGGTCCCGCCCGGGAGGTACTCCATGGCGATGTAGTACGTTCCGTCGTCGGACTCGCCCCGATCGAAGATGGAGACGATGTTCGGGTGGGAGAGGGCGGCGGCGCTTTGGGCCTCGCGCTTGAAGCGCTCGACGAACTCCTTGTCACCCGCGTACCGGACGCTCATGACCTTGAGGGCCACGTCCCGGTCCAGGACGTCGTCGTGGGCCAAAAAGACATCGGCCATGCCCCCGCTCCCGAGCGGCTGCCGCAGGCGGTAGCGATTGTCTACGAGTTGTTGCACTGGCCTCGCATTATAACTTTACCCGCCCCCGTCTCTCAGGTGGGCCTCCATCAGGTCTTGCGCTATGGGGATCGCGGGGGTCGCCGCGTTGTCCTCCGCGTCGATCACACCGCCGTTCTCCACCATGACCGCGACGGCTATCTCGGGGTCGTCGGCCGGGGCGAAGGAGATAAACCACGAGTGGGGTTGGCGCGGGGGGTCCTCGGCCGTCCCGGTCTTGCCCGCGACCTTTACACCCGGGACCTCCGCCTCGGTGAGCTGGCCCGTCGTGATGACGTTCTGCATCATCCCGTTGAGGGTTGATGCCGTGGCGGGGTCTAGCACGTCGTTGCGGACGCCCGGGCTCGGCCTGTCGAGGATGATGCCGTCCGGGGACCTGACCTCCTTCACTATACGGGGGTCCATCATGTCACCGCCGTTGGCGACCGTCCCAGCGACCAGGGCCATCTCGAAGACGTTGGAGGAGACGCGATCCTGGCCGAAGGAGATCTGTGCGGTGTTCCCCTCGACCCACTGCTCGACCGGGTACCCGAGGTCGCTGCCCGACACGGGGAGCGGGAAATCGTCGTAAGGGTCGCCGTAGCCGAAGTCCTGTGCGGTCTCGGCGAGAAGCTCTGGGCCAACCTCAAAGATTGCGATTTTGGCAAAGATCACGTTGACGGAGAATGCCAGCGCCTCGGCGAAGGTGATGCTCCCGAAATCCTTGCCCTGGTAGTTGGTTACCGTGAGCCCCGCCGTCTCGTAGGTGCCGGGGTCGAAGAACTCGTCGGAGGGTTGCACGCCGGCCTTGAGCGCGGCGGCGGAGGTTATGACCTTGAAGGTCGAGCCGGGCGGGTAGAGCGACTGGGTGGCCCGGTTGATGAGGGGGGCGTCCGGGTTCTGGGAGAGCTCGGGCAGGCTCTGGTCGATGTTGTTGTTGTCGAAGGAGGGGTAGGTGGCGAGGGCGAGTATCTCCCCGGTCTTGGGGTTTATCGCCATCGCTGATCCCCTCCCCGTGGGGGTGGCGGCGAGCGACTCGTAGGCGAGGCGTTGGAGGTCGTGGTCGAGGGTGAGCGTCACGTCATTGCCGCGCTGGGGGCCGCCGGTGGCGCGGTTTATGAGCTCGTCGAGGGTCTCGGGGTCGCCCGCGACGCTTGAGAGGTCGGTGTTGTTGCCGATCTCTATCCCGGTTGCCCCGTACTTGGTGCTCCAGTAGCCGACCACCCCCGTGAAGGGCGCGCCCTCCGGGTAGACGCGCTCGTAGACGGGACCGGAGATGCCTTGGCGCTTCTCGCTGCGGGCAAGCACGGTCTCGCCGTCGCCGGCCAGGATCAAGCCACGCGGGGACGCTATGGCCCTCTGGGTCTGGAAACCGTTCTGCGGGTTGTTGGCGAGCGACTCCCTGGCGTAGACCTGCCAGTAGGCCATCATCCCTACGAGCGCCACGAATCCGGCCGCGAACAGGTAGAAGGTGCGCCGCAAATGGGCGTTCAAGCGGCCCCTCCTGCGTCCAGCCCCTTCTCCTCGCGCCGCCCGGCCCGCTCGGAGACGAGCAGGAGGAGGCCGGTGAGGATGAAGTTGCCTACCACCGAGGAGCCCCCGTAGGAGACGAAGGGCAGCGTGATGCCGGTGAGCGGTATCGCCTTGGTGACTCCGCCGACGATGACCAGGGTCTGGAGGGCGAACATGGCCGTCAGGCCGAAGGCGAGCAGCTTCGAGGCGTCGTCCTCGGCGAGTAGGGCTATCTTGATCCCCCGGTAGACGAAGGCCAGGAAGGCGAGCAGGACCGCCGTGGACCCGAGGAGGCCAAGCTCGCTGGCGATGGCGGAGAAGACGAAGTCCGTCTCGACCTCGGGGATGGTCTGGGCGAAGCCTGCGCCGAGGCCCGTGCCGAGCAGGCCGCCGTCGGCGATGTTGAAGATGCTCTGCAGGATCTGGAACCCGTCCGTGTCGGGATAAGACCACGGGTCGAGCCAGGCTCTTACCCTGACCTTTACGTGGTCAAAGAGCAAGAACGCAATGAACGACCCGACGGAGAAGAGTACTGTGCCGAGCAGGACGTAGGCGATGCGGCCGGTCGCCGCGTACAGCATCAGTAGGGGGACGGCGAAGAAGAGGAGGCTGCTCCCCAGATCCTTCTCGAAGACCAGGAGGCCCAAGGAGGCCGTCCAAACCAGGGCCACAGGACCGAAGTACTTGAGAGCGGGGATTTGGACGCCGAGAAACGTGCGGCTCGTCGCCGCGAGGAGGTCGCGCGTCTCGGCCAGGTAGCCAGCGAAGAAGACTATGAGCGCGATGCGGGCGAACTCGGAGGGCTGGAAGCCTACCGGGCCCAAAGAGACCCACAGGCGGGCCCCGTTCACCTCGTAGCCTAAAGGCGTGAAGGTCGAGGCGATGAGCAGGACCGCCACGACGGCGAGCAGGTACTTGTAGTCGAAGAGGCGGTGGTAGTTGCGGAAAAAGAGTACAAGCATGAACATGGTGCCGCTGCCTATGAGGATCCAAACCGCCTGCGTGATCGCCAGCCCCGTCTTGTCCTCCACGTTGTAGGTGAGGCGGAAGATCATGACGAGCCCGAGCCCTGTCAGGAGCGTGACCAGCGGCAACAGGAGCACGTCGGAGTGCGGCAGGAGGAGCCTGATCCCCAGGTAGAGCGCGAAGAGCGTCCCAGCGTAGTAGGCGCCGTAGACGAGGGGCGGGCTAGTAGCGCCCTGGGCGAAGATTAGGGTCGCGAAGCCTAGAGTGGTGATGAGCAGCGCCAGGATCATGGGCGTGGTGGCGCGTTGGGTCACGGGAGCCCCACCCTATTTGCCCATGTCCGCGAGTACCTTCTCGGCCTCGCCTTTAGCGTAGAGCTTGTGGGTCTCTATCGGCTCTTCGTAGGGCTCCTTGATCTCGGCCTCCGTGAGCCCGGTCCGCTGCCACTCCCGGTTGAGCTCGACACCTAGGGGCGCGTAGGGGATGCCCTGGTAGGCGACGACGTCCCCCCCCTCGAACGAGAAGTAGTAGCGGCTGGAACCCCACAGGTAGGCCGGCACGAGCGCGACGATGACGACCAGGACGACGGCCAGCCCCCTCGCGAGCTTCCCAAGCGCCCTCCCGACCCCGTAGGAACGCCGCTTGCGACGCTTCGGTGCCCTGGCCCTCGCGGGCGAGCCCCCGGCGGGGGAACGCCTCGCGCCCATCCTCCCGCGGGGCGCCGCGCCCTCGGACCCCGAAGGCCCGAGCGCTAGCATCTCGCTGGTCCCGTCCGAGGGGTCCCCGGCCGTGGCCCTCTCGTCGCCCGGTGCCCGCTCGGGCTCCCCGCGCTCCCTGACGTCTACCACGACGACAGTGATGTTGTCGTTCCCGCCGGCTTCTAGAGCGGCGGAAAGGAGCCCTCGGGCCGCCTTCTCCGGGTCCTCTGGGGAGCCGGCCAGGATCTCAGCGATCCCGTTATCCCGCACCATGTCCGTGAGGCCGTCCGAGCAGAGCACGAAGCGGTCCCCGGCCTCCACGGGTAGCACCGTCGTGTCCACCTCGACCTCGTCCTCTGCCCCTAAAGCCCTGGTTATGAGGTTCTTCTGGGGGTGCTCGGCGGCCTGGTCGCGCGTGAGGTCGCCGCTGCGCACGAGATCGGCGACGAGGGAGTGGTCCTCGGTCACGGGCTTGAGCTCGCCGCCGCGCACGAGGTAAGCCCTCGAGTCCCCGACGTGGGCCAACTCGACGACGGGCTCCCGGCGCGTTCCCCCGAATCGGACGGCGACCACCGTCGTCCCCATCCCCGACAGCCTCTCGTCATCCCTTCCGGCGGCCAAAATGCGGCGGTTCGCCTCCTCTATCGCCCGTTCGAAGGAGTCCCCGGATTCTAGGCCGCGGAGGACGTCTACCGCGAGGGAGCTCGCCACCTCCCCGGCCTCGAAGCCCCCGACGCCGTCGGCGACGACGAAGAGCGTCTCGTCTTTGCCGTCGCCCACGAGCAGGGCGTCCTCGTTGTTCTGGCGCACCTTGCCGGGGTCGGTGATGCCGAACGGCTGGAGCTCGAGGAGGGACAACGACTACTCCTCGTACCGGAAGGTGGTCGAGCCGACGCGGACGCTGTCCCCGTTCCTGACCGGCGTGGCGCCAACGGTCTTGCTGCCGTTGACGAAGGTCCCGTTGGTCGAGCCCAGGTCCTCCACGTAGAGGAGGCCGCCGTGGCGGGTGAGCTTGGCGTGGCGTCCGGAGGCGTAATCGTCGCTCTTCAGGATCACGTCGCTCGTCGAGGACCGGCCCACGCTCGTCTCGCCGTCGCGCAAATCGAAGCGGGTGTGGGGCGCCAGGATGTCGGAGTCCTCCACTACCAGCTCGGGGGTCCCGGTGGGGCGCGGTGAGTAAGCCCTCTGCCCGTTGCTCTGGGGTCCGGAACCCCTCCCGGACCTGCGGCCCGGCACGTAGGGTTCGTCGTCGGGCACCTTGCGCAGGTCCCCTATTCCCCGGCGCATCACGGCGTAGATAAAGGCGAAGAGCAGGAGCAGGAGCAGCGCCTTGGCCGCCAGGAGCGGCACCTGCAGCTCGAGCATAACGCTAGCGTCCCCTGCTGGGCGAGGGCCTCCCGCCCCGCGGGGTCCCACCGGGGACGTCTGCGCGGCGCACGAAGCGGGCCGCCGTCTGGCCGAAGGTAAGCTCGTCCCCGCCGTCTATGCGCTCCCGGTCTATCGGGGCGCCGTCGAGCAGGGTGCCGTTGGTAGAGCCCAAATCCTCTACGACGAAGCCGTCGTCGGCGCGGGAGATCCTGGCGTGCCTTCTGGACACGTTGGGGTCGTTGACGGTGATGTCGTTCTCCTGCGAGCGCCCGACGGTCCACGGCCCCGCACCTTCCAACGGGTAGCTGCCGTCCTCAAGGACAACCTCCACGATTTCCTGCGCCAGGCCGTGCCGCTGGGCCTCCTGCGCGGAGATGGCGGTAGTGCCCTGCTCCCCGCCCGTGCTCTCCTCGGTCTTGAAGATGCGGGTCTGGCCCGAGGTGTCCTGCGGGGCGCCCTTCTCGCGCGGGCCGTTCCCGCCCGTCAGCTTGGCCGTGACGCCGAACTCCCCGAAGCGGAGTGTCTCGTCGGTCTCGAAGCGTATCTGGGGCGGCGTCATCAGGTGGTACCTTTTGTTCTCGGCGTGGGTGGAGGCGTACTGGATCAGCTCGTCTTTCAAGGAGTCTTGGTAGGCCCGGATGGACTCGGCGTCCCCATTGGAGAGGTGGACCGTGAAGTTGTTGGGGGCGTAGGTGCGGGAGATCGAGACCATCCGGCCCTCGTCCATCTGCTTGGTGAGGCCCTTGGCTATCTCGACCGGATGGATCTGACGCCTGAAGGCCCGCCCGAAGACGCCTACTACCAGGGATTCCATCCTCTTCTCGATGCCTTTGAGGAAACCCAACGGAACCTACCCTCTCGCCCTCGCTACGAGGTACCTTAACGCACCGTATATTATAGCCGCGAGCCCGAGGGAAGTCAGAGCCTCGGCCAACGCGCCCTGGGACCTCTCGGAGACCAGCAGCGCGTACCCTACCACGCCCCCGCCCACCGCCGCGACAAGCCCCGCAACCCACCGCCCGGACCACTCCGCCACGGAGACCACAAGTGCCATCCCCGCCCACAGGAGGATGAAGAGCGGCAGCCTGGGGAAGTCCTGCAAGATCAATTGCGCCCGGATCCACAACTCTTCCGCCCCGAGCCGCGTCGGCACCGTGTAGAACCTGGCCCCGAGGTACGGCAGCTCCGCGAAAGGCCCCACGTCCCTGACCGTGAACTCGTAGCAGATCATGCTAAAGGCCCCCGCCGCCGCCGAGAGGGTTGCGCCCACGGGGCGCATAAGCGCCCCGAAGAGGAGCGGCAGCCCGGCTCCGAGCCCCGCGAACAGGGTGACCAGCACGGCGAGCGCGGGGCCCAAAGGCAGGCGTCGGACGTCCGCGCTGGCGGATCCCGCGCCCGCGACCCAGAGGCCGCCGAGCACCGGCACCAGGATCGTGAGCCCCAGGCTCGCGCTGCTTTGCAAGAGGGCCACCACCAGCGCGACGATCACGCCCAGGGCGCCCAGGCGGGGCAGCAGGTAAGCCAGCACGCCGAGGCCGGCGGCGATCCCGACCGCCTGCGCCCCCTCCACCAGCGGCGCCCCAAGCATGTAACCTAGCAAGCCGGCCGTCAGCCCGTTGACCAGCCGCAGCGCCCCGTCTTTGGTTCCCTCGGAGACCTTGTCAGCGGTCTTCCCTCTGCCAGCCGAGGCGACGAGGGCGCCGACAGGCGCCCGCCGGCCGGTGAGGAGCTTCACGGCGGCCCAGGCGCTCTGCGGGCGGTGGGCGGGGTTGGGTGAGGTCGCCCGGTCCACGAACTCCTTGAGCCGCCGCGGTGGCTCGTGGGGCTGGCGGGCGAGCAGGGTTCGCGCGGTCGCCCCCACGGCGTAGATGTCCGTGAGCGCCGTGGGGTCGGCGCCGTCTAGAATCTCGGGCGCTATGTAGCCTGGGGTGCCGACGGCGTAGCCTACCCTCGTGAGACGCGTGTCCCCAGCGCGGAAGGCGACCCCGAAGTCCGTGAGCTTTACGCGACCCCTGTCGTCCACGAGGGCGTTTTGCGGTTTTATATCGCGGTGGATGATGCCCTCGCCGTGAGCGTAGACCAAGGCTTCGAGAATCTGGGTGAGCGCGTCCACCAGCTCCCGCGAGTCGTAGCTTCTCGCCGCCTCGTCGAGCGGGAGCCCCGCCACGTACTCCGTCACCAAAAAGACCTCGTGGTCGCCTGGGATGATCTCCAAGGTCCTCACGATGTTCTTGTGCGCAAGGCACTCGGCGATATGGCCTTCCCGCAAGGCGCGCGAGCGTTCGCCAGCGTTGTAGACCGGGATCACTTTTACGGCCACGTCCCGGCCCCGGCCCATACCATTGAGCGTTCTGGCCCTCCAAACGGTCGCGAAACCGCCGCGCCCGATCATTTCGGCCAGCGCGTAACGTCCCTGTCCCTCGATGTAGCGGGTCTCGGTCACGCTTGGGGCATTGTATAGCTTATGCTGCGTGCCTGATACTCCCGTTAGATGCGGGGCTTGGTCCCTGGTACAATCCCCGGGTTCCATAACGTGTCCCGAAAGGGTCTGCGGGCGAGTGGCGGAATTGGTAGACGCGCTAGGTTCAGGGTCTAGTGGCCGAAAGGTCGTGGGGGTTCGAGTCCCCCCTCGCCCACGAAGTCTCTCCGAGGTGGTCTTATAGAGCGCAGATCTCACAGGGCAGCCTCGAAGTCCCGGCGCGGGAAACTTTCTGGAAAGCCCTCCGGACGCCACGGGAAACCCCAAAACCGGCCCGGAAAGCGGGTCGGCAGAACGCTTCCGGCCTGGATCACGCTCATAGGATCCCTCTTTCTCCTCATGGTGGCCTTCGGGTTCATTTTTTTCGTGGTCCGCGGCTGCGTCGCCATCCAGGAGTCGACCCAGGTCCGCAAGTACGTCACGAGCGCCGACAGCGTCCTCAGCGACTCCTCAAACGCCGGCAGGGAGGAGCTGCAGGGCGTGCTCAAGGACTCCGGGGGGGGCCAGGGGATGCTGAACGAGGAGGCGTTAGGAAGGGTCGCCAACCTCTCGGAGAGGCTCTACGCGCAGGCGTTGCAGAACGACGAGATACCGCCCGAATTCGAGGACGCCCAGCCGTATTTGATCTCCGCCCTAGGCCTCCGCAAGGAGGCCACCGAGAACCTCGCCGGGGCCGCCTCGAGCAGCGGGAGCGGCTTCGGCGACGCCCTGGTGGCAGCCGTCGAGGACTTCAGGACGAGCGACTCGATCATCGCCAACCACTACATCCCGGCCGTCCGGGAGTCGTTGGAGCAGGCCGGGCAGACGGGGGACGGCGGCTACCTCGAAGAGCCAAGGCCCTTCATGGACTACCGCGAGATAGACTTCGACGCCTCGTCCTCGGCCTCCTCGGGCCGCAGCGACCCGAGTGGTGTCCACGGCGGGCACATAGACGCCGTCACCGTCGCCGAGCGCCAGTCCAAGAACGTGACCGTGGGGCGGATAGATTCGAAGGGGACGGCGACCGATCCCCGGCGCGCTCGGCGAGGCCGTCGAGGCCCGCCCGGTCAAGTACGAGAAGACCACGGACGACAACACCCTTGAGGGGTCGGTCACGTTTGGCTTGTAGGGGAGGTAAAGGGTGGTAACGGCGATAGTCCTTGTCACTACCGAGGGGGAGCGCGTCCAGGAGGCCGCCCAGGCGATGCTCGCCTTGGAGGGTGTCACCGAGGCCTACTCAGTCACGGGCCCCTACGACCTCGTCGTCATGGTTCGCATCCCGGACTTCGAGAGCCTAGCCGAGATCGTCCCCGAAAAGCTGGCCCAGGTCCCCGGTGTCGCCCGCACCGAGACGATGGTCGCCTTCCGCGCCTACTCGAACTACGACCTCGACCGTGCGTGGAGCTTGGGGTTTGAGGAGTAAGGTTTCGGGTCTCTCCTTTCGGGGGGTAGAGCTCGAGACAGAGTGGCTCCTGCTGCGGGGGTGGCTGGATCGGGACCTGGAGCCTTACGCCCGCATATGCGCCGAACCGGAGGTCATGCGTTTTATCGGCGACGGCTCGACCCTCACCCGAAAGCAGAGCGGGGAGCAGATCTCCTATTTCGTGCGGCATTGGCAAGAGCGGGGCTTCGGGCTCTGGGCCGTCGAGGAGAAGGCCAGCGGAGCGTTCGTGGGATTTGCCGGCCTTGCCCATCAGGAGGATTGGATCCAGGGCGGGCGCAAGACCGAGGTGGGGTGGCGGTTCGGCCGGGCGTTCTGGGGAAGGGACATCGCCACGGAGGTAGCGAGGGCCAGCGTAGATTACGGGTTCGAAGGACTCGGCTAGAGGGGATTTTCAGCATCATCCAGCCCGAAAACCGCGCCTCCCGGCGTGTCGCGCAGAAGGCCGGGCTCACTCTACGCGGTGAGACCCGCTGGAGGGATGCGGACTTGGTCTGGTACGCGATAGACCGCGACGATGTGCGGTCCTGGATCTGATACCTAGCTCTGTTCCTCGGCGAGCGCCGGCCTCGTCCCTTCTATAAGGAACGCGACCACGTCGAGAAAATCGCCGCTGTTCTCGTAGACCTCTCGTTGGCGCTGGCTGCCGGTTCCGCCCTCCACTATCTCCAAGATGCCCTCCAATTCGCCCTCGCACCCCAGATCTTGGGCGTGGGGCTTGAGCTTTTCGACGAGGTCGCGGGCTACGTCCCTGGCGGGGACGGTCGCGTCTTCGTCGGCGTTGTAGAAGGCGGCGTCCATGCCATCGCGGGAGGCCCGCCACTTATTTTCCTCTGCCAAGTCCTTGTTGTACGGGCCCCGTGGTTCCGAGCCGTCGAGGGCTTGGGCGACGATGCACTGGGTCAGGGCAGTGAGGGCTGTAGTATACTTCAGGCTCGTCTGGGAATCCAGTATGCGCAGCTCTATCGTCCCGAAGCCGGCGTGCGGCCGGACGTCCCACCAGCAGTAGGTGTAGTCGTCCATGGCGCCCGAGCGGACCATGAGGTCCACGTAGTCCTCGAAGGAGCTCCAGTCCGGGAAGGCGGGGGGGAGGCCGGCGCGGGGGAAGGTCTCAAAGATCTTGACCCGGCTCGACTCGAAGCCCGTCGCGGAGTTTTGCCAGAAGGGGGAATTGGCTGAGAGGGCGAGGAGGAGGGGTGCCCTCTCGGAGAGGCGGTTGTGGGCCTCTATTACCTTCTCCTCGTCAGGCACGGCGACGTGGACGTGCTGGCCGAAGATCACCTCCCGTTTGGCCACCCACCGCAAGGTTTCTATGACCCGCCTGTAGCGGTCCTGGTCGGTGACCTTCTGGTCCCTGTATCGGCTGAAGGGATGCGTGCCGGCCGAGGCTAGCGAGGCGCCGCAGGCGGCGGCCCACGAGCCGACGCGGCCACGAAGTTCCCGCAGGTGTCTCTCCGTCTCGGCGGCGGTCGAGCGGGGCGGGGTCTTTATCTCCAGCACGGACTGGAAGAGCTCGTAGGAGACGAACTCGCGCAGCTCCCTTGGGAGGCGGGCCATGATCTCCTCGATCTTTGGCACCAGCTCCCCGGTCGTAGCGTCCACGATGTGAAGCTCCTCTTCGACCCCCAATGAGTAGCCCGAACCGCCACCCTTGAACTCTATCGGCACGACGCTCCTCCTCTATGCGTCGGGATTGGGGAACCTCCCAACCCTGGTCCTCGTGGATCCCGGCCCCCTCCCGCACAGGGCAGGCGGGGAGATCGACCGAAGCCCCTTGCCTCGGCCTCGGGAGCATTCCGCGGGCCACCGGGGGAGGCTTTTCCCGTGCCCCTCACGCGGCCTCTACCCGACGGAGTTTTGCGAGCCATGCGAATCCTTCGCGGTAAACGTCGTTTGCAAGTGCAACATAGTACCCGCTTTGGCTGGCTAAGGCCAAGACGGGCGCCCCGCCGCCTACCCCGCCGGGTTTTTCACATAGACCTCCGCGTTCTGCCGGTTTTCCCGAACCTGATCTGGGCCAGCACCGCGCCGGAGATCACGAGCGCTGCCCCCACGACCTTCGGGGCCGTCAGCTCCTCGCCCAGCAGGACCGTTCCGAGCGCACCGGCCGCCACCGGCTCCACGGTCGCCACGATGGCCGCGCGGCCCGCCCCCAGCCGCCCGAGACCGAAGGTGTAGAACGCGAACGCGAGGGCCGTATGGACGACGGCGAGCATAACGAGCAGGGCGTAGGAGCCGAGGGGGAGGCCTACCAGGGTGCGGAGCGTCGGGATCGCGGCCAGGAGGAGCAGCACCGCCCCGAAAAAGAGGGCGTAGGAGAGGATGACGGCCGACCCCAACCGTCCGGCGACGGGGCGGCCGAAGATCGAGTACAGGCCGTAGGTGAGTCCCGCGAGCAGCCCGGTGACCAGCACCGTCGGGGTGACATCCAGGTTCGCCGGGTCGTAGGCGCCCGCGACGAGAAAGACGCCGCCGACGGTCAGGCCGAGCGAGATGAGCTTTGCCGGCCCGAGCCCCTCCCCAAGGAAGAGCCAGGCCAGCACCACCACAAACGCCGGGGAGCTGTACAGCAGCACGGCCGCTGTCCCAACCGCGCTCTCCCGCACCGTGTAGAAGTAGAACAGGTAGAAGAGCCCGATTCCGACGACCCCGAGCGGCAACAGGAACACGAGATCCCGCCCCGCCACCCTCAGCCTCCGCGCCCCGTCGGTGGCAAGCAAGAAGAGCATGACGGCTAGCCACCCGACCGTCGCCCGGAACGCTACCAGCGACTCGAAGGAGACGCCCTCCGCGTAGAGCATCTTCGAGAAGATCCCGAGCGTCCCCCACGTCGAGGCCGCCGCCAAGATCGCGAGCGCGCCGATCAGTACGTACCTGGTCCCGTGCAGGTTTCCTCCTGTGTCTCTCGCGCAGGCGGTAGTTATACGGCAAGCGCCTCCGCGGCGCAGGCGGGTCAAGGGTTGCCCCCTAAAACCGGGTACGGGTCGTGACCTGCCCCACCCGTCGGTGGGACGGGCGCTGGCTTAGTGCCGGTCGAGCTTGCGGGCGACCTCACCCAAGCCGATGCGGTAGCAGATGGAGCGACCGTGGGGGCAGGTGGCGGGGAGGCGGCAGCTGAGCCAGTCGTGGACCAGCCTCTCCATCTCCGGCTGGAACAGTTTGTCGCCCATCTTTACGGCGGAGTGGCAGGCGATGGTGGCGAGGATGCGGTCCTCGCGGCGGTGGCCCGGCTCGGTACCCGAGATGGACGAAAGGGCGTCCTTGAAGGCGCCCGCTACGTCCCTGTCGGCGAGGGTGGAGATCACGGCGTTAACCCGCACGGAGCGCGGGCCGAAAGGCTCGGCCTCGAAGCCGTAGACGGAGAGTTCTTCGAGGCTCGCCGCCGCGAGCTCGGCCTCGCCCGGAGAGAGCTCCACGACCTCCGGGACCAGCAGACTCTGCACCGAGGCCGGGCTGTCGGAGTCGTGGAGCCTGTCGAGGATGGCTCGCTCGTGGGCGACATGCTGGTCCACGACCCACAAAGACTCCGGCTCCTCAACGAGGATGTAGCCCGCCGCGAGCTGGCCAATGATCCGCAACTCCTCGGGCGATGCCTGCGGCAGCGCGCCACGCTCCGGCAGCTCCCCATAGCGCCCGCGCTCCTCCGCGAGTGGTCCCGCCGTCTGCTCCCTCAGAGGCCTCGAAGCCTCTGAGAGTCGTTCGCGTGCCTCGCTCAGGTTCTGCGCCGGCGGAACGGTGTAGGAGGGACGACCCGCAGCGGCGAAGGATGGGTATTCTGCCGAC
>CADCUZ010000154.1 GCA_902806015.1 uncultured Rubrobacteraceae bacterium
TCGCGCCTACGAAGCGCGGATGCGTGAGCGGGCGGCGCGTGTTTTCGACGTGCTCGACGAACTCGTCGCGACGCTCCCCGTGCCCCCTTGCCACCGGGAGTTGCTCCGCGTCCACCTGAAGGTGGGGGAGGAGCAAGCGAAGGCCTGGCCCGCGATGGCGGCCACCCAACTGCCGCTGCTTGTGCACGCGGCGATCGCGGGCGCCGAGAGGCCCGCCCTCTCAGTGGCCGCGGCCTGCACCCTCCTGTACCTCGGCGCCGACCTGTTCGACAGCGTGCAGGACCACGAGCTGCCTCCGCCCTGGCGCGAGCGTGGTCCGGCTGAGGCCACCCTGGCGGCGTCCACCCTCATGGCCGCGCTTCCGCAACTCTCCGTGGCCCGCCTAGGCCAGCAGGGGACGCCGTCGGAGAAGCTCTGGGTACTGGCCCGCCTCTTCGCAGACACCCTGCTGAGCATGAGCGCCGGCCAGCATCAGGACCTTATCTTCCCGAATGCGGAGGATGTGTCTTTGGAGCAGAGTCGGGCAATGGTGGAGCGCAAGAGCGGGTCGGACGGAGCCCTGTTCGCGAAGGCGGGAGCGGTCCTGGCCACCGAGGACGCCTCCAGAATCGAGGCGTACGCCGCCTTCGGCTCGTGCCACGGGACGGCGAGGCAGTTGATCACCGACGTGTGGGATATCTGGGCCGACGAGACCAGCCGGGACCTGCTGAACGGGAAGCGTACGCTCCCGGTAGTTCACGCCCTCTGCGTGTTGCGGGGGAAACAACGCGAGCGACTGCGCGGGCTGCTCGCGGCCGCCCGCGAATCCGAGGAGCACCACGACGAAGTGCGGGCGGTGCTGGCGGCGGCGGGCTCCGTGCGTTACACGGCCCTGATCGTGCGATTCCACCAGCGGCGGGCGCGGAACTACCTGACGGCCGCTCGCCCCGAAGGGCCCGCCGGGCGAGAGCTGCACGCCCTGCTCGACCTGGCCACGCTACCGGCTTACCGTGAAGGAGCATGACTTTCCGACCGGCCACTGGGACTTTCCCTACCGCCGGGTGGCCGGGGGCGATGGGGTGGTCTCTGCTGCAGCAATGACAAGTCACGGCAGACGTTTGGCTGACGCCTCTTGCCCACGGTGCGTACGGGACGCGCATATCTACGAGGATGACAAACGCCGCGGGGACGACGCACCGGGACAAACCGGGACACAGCTTCCCGACCCGATCGGGACCGCCTCCCCATGACGATGAGGGTATTCGCCTGTATGTTCTAGACGAGGTCGAATACCAGGCGAGTCGCTGCGAAGATCGCGCTACCGACTTGGGGGGATAGGAGCAATGTTTACCGTGCAACAAGCTGGTCGCATCTGCGGTCGAGGTTCGTGGACGAGGCGGGGACGATCTACCGATCGTCCGCACGGCAGAAAGGGTTCTCGCGCGTGACGGGCGCCGAGGTGACAAACCATACGTGTCATGACATCATACCCGGCAGCAAAGTTCACAAAGGAAGCACGGTCTAGCCGTGGGTCTTAAGGTTCAACGGTCGGCTCGATTCGCGGACGGACTCCAGGCTCAGAAGCCCTCGGTCCTCAGCGGAGGTCGGCTCCTATTTGCTCGAGTAGTGTGGATGGTCGTGGCCGTGTTGGCGCTGGGCCTGCTTTGCGCCAGCATCCCGACGCAGTACGAGCAACTCGTCGCCTTCGCCAGCCCCGGCCTCGACCCGGCCACCGTACGAGCCAACCTGCGAGAGCTCGGCGTCTCCGCCGACTTCTACGCCGCGTACCTGATCTGCATCAGCACCGCGTCGGCGTTGGTCTGGATCGCCGTGGGCGCGGTCATTTTCTGGCGCAGGTCTGACGACCGTATGGCCCTGTTCGCGTCGTTGTGCCTGATCACGTTCGGCGCGTTCACCCTGCCCGACGTTTTCAACGTCAACAACGGCCCCGGCGTCCTGTCGAAACAATTCCCCACCGTGATGCTGCCGGTGCAGCTACTCGGGTTCGTCGGCTCGGTCTCGATGGGCCTGTTTCTCTATTTTTTCCCCGACGGAAGGTTCGTGCCGCGTTGGACCGGCTGGATAATCCTGCTCTGGGTGATGCACGAGATCATTTTCTACTTCTTCCGCGATTCGTCCTTCAACCTGGATAACACCATCCCCCTGCTCGACTTCGCGCTGATCGCGGTCTTCCTCGGGGTGGGCACCGGCGCGCAACTCTACCGCTACCGGTGCGTCTCCGCCCCGGTGCAGTGCCAGCAGACCAAGTGGGTGGTCTTCGGCATGGTATCGGCGGGGCTGGGAACCGTCGCCTTTGCGCTGCCCTTGTCGAGCTCCGCGACGCTCGCCCAGTTCGGCTCGCCGTGGTCTTTCGCGCTCCAGATGGGCATCTACGGTTCCATGCTCCTCATCCCCATCTCGATCGGCCTGGCGATACTGCGCCAGCGTCTGTGGGACATCGATATCCTCATCAACCGCACGCTCGTCTTCGGCGCCTTGACGGCCAGCGTCGTCGCGATCTACGCCCTCATCGTCGGTACGCTTGGCTACCTCCTCCAGGAGGCGCGCGGCAACTTCCTGGTCTCGCTCCTGGCCGCCGGTTTCGTAGCCGTCCTGTTCGCGCCCCTGCGCGACAGGCTGCAGCGCGGAGTGAACAGGCTGATGTACGGGGAGAGGGACGATCCGTACGGGGTGCTCTCTCGCCTGGGACGGCGCCTGGAGGCGGCTCTCGAACCGGGAGCCGTGCTGCCCACGGTCGTCGAGACGGTGGCCGGGGCGCTCAAGCTGCCCTACGCGGCCATCGCGATGAGGCGGGAAGACGGTTTCGAGGTGGCCGCGGCCCACGGTTCTCCCACGGGGGAGGAGACCGCCGTTCCGCTCAACTACGCGGGCGAGACGGTGGGGCAGCTCCTCCTGAGTCCGCGGACGCCGGGCGAGAAGTTTACGCCGGCCGACAGGCGCCTCCTGGAGGACCTTGCCCGACAGGCCGAGGTGGCCGTTCAGGCCGTCGAGCTCACCGCGGACCTGCAGCGCTCGCGCGAGCGACTGGTCAGCGCCCGCGAGGAGGAGCGCAGGCGCCTCAGGCGGGACCTGCACGACGGACTGGGGCCGACGCTAGCCACCCTCTCTCTGGGCCTCGACGTCTCCCTGAAGATGCTCAAGGACAGTCCCCAGGAAGCCGAGCCGCTACTAAGGGAGTTAAAGTCCCAGACGCAGGGGGCCGTGGTCGACATAAGGCGCCTGGTCTACGGTCTTCGCCCGCCCGCGCTCGACGACCTGGGGCTGGTCCCGGCCATCCGCGAGCAGGCCTCCAAGCACGGTCTGCTCGCCGACGACCCCGTCACGTTCGGAAGGGGGGCGGCGGGCAAGAACGTCCTGGCCTTCTCGGTAGAGGCGCCCGAGAAGCTCCCGCCGTTGCCGGCGGCGGTGGAAGTCGCCTGTTACCGCATCGTCCAGGAAGCGATAACGAACGTCGTGCGCCACTCAGAGGCCGGCACCTGCAGTATACGGCTCTCCATCGTCGCCGAAGACGAGCTCGGGCTGGAGATCGGGGACGATGGGGTGGGAATACCCGAGAACCGCCTCGCCGGGGTGGGGATGAGCTCGATGGTCGAGCGCGCCGCGGAGCTCGGCGGGACGTGTACGGTGGAGGCGGGTCCGGAGGGCGGCACGAGCGTGCGCGCCCGGTTCCCGCTGTTCACCGAGGAGGAGTAGAGACAGTGAACTCGCCAGAGCAACCGGCAGGCAAGACCCGCGTCCTCGTGGCAGATGACCACGCCCTCTTCCGCTACGGCATGCGCGCCATGCTCAACTCCGACCCGCAATTCGAGGTAATCGGGGAGGCGGCGACCGGGGACGCGGCCGTCGCCCTGTCCGCCGAGTTGGGGCCGGAGATCGTCCTTATGGACATACAGATGCCGGGCCTGAACGGCATAGAAGCCACCCGCAGGATCGTGCGGGCAGATCCGTCTATAGGCGTCGTGGTGGTGACCATGTTCGAGGAGGACGATTCGGTTTTCGCCGCCATGCGCGCCGGGGCCCGGGGCTACGTCCTGAAGGGCGGCGACGCCGACGAGGTGGTGAAGGTGGTGCGGGCCGTGGCGGAGGGAGGGGCCCACTTCGGGCCCGACGTGGCGCGGCGCTTGATGGGGTTTTTCTCCACCCCCAAACACGCCCCCACAGAGGTCTTCCCGGAGCTCACCGCTCGGGAGGGGGAGGTCCTTGACCTTATAGCCCGAGGCTTGAACAACACGGAGATCGCCGACCGGTTGTACGTGAGCCAGAAGACGGTGCGCAACCACGTCTCGAACACCTTCCTCAAGCTGCAGGTCGCCGACCGGGCGCAGGCGATTATCCGGGCCCGCGAGGCGGGTTTGGGTCAGGGCAGCATCTGACCGGACTCGGAAAGTTCCTCCTACGTTGCCGGGGACATCGGACTCTTCTCGGTAGGATCGCCCCGCTTATCTAGCCGAGGCGGACGAGAACGGGGCGTCCCGACGCGATCGGGACACCACGCCCACGAAATCGGGATCGTGTCCCCTCCACCGCCTCACCTCGCGACGCTGGGTCGCGGGGCTTTGTCGGGTGTACCGGCGGCGGCGCCTGCCCCGGCGTCCGTAGTCGGCGATTTCCCGGGCGATCGGGCCTCGGCCGTGCGCGACCACGGCGATTACGGCAACGCGGTACGCCGCGGGAAGTGCGCCCGCGACGGTTGGGGTGTGCGGGTTCCGGCTCTTCTCCTCTGTCGCAAGGCTCGTACCTCCGGAGCCTCGGG
>CADCUZ010000155.1 GCA_902806015.1 uncultured Rubrobacteraceae bacterium
GGAGAAGAGGCCCTTCGCCCGCTTCTCGAAGCTCTTTACCGGGTTGACTATGTAGAGGTGGGCCGTGGCGCGGTTGGCGACCTCCAATACTTCCCGATCGCCGCTTATCTTCTGAAGGGCGTCAGCGAGGCCGTCGGGGTTGCGGGTGAGGCGGACGGCGGTCGCGTCGGCGAGGTACTCGCGCTGGCGGCTTATGGAGAGCTGGATGAGACGTGCGAAGAGCGGGGCGAGGATGGCGAGGAAGATGGCCACGATCATCATGATTACCTGGATCTGTCCCCCGCCCTCCCTGCGGCCTCCGCCTCTGCCGCCGAACCAGAGGCCGCGCAGGAAGAAGTCCGAGATCAGGACGGTGGTCCCGACCAGGATGCCGACGAGCATGGCATAGCGGATGTCGTAGTTGCCGACGTGGGCCATCTCGTGGGCGACGACGCCCTGCAGCTCGTCCCGGTCGAGCTTCTCCAGCAGGCCGCTGGTGACGGCGACGGAGGCGTGCTCGGGGTCGCGGCCCGTGGCGAAGGCGTTGGGGGCAGAGTCCTGGATGATATAGACCTTCGGCATCGGGAGGCCGCCGGCTATCGTCATCTCCTCCACGACGTTGAAGAGTTGGGGGGCGTCCCCGTGCGTGATCTCCTTCGCCCTAGACGCCGCGAGCACCATCCTGTCGCCGGCGAAGTAGGAGACGAGGCCGGAGACGGTGCCGACCACCAGCGCGAGGGCGAGGCCGAGGAGGGCACGCCTGGGGTCACCGAGCCAAGCGTAGCCTATGACGTAACCCAGCACCAGCACAAAGACGAAGAAGGCGAGGATCAGGAACAGGCTGTTGCGCCGGTTCGCGCTGATCCTGTCGCGGAAGGTGCCCTGGGTGCCGACCTCCATAGGTACCCTAGTCGTAAGAGACCGTCACGGACTCCCGCTCGGGCCCCTGGGCCTCGAAGTACTCTTTCTCCGTGAAACCCATCGCCCTGGCGAAGAGGACCGCCGGGAAGCTCTGGATCTTCGTGTTGTAGGAGCCGACGGAGTCGTTGTAGTGCTGCCGGGCGAAGGAGATCTTGTTCTCCGTCGAAGAGAGCTCCTCCTGGAAGTCCACGAGCACCCGGTCGGACCGCAGCTCGGGGTAGCTCTCCGCCACCGCGAAGAGGTTGCCGATGGCCCCGGAGAGCCTCGCTTCGGACCGGGCCTGCTCCCCGACGCCCTGCGGCTGCATCGCGCGGGAGCGGGCCTGGGTCACCTGTTTGAGCACCTCCTGCTCCTGGCGGAAGTACTTTTTGACGCCTTCGAGGAGGTTGGGGATCAGGTCGTAGCGACGCTTGAGTTGGACGTCTATCTGACGGTAGGCCTCCTCGGTGTCGTTCCTGCGCCGCACGAGCCCGTTGTAGGTGACGATCGCGAACACCACGACCAGCACTAGAACGATTATCAAGATGATCGTCGCCACGCCCATCCAGGACCTCCGGAACGAGTGTCTACGGTGCCACATTATATCTCCGCACCTGCCGCTACAACTCCAGGGATGCCAACCTGTTGCAGAAGGGGCTTCCCCGTAGAACCGGCGCCGCGGCGCGAGTGCGTCGTCCCACCGGACCGGAGATCCGGCCGCATCCATCGTAGCCGCCGACCCGTGCAGCGAAGATGCGAAGAACGCCGGGTGGGCATTCCTGCTAGGCTCGAAGGGCTTCTCGACGACGAGGTACGGTTGCCTCTGTCCGGGAGCGCGAACCACGCGCCGGCCCTCCCGGCGAGCGCGGCGGCCTTTTCCGGCTCCTTCAGGCCTAGCGGACTCGAGTAGAAGTCGCGGCCCCTCTTCTCCCCGGCAGGCATCGCTACCTGGACGTGATCCGGGGCCTTTATCCTGGGTACTCCCCTCGGGACAAACTTCGCACCGCCCGCAGGCTATCATGGATGCCGAAAGGAGAGACCCTGCCCGAGTACGACCCCCTGGCCGACCTCTACGACCTAGAGTACGTCCACGACCACGACGTGCCCTTCTGGCTCGCCCTCGCCGAACGGGAGAAGGGCCCCGTCATCGAGTGGGGCGCCGGAACCGGACGCATAGCCGTCCCCCTCGCCGCCGCGGGTCACGCCGTGACGGCCGTCGAGCTGTCGCGAGAGATGGTCGAGAGGGGCCGCAAGAAGGACGAAAACGTCCTGTGGGTCCTCGGCGACATGCGCATCGCGAACCGGGAAGAACGGTACTGTCTCGCCGTGTGCGCTTTTAACTCGTTTCTGTGCCTGCTCTCCGTGGACGACGCCCTGGCCTTTTTGCGAAACGCGCGCGTGCACCTGGAGCCAGGCGGGCTGCTCGGCATTGAGGTCTCGGCCTTTTCCCCCGAAGAGCTGGCGGAGGAGCCGGGAGGACCCGCCCTGCGTCACGACCTCGCCCGTGGCCTGCCCGGCGGCGGACGGCTCGACCGTTTCTCCCTCTCCCGCTACGACGCGGCCACGCAGCTCATGGAGATGCGCCTCTTCTACGAACTCAACAACGCCTCCGGCGTGCGAAACAGTCTCCGGGCTCACGAGCTGGCGATAAGGATCGCCAACCGCGACGAGCTGCTCTTGATGCTGCGCCTGACGGACCTCTGCGTCGAGGCCGTCTACGGCGGGTTCGACGCGGAACCGTTCACCGCGGAGAGCGACCATCTCATAGTCCTGGCGAGGAGATAGACCTCGGGCATCGGTATGGTCTGAACGCTGCCGCCGCCCGAGGTTGGGACCACCGGCCCTCCGTCGGCCCGACACGCCCGGCCGATCCGTCGTCCTAAAGGCTGCACAGCTCCTAGCCGGCGGTTCCCTGGTGCCCCGGTCTGGCCGTCGGCGTCTCGGGCGGCGCTTCCGTGTACCGGTGGCGCGAGGGGGTCGGGGCGGCCCCGCAGGGTGGTCTCTGCGCGGGAGATCCTACCCACGCCCGAACAACCACCCCACAAAGCGGTTCCGTCCCACCTCCGGGAAGGCGGCCGGGCCGTCCTCCATCATCTCGGGCAGCGGATCGAAGGCCACGCCCTTCGCCGCCTTGCAGGGTCCGTAAAGCACCGAGACGAGCTCTCCGGGCCCGGTCTCCCTCGCGCGCCAACCGGCATCGTACCCCCCGAGGCGCAAGAACAGCTCGGCCTCCTCCCCGAAGCAGAAGACCGGCAGCACCCGCCCTCGAGCGCCGTCCACGCACAAAGGCTCCAGCGTGCCGTCCCCGTCTCTCACTATCAGCCACAGCGCCCAAGGTGGAGACCCCTGGGGCTTCGTCGTCCGCCCCGGCGTTCTCTCGATGCGCAACCGTCACTCCTTCCTTTCACCTCCACCAATCGCGTCCCGTTAGAGGGGTGGCCCGGCTCGGGGCCAACCCGACAGCCATATCGTCTGCGCTAGCATCACTTGCGCCTGCCTACGGTCTCACCCGGCCACCCCGGTTACGCCGAGGTGCCCCGTAACCTCTTCCGTGCCCGGCACCCCCAACCGCCCGCCAAGCGTACGATCCTCCCCCTCCCGAGGCTTTTCATCGGGGCCACGCAAGCCCCGAGTTTCACACAGCGCGTTATGGACCCCGTTTTACAGTATTCGAATGCACTTTAGTTGTCTTTTGGGGACTTCACCTCGCACAATGGACCGAAATGTGCAGGCATTCGACGCCGCGGGGAGCGAACATAGGGTCGTGTTCGGCGGCCAAGCGCGGCCGGGGGGCGTAGCGGCCCCGAGACGTTGGGCGCGGTGAACGTCGCGCCCGGAGATTCAAAAAGGAGACGAAAAATTGGGTAGAGGCAGAGAGACGGACGGGGGCAGGCCGGTGGAGCCGGGGAGAGCCCAAACGTACGGCAACGATCCCGACGCCGTGGAGGTGCATCGGGCGGGAGGCTCGGGCTACGGCGAGCAGCGGTCCAGGGCGGAAGGCCTGGGACCCGACATCCCCGCCTCCGGGCCGACGGGTGGCCGGACGCACGAGGAGGAGGTCCTCGTCTCCCGCGGGTCCACGGGCACCAACTCCGCCGCCGCGCCCCGGCGGCACGGCGGCGACCAAGGCGGCGGTGAGGATCTCGCCTCGGCCCGACGTGACAGCATCCGCTGGGGGCCGATCTGGGCTGGCTTGATAACGGCGCTCACCACCTTCCTCTTGCTGCAGCTATTGGCCATCGGGCTCGGCCTGGTTGGCATCGGACCGGAGGACGGGGGTGGTGGCTGGGTGCCGGCCATCATCGGCCTGATCGCCTTCTTCACCGGCGGGGCCGTGGCCGGGATGACCTCGGCCATCAGGGGACCGGGCTCGGGCCTCCTAAACGGCTTCATGGTGTGGGCGCTCGGGACGGTCCTGATCCTGCTGCTCTCGGCCCTCGGGCTGGGTCAGCTGTTCGGGGCCCTGGGTAACGTGGCCGGGCAGGTCAACCCTGGCTCTGTAGGCAACGCGGCCAACGCCGCGCAGGGCGCCGCCCCCAACGTCAGCGCTGCGGAGGCCGCCCAGGCCCTCAAGACCGGCGCGATAGGGGCCTTCTTCGGTCTGCTGTTCTCGGCGCTGGCATCCATGCTCGGCGGCCTGCTTGGGGGCAGGAGCAGCGACCCCATAGGCCGCCCGACGGACGCCCGCAGGGACTAGCCGTTCTAGGGACCCTTCGATAACGAACGCGAGAGCACGGACGGGCCCCGCCGGCTCCTCGGGAGCCGGCGGGGCCCGTCCGTGCGCGGGCGAGGGGAACGAGCCGGCACGGAGGGTTCACGATTCCTCGCTCCCGGGCATACTCGGCGTATCCGTAGATCTCTGCAGAAGGGGGCGAGAGTCACGTGGGCATAAACCGCTGGAGCGACGTAGAGGAACGTAAGAGGAACGAGACCGACGCCAAGGCGGGTGACGAGGTCCCCGCCGCCAAGAAAGGCGATGCCTCCTCCCGCCTGGACGCGTCCAAGGGTCCGGCCGAGGACGAAGAGAAACGCGAGGTCGTCGAGAAGCTTAAGAAGCGGGAGAGGGATTCTTGACCCGCCGGGGCGTCTCGGGCCGTTACGGATCGCCCGATTCAACGCTGCCCGTCCGTACGCGCCCGGCTGTTGCGGTAAGAAACGCGCCGCTGTCCCGAAGCGAGCTCGTCGCCCTGCGGTTGGTCTTCTCGAAGCCCTCGCGCCCGGGGGCGCTCGTCCTCGTCGCCGGGTCCGGTCTGGGGCGAGCGTAAACCCTGCCCTGGCCTCGCTCGTCATCCCCGGCTACGGCGACCTGGCGATACGCTGGGCAGGCACGCGGTCCGGCGCCGCCCAGAGGACCCGGGTCCGGCTCCTCCTCTTCGCGCTCCCGCCTGCCGAAGGGTTCGCTGGAGATCATCCCCGACTGCGGCCACCTGCTCGCGCCGAATGGCCAGATCGTTTCGTGGTGACGCTTGGCCGGTTCCCGCGAACGCAGGAGGCCCCAGCCTAAACGGCAGCGAACGCCGGTAAGGATAGCTACGCAAAAAGCGGCGAAGGTGAGCCTCAAGCCGTTGCGGGAAGGGTTAGTGGCGGTGATGGGGGCTTCGAGCGGCTTAGGCCGGGACCGGCCCGCCGCTTCGCCTGGCGGGGCGCGAAGATCGTCGTCTCGGCCAGGGGCGAGCTGGAGCTCCGCTCGTTGGTGGAGAGCAGCCGGCGCGCGACCTCGTGGTTAGGGACGCAGCGAAGGCCATCATCCTGGGAGAGCGCCCCTCACCCCGGCTGCTGGACGCCCTGATGCGGAGGGAGGTTACGAGGTCCACTATACGGACGAGCCCAAGCCCGAGGGCGCCCCGGATAACATCTACGTCTCCCTGGAAGGCTACGACGAAGCGGTCGAAGGCTCCTTCGGCGACCGCGCGCGTACCAGGGGTCTTGCACCTGGTTGGAGATGCGCCCGGCGGCGAAGGGGGCCGCGGTCGTGGGGGGGGCGCTGGCCTTGTTGGGTGCGAGGCCGTAGGATTTGAGAACGGCAGCCGTCGAGGACGGCGTAGTCCGGGCACGGTCCCGGTTTGGGGCGGTCTCGGACGGGCCTTCCGGGTGGCGCCGTTGTTCTACGGGGCGGTAAACCAATCCACGGCCTCACGCGCGATCCTGGGCGGGACCACGTGCGGGCCGTCGAACTCCCGATAGAGCACCTCGTAGCCTGCTTGCTCGAGCTCGGGTACAAGCCTACGGCTCGTCCTGTCTACCGGGAGCCAACCGTCGCGTGTGCCGTGGGAGACAAAGAAACGCGGGGAACCTGCCTGCCCGGCCGGCGCCATGAACCCCGGCGAAAACGCCAGGACGTGACCGAAAAGGTCGCCGTTGGAGATCCCCAGCGAGAGCGCGTAGGAGGCGCCGTCAGAGTAGCCCCCCACCGCTACGTGCTCGGGGTCTACGGCGTAGGAGGAGAAGGTCTGCCCCAGGGCCTCGTCGATGGCGGCGACGTCCCGACCGTACCGCCCGCGTCCGAGGATCAGGTCCCAGGTGGGCCCTTGCGAGCCGAGGGCGAGCAGGATCAGCCCGGCCTCGTCCGCCTGCTGGCGTAGCAAGGCGAAGCCGTCGCGTGCGTCCTCGCCAGCGCCGTGCAGCAACAGCACCAACGGCGCGGGGCCCTGCACCCCGTAGCCCGCCGACACGTAGAGGTAACCCCCACTGGCAGCACCGAGTTCCAGCGGCCGCAAGCCAACCGGCGCCTCCCCGCTCGTACTCGATGGACGGGCCTGCAGGCGCCCCTTCGCGTATCCGTCATTTGCCACCATACGCTTTGGTATTCCCCCTACCCCGCCCCGCTACACCCGCCGGCACGCCGATGCTAGGATCGGGGTCAGGCACACCGAAGAGGGAGGCGCATGGACCGGGACAGGCTTCTGGAGGACATGAGGTGGCTCGCGGAGGGCAACCCACAGTATGCCGGCACCGACGAGGAGGGCCGGCAGAACCCGGTGTTGGCTCACCTGATGGCCGACGACCTCTTGTTGGCTTACATAGACGATGAGGAGATCACCGCCCTCTTCAACCGTATACGCAAAGAGTAATCCCGGCCGTTGGGTCGTCGCTTCAACGGCTGCCCGAAGCCTTTCCGACGCCCAAGGTCTTCTCCCCCCGACGACAGCCCGGTGGACCCGGAGGGTAAACCCTGCCCGTCGAGCCAAAAAACGTGGCCGGAGACGAATCGGCGTGGCACCCTACATCCCCAAAGACCCACAGCCTCAAAGCGTGCAGGAGGTCACTGCTCTTCTCACCGGAACCGCTCCCAAAGTCCCTGCGAGGGGACGCGCAGGGCACGGTTGAACTTGCTCGACGAGTTCTCCCAAGCGACCACCGCCGTGAGCTCGACGAGCGCGTCGTCGCCGAAGAAGCCACGGACCCGCGCGAACAGGTCGTCGGTAACGTCGCGGTCAGAGAGGGTGATGGCGTCGGCGTACTCCAGCGCCGCCTTCTCCTTTGCGTCGTAGGGGGGCTCTCGGCGTAGTCTTCGAGGGCCAGGATCTTCTCCTACGCGATGCCCAGCTCGCTGCCCACGGCAGCGTTTATATCCTGTCAGAACTCGCAGCCGTTGAGGGAGGCGACCCTGCGGTTGACGAGCGCTGTGAGCGCGGGGGCCACCAGGCCCGAGGCATCGAGGCCGCCCCACATCGCCCTCACGCCCCGAAAGATGGTGGGACGCCGGGCGTAGATGAGGTGGTTCAAGAGTGGCCCGCCCCACTTCTTCGCCTGCGCCTCCAGCACCGCCCGAATACGCCTCTCGGTCCCCACGGGGTCCACGACCTTGATACGCGCCACGCCAACCGCCTCCCGTTCTGACCCCGCCTTGCTCTCTCACCACGAAATATACAGCCTCGTCCGCTGGCGCTCGTGCAGCATGGGGCGCGCGTCGATGGTGGGCGAGAAGGCGTGCATGTCCTCGACGTCCGTGTTCCGGCCGGCCTTTGCGGACCGTTCCATCTCGTCCCCCAGCTCGTAGAGTACCCGCTGCACGGCACTTCTCCGGAGCGGGACGAGCTTCTGCCCGGCGGCCTGGACGATGCGGTCGCCGGTGTTGGGACGGCCACGGTCGCGGTCGAGCGGTCTTGGCTGGGTCGAATGTCGCCCTCGTTCGGCAGAGGTTCACCCGGGATCTTCACCATTGGTAGGGGAGGGACTTACCCTCCTGGACGATCCTGACGCGGCCCCCCTCGCGGTTCTCGACGCGCACTTTGTCCATATCGAAGTTGATGGCGCTCATGATGCCGTCGCCGAGCTGCCGGCGGATGAGGGCCTTTATGTTCGTCCCGTAATCCTGGGTTATCTAGTGATGCGGTCTATCGTGGGGCCGGTCGGGGCGTCGGACCCGCCACGGCGACCCGCGCCGGGCGCTGCTAGAGGCTGGCACCCAGCTGGCCGCTTCGGGGGGCCGGAGGCGGTGGTGCTGCGCGAGGCGACCCGGCGGGCGGGCGTGGCGCCAAGTGCTGCGTGCCGGCATTTCGCCGACAGGCGCGCCCTCCTGGACGGGATCTGCTCGGCCGCCCAGTCGGCGCTGGCCGTAGCGATGGAGGACGAGCTGGCCGAGCTGCCGCGCGGACTGGACCCCGCCGACGCGGCGCCTGCGGGCGGTCGGCACGGGTTACCTGCGTTTCGCCCGGGCCGAGCCGGGGCCGCTCCGAACGGCATTCTCGGCATCCGATAACCTGCGGAGCGCGGCCAGCCCGGCCAGGGCCGGGGGTGGCGGCCTGACCCATTTCCAGTTGCTGGGCGTCGCGCTGGACGGGCTCGTCGAGACCGGGGTCCTGTCCCGCGGGCGTCGCCCGGGCACCGAGTTTTTGGCGTGGCCCGCGGTGCACGGCCTGGCGATGCTCCTCATCGACGGCCCCCTGCGCGGCCTCGACCCCGCCAGGGCGGACGAGGTCGGGCGGCGCCTGATCGACATGGTCGAACGGGGCCTCTAGCCGCCCGGGGCACCTCGCCGGTGTGCCGGCCGACCCGCGGCTCAAAAACGAACAGTGCCGCCAGCGCGCACGGCTCGAGCAAGAAGCGCAGCACGAGGTTGGCCTGGCGGCGGACCGGCCTGCCCACCACGTACCACGGCGCTCTAGACGACGGGTCGTGGACGGTGATGAGCTTGGTGTCGTCCGGGAAGGTGGCCCCTACGGCGCGACCTCGTCCACCGTCTCGGCGACGCCCTCCGTCACGTCCTCGCGGGAAAATAGTGGCACCGAAGCTCATCAGGTCGGCAACGCTGCCCCCGTCGCGGGCGCCTTCCAGGAGCTCGGCATCCATGATCGCCACCGCCTCGGGGCAGTTGGGCTTCAGACCGCGGTCGCGCCGGCGCCGGGCCACCTCGGCGGCGGCGACGATCATGGGCTTCTCCTGCTCCCCGGGCTAGGGCGTGATGGCCTACTCCTGTCGTCGCTCCGGGTCCGGTTCTAAACCCTAGCTGCGGCCCTCCCCGGAGCGTGCCCCGACTCGGGTTTCCCCGGCGACGCCCACTGTTGGGGAAAACCGCCCTGCCTTCCACGGCCGTCCGGCCAGTATCTCGCCGCCGTAATGAAAACGGATCTGTACGTCGGGAAGCACGCGGATGCCGATCCGCCGGTCACCAGGCCGGTTCTTGCGGAAGGGACGTAGCCCCGGCGCCGTCCTCGACCGCGGCCCGGAGCTGCCCGGCCAGCCCCGGTGGGTCGGAATGGCGTACCAAGACCTCGGGTGTGGCGTGCCAGCCGGCGCAGGCCCGCAGTGCCCCGGCGAGTGCCTCGACGAGGCGCTCGTCTGTCTCTACGGCCGGCTCCAGGTGCAGCGCCTTGACCTCAAAGACGCCCTGTTTGCGGTGGGCTTTGGCGTCGAGCCTGCCGACCAGCGCGCCCCGGTGGAGGATAGGGAGCGAGTAGTATCCGTACCGGCGTCGGACGGCCGGGGTGTAGACCTCGATCCTGTACTCGAAGCCGAAGAGCTCCAGCGTCCGCGCCCGGTCCCACACGACGGGGTCGAACGGTGAGAGCAGGGTGGTTACGTTAGATCGCAGCCCGCCCGACGCGGCGTTCTCCGCCAGCCTCGCGTTGTCCGGGTGGACGTAGGCTGGCTCTTCCCACCCTTCGATCCCGGCGCGGAGCAGCTCGCCCTCGTCGGCCAGCCCTTTGAGCAGCCCGGCCACACCCTTCTTCGGCGTTCGGAAGTAGTCGGGCACCCAGCGGGCGACGGCGACGCCGATCGCCCGCACGGCCTTGAGGGCGAGCGTTCGGCGGACCTCCTCTGGCGTCGGCGCGATGCCGTCCTCCCAGCGCGGGAGGGCGCGCGCGAGGACGCGCTCGCGCAGGTCGTAGACGCGATGGAAGTTGGGGTCGCGGCGCGAGATCATGAGCTCCCCCGCGGTGTACAGGTGCTCCAACGCCCGCTTCTCCGGCTTCCATTCCCACCAGCCGCCGGACTTGCCATCGGTGCGCTCGAACTCGGCGGAGCGCGTCGGCCCGTTCTCCCGGACTTGGGCCAGCACGCGCCCGATCTCCTCCGGGTGCGCGGAGATCCAGGACCGGACTTTCTCCGATCCGTCGATCATCCGCCGCCGGTAGAGCCCGTAATCCTCGATGGGAACAAAACAGGCAGCATGGGACCAGTACTCAAAGATATCCCCACCGGCCAACAACTCGTCCAGCCAGCGGGGTTCGTAAGACCCGAGCCTGCTCCACAGCACCAGGTAGGGGCTGCGCGCGACGACGGAGATGGAGTCGATCTGCAACACCCCCATCCGTCTGACCGCCCCGAGAACGTCGCCCTTCTCGGCCGGTCGTCCCGGCGCAGCATCCAGACCTTGCGCGGCGATCAGCATCGCGCGCGCCGCCTCCATCGAAAACTCCAAACGCCCCACCTCCCACGAGAGATCCACCGCCCCGGTTATACATCGGTCGTCACTATCAGATTAGTGCCAGATCCACCACCGCCCGGGACGGGCGGTGCGTGACGTACTACGGGCCCACGGCTACTGGCTGAGCATGTTGGCTTATCGCTTCTGCAGATCCTAGCGGGGATATTCTCGATATGCGTGGCTATGTGCCAGACGCGCCCGAAAGGGTCCCGTTACCCCGCCGCGCCCATGACCGTCACGTACGGGGTCACGGTGTGGAATAATCCCTATGGAACGGGGTTGGCCCTGTCGCCCGTGAGCCCTCCCCATCCACGCCCACGCCACCAAACGCGAGGTAGGTGTACATCGGAAAGGTCCGGTTCCCATCCCCGGACCTCGCCAAGCACTACCCCGGCAGCAAACTCCGGCCCATCAAGAACTCGTCGGCCTGGCGGGCGGCTTTGCGGCCCTCGGCGATGGCCCAGACTATGAGCGAGGCGCCGCGCTTGGCGTCGCCGGCGACGAAGACGCCCTCCTCCTTCGTGCCGAAGCCGTCTTCCGAGTGGATTGCGCCACGGTCCGTGTAGCCGAGGTCCATCTCGTCCAGGAAGCGGTCCTTGACGGGACCCGTGAAGCCTATGGCGAGCAGGACGAGGTCCGTCTCTATCTCGAAGTCGGTCCCCTCCTTGGGGAGGGTCTTGCCCTCCGGCGAGCGCTCGGTCTCCACCGCGTGCATCCTCTCGACGTGGCCGTCCGCGCCGGAGAAGCCCTTGACGGCGACGGAGAAGCCGCGCTCACCGCCCTCCTCGTGGGCGGGGTAGGTGTGCAGGATCAGGGGCCAGTCCGGCCAGGTGAGGTGGTCCGGGTTCTCGGGGGGCTTCGGGCCGTGGGTGAGGACCTTAACCGAGGCGCAGCCCTCGCGGTGGGAGTTGCCCAAACAATCCGCGCTCGTGTCGCCGCCGCCGAGGATGACGACGTTCTTGCCCTTGGCGCTGATCTCGATCTCGGCGTTCGTCGGTAGCCCCGCGACCCGCCGGTTCTGCTGCACGAGGTAGTCCATCGCGAGGTGGATGCCCCCGAGCTCCCGCCCAGGCACGTCCAGATCCCGCCCCTGCAACGCGCCGACGGCGAGCACGGTCGCGTCAAACTCGTCCACCAGCTCCTCGGTGGTCGGGTCCTCGCCGACGTGGGCGTCCGTGCGAAACGCGACGCCCTCTTCCTCCATCATGGCGATACGGCGGTCGAGGACCCACTTCTCGATTTTGTAGTCCGGGATGCCGTAGCGGAGCAGGCCCCCGATCTTGTCGTCCTTCTCGAAGACGACGACGGTGTGCCCGGCCCAATTCAATTGCTGCGCCGCCGCGAGACCGGCCGGTCCACTGCCCACAACGGCGACCCTGCGACCGGTCCTCTTCTCCGGCGGCGGGGGCTTGGCGACCACCCAGCCCTCGTCGAAGGCCCTGTTTATTATGGAGAGCTCTATCTCCTTTATGGTGACGGGCTTGTCGTTTATGGCGAGGACGCACGCCGACTCGCACGGGGCGGGGCAGAGCATCCCGGTGAACTCGGGGAAGTTGTTGGTCTGGTGGAGGCGGTCTATGGCCTGCCTCCAGTGGTCGCGGTAGACGAGATCGTTCCAGTCCGGGATCAGGTTCCCCAGAGGACAGCCCGTGTTGCAGAAGGGCACCCCGCAGTCCATGCAGCGGGAGGCCTGGCCCTTCAGTTCCTCCTCGGGCATCGGATCGTAGACGTAGCGGTAGTCCTGCACCCGCTCGACCACGTTGCGCTTGGGGGTGGGCTTGCGCCCGATTTTGAGGAAGCCTTTTGGATCTCCCACTAGCGCGCCACCTCCAACTCCGCCTCCTGGCGCTCCCGCAAGACCCGCTTCAGGTCGTGCGGCATGACCTTGATGAATTTGGGCAGCAACTCGCCCCACTCCTTGAGAACCCGCCGCGCCCTCTCGCTCCCGGTCCACCGCAGGTGCTTCTCGACCATCTCCCGCAACAGCGCCTCGTCCTCTTCGGACTCGACGGCTTCGAGGCCTACCATGTCCTTGTTGCAGAGCGTCTCAAAGCGCCCCTCCTCGTCTAAGACGAACGCCACGCCGCCGCTCATGCCCGCCGCGAAGTTGCGTCCCGTCTCGCCGAGCACCGTCACGATACCGCCGGTCATGTACTCGCAGCCGTGATCCCCGACGCCCTCAACGACCGCGTGCGCCCCGGAGTTGCGGACCGCGAAGCGCTCCCCCGCGAAGCCGCGGAAGAAGGCCTCGCCAGCCGTGGCGCCGTAGAGCGCCACGTTGCCGACGACCACGTTGCGGGCCGCCTTGTAGGCCGCGACCCTCGAAGGGAAGACCGCAAGCCGGCCGCCGGAGAGGCCCTTGCCCACGTAATCGTTGGTCGTGCCTTCCAGGGTGAAGGTCAGGCCCTTCGCCAGCCACGCCCCGAAAGACTGGCCGCCGACGCCGTGCATGTCTATCCGGATCGTGCCCTCCGGCAACCCGTCGTTGCCGTAACGGCGCGCGAGCTCGCCCGAGAGCATCCCCCCGACCGTGCGGTGGGTGTTGAGTACCTCTTGCTCGAAACGTACCTCTTCACCCCGCTCTAGAGCGGGCATGCACCTCTCGATAAGCTCGTTGTCCAAGGACTTGTCGAGACCATGCTCCTGGGGCTCGGAGTGACGGAGGGGCCTCCCGCCGGCATCCTCGCCCTGGTGCAGGATCGCGGAGGGGTCCACCCCCCGCGCCTTCCAGTGCTCGATGGCCTCGCGCATCCTGAGCCTGTCGGTCCGCCCTACCATCTCCTCAAACGTGCGGAAGCCCATCCCGGCCATGAACTCCCTCACCTCTTCGGCCAAGAAGAAAAAGTAGTTGACGACGTGCTCCGGCGTCCCCGTGAAGCGCTTGCGCAGCTCCGGGTCCTGCGTGGCGATCCCGACGGGGCAGGTGTTCAGGTGACAGACGCGCATCATGATGCAGCCCGTGGCTACGAGCGGCGCCGTCGAGAAGGCGAACTCCTCGCCGCCGAGAAGGGCGGCCACTACCACGTCGCGGCCGGTCTTGAGTTGGCCGTCGGCCTGGAGGACGACGCGCCCGCGCAGGTTATTCCCGACGAGGACCTGCTGGGTCTCGGCGAGCCCGAGCTCCCATGGGAGCCCGGCGTGCTTTATGGAGGAGAGAGGGGAGGCGCCCGTGCCGCCGTCGTGGCCCGAGATGGTTATGTGGTCGGCCTTCGCCTTGGCCACGCCCGCCGCGACCGTGCCGACGCCGACCTCGGCGACGAGCTTCACGCTCACGTCGGCGCGGGGGTTCGCGTTCTTGAGGTCGTGGATGAGCTGGGCGAGGTCCTCTATGGAGTAGATGTCGTGGTGGGGGGGCGGCGAGATCAGGCCGACCCCCGGCGTCGAGTAGCGGACCTTCGCTATGTCTTCGCTCACCTTGTGGCCCGGGAGTTGTCCTCCCTCGCCGGGCTTGGAGCCCTGGGCCATCTTTATCTGCAAGACGTCCGCGTTGACGAGGTACTCGGTCGTGACGCCGAACCGGCCGCTGGCGACCTGCTTGACGGCGCTGCGGCGGTTGTCGCCGCCGGGGTCCGGGGCGAAGCGCAAGGGGTCCTCGCCGCCCTCGCCGGTGTTGGACTTGCCCCCGATGCGGTTCATGGCTATGGCGAGCGTCTCATGGGCCTCTTTAGAGATCGAGCCGAACGACATCGCGCCCGTAACGAACCTCTTGACGATCTCCTTGGCCGGCTCCACCTCTTCCACCGGGATGGGGGCCTGCTCGAACTCGAAGAGGCCGCGCAGGGTCGAATAGCGCGCGCTCTGCTCGTCGAAGTGCTGCGTGAACTCCTTGAAGGTCCCGAAGTCGCCCGTCTTGACAGCCCTTTGCAGCGGCACGATTGTGTCGGGGTTCCACTGGTGGTACTGGCCCTGCTGGCGGAGCTGGTACTCGCCGCCTATCTCGAGCTCTTCCGCGTTGTCCTCGGCCGCCGCGAAGGCGCCGCGGTGCCGCTCCAGGGTCTCGCGGGCCAGGCCCTCGATCCCGATCCCCCCCACGCGCGAGGCCGTGCCGACGAAGTGCTTGTTTATAACCTCGTGGTTCAGCCCGACGGCCTCGAAGATCTGGGCCCCGCAGTAGGAGAAGAGCGTCGAGATCCCCATCTTTGAGATGACCTTCAAGAGGCCCTTTCCGACGGCCTTGACGTAATTCTTCGACGCCTCTTTCGGGCTCACGCCCTCCATGAGGTGGGATTCGGTGAGCCCCTCGATGGTCTCGAAGGCGAGGTAGGGCGCTATCGCCGTCGCCCCGTAGCCGACGAGGAGGGCGAAGTGGTGGACCTCGCGTGCCTCCGCGGTCTCCACGACGAGCGTCGTCGCAGTGCGGATGCCGGCCCGCACCAGGTGGTGGTGGACGGCGGCGGTTGCGAGCAGGCTCGGTATGGGGGCCTGCATCTCGTTCACGCCCCGGTCGCTCAGGACCAGCACGGCCGAACCGCCCCGCACCGCGTCCTCCGCCTTCTCGCACAGGGTCGTGAGGGCGGCCTCCATTGCCGCCTCGCCGGCGGCCACCGGGAAGAGGGCGGAGAGGGTGGCGGAGCCGGCCCGCCTGTCGCCGAGGTTCCTGATCTTCTCCAGCTCGACCGCCGTGAGCACCGGCTGGTCTATGAGCACCCGGCGGCAGTGCTCCGGCGTCTCGTCGAACAGGTTCTGCTCCGGGCCCAGGCTCATCTTGAGCGACATCACGAGCTCTTCTCGCAGCGGGTCTATGGGCGGGTTGGTGACCTGCGCGAAGTGCTGCTTGAAGTACGAGAACAGGAGCTGCGGCCTCTCGGAGAGGACCGCCAGCGGTGTGTCGGTGCCCATAGAGCCGTCGGGCTCCTTGCCGTGCTGGGCCATGGGGGCGAGGATTATGCGCTGGTCCTCGATGGTGTAGCCGAAGGCCCTTTGGCGCTGCAGGAGCGAGGCGGGCTCGGGACGAGAAGACGCGCCCGGCTCGGGGAGCGCGTCGAGGTGGATCTCACCCTCGTCGAGCCACTCCCGGTACGGCCGCCGCGTGAGGAGTGGCCTCTTGACGTCCTCGTCGTGCAGCAGTTCGTGCCGGTCCGTGTCGACGACGAGCATCTTCCCCGGCCGGAGCCTCCACCGCTCCACGACCTCCTCGGCCGGTACCCGCAGCGCGCCGTCCTCGGAGGCCATCACTACCCGGCCGTCCTTCGTGACGGTGTAGCGGGCGGGACGCAGGCCGTTCCTGTCCAGGGTCGCCCCAACGAGGCGGCCGTCGGTGAAGGCAACCGCCGCCGGTCCGTCCCAGGGCTCCATGAGGGCGGAGTGGTACTGGTAGAAAGCGCGGCGGTCGGGGTCCATCAGGTCGTCGTTCTCCCAGGCCTCCGGGATCATCATGGCGACCGCGTGCGGCAGGGAGCGGCCGGCCAGGTGCAGAAGCTCGAGGGCGTTGTCAAAGGCGGCCGAGTCGCTCTGGCCGGGCACGATGACGGGCGAGAGCTTGCCGAGGTCCTCGCCGAACAGCTCCGAGCGCAGCCGGCTCTCGCGGGCGCGCATCCAGTTCACGTTCCCCTTGATCGTGTTGATCTCGCCGTTGTGCGCGATAAAGCGGTAGGGGTGCGCAAGCTCCCACGAGCCCAACGTGTTCGTCGAGAACCTCTCGTGGACCAGCGAGATCGCGCTGGCAAAATTCGGGTCCCCAAGGTCCGGGTAGAACCGCGCCAACTGCCGCCCCTTCAAGAGACCCTTGTAGATGACGGTCTTGGAAGAGAGGCTCACCACGTAGCAACCGGACGAGCCCCCGGTCTCCTTGTGCAGCCGGCGACGGATCACGTACAGCTTCCGTTCGAACCCCATCTCGTCCCCGCCCCGCCGCTTCACGAAGAACTGTCGGATGCGCGGCATGACGCTGCGCGCGACCTTCCCGACGGCCCCCGGCTCCAGCGGCACGTCCCGGAAGCCCAGGAGCTCCTGCCCCTCCTCGGCGCAGATCCCCCCCAGCCTCTCCCCGCAGTCAGCTTCCCCCGACCCGCCCGACTCGAAGAGCACCCCGATCCCGTAGCCGCCAGAGTCCGGAAGCTCGATGCCAAGCTCCCCGCAAGCCCGCCGGAAGAAGGCGTCCGGGATCTGGGTGAGGATACCCGCCCCGTCCCCCGTCTCCGGGTCGCTCCCCGTGGTGCCCCGGTGCTCCAGGTTGTGCAGGACATCGAGCCCCTGCTCCACCGTCTCCCGCGTGGGCCGACCGTCGATGCGCGCTACAAACCCGAGCCCGCAAGCATCGTGCTCGTATGTCGGGTCGTAAAGTCCGTCTCCAGGGGTCAACAAGTCCTCTCCTTCTGCGCCTGGGGTACGCGACCAACCCACCTTTTACACGAATGGCGAGCAAAGCACAAGGGCGTAACAATCCCGTTGCATACTAGCGCGATTCAGGGCTTGTGGAAACCGCGTCCCGCCCGATCGGGCCCCCTAGAGTTCGTCCAGCGCGCCGCGGAGCTTCTCTTCTTCCCCCAGCAGCTCGGAGAGCCGGACGCGCAGGTCGGCGGATTCGGCCTCTACTTCGGCGAGGCGCAGGGTGAGCTCCCGCTCTTTGGCCGCCGTCTCGGGGGTGCGGCCTTTGGAGCGGTAGCGGTCGCGGACGTCCTTCAGGCGGCGGGCCGCCTCCTTGCGGATGCGCTCCCGGTCGGACTTGAAGTCCTCGCCGCCCACATACTCCCTGATGCGCTTCACCTTGGCCTCGGAGAGAAGGTCCGAGAGGATCTCCGCCGAGCTCTGCTTGAAGTATTTCGACACCGTCGTCTGCCTCCTGTTGCCGCCCTGCGTATTGTAACCCCGGGGGCGGGGGCGCGGGGGGGTCTAACCGTCCGCGGCCTTTAACACGTCCCTCACGAGGACGCGGCCCTCGGCCCCGGTGCCCTCCACGTCGTAGAGGTCCAGCCCCAGCTCTTCCGCTTTTTTCCTGGCGGCCGGGGTGGCCGGCCGAAGATCCGCGCCGTCCCGGCGCGGATCTTCGACGACGTCCTCGGGGCCCTCCTCGGGGCGGGCGGGGATCTCGCGCGGCCCCTCCCCCTCGTCGGTGTCGCCCTTCGATCCCCTGAAGTCCGGGTTCAGGAGCTGCGGGTTGTTGTCGATAGCCTGCAGGGCGCGGTCCACGCTGCCGAGGATCCTCTCCAGCTTCACCTTCAACTGGACCTGGGCCTCGACGCCCTTGATGTTCAGCGTCACCTTGTCGACGTAGGCGTCGACGCCCACGCTGATGTTGAGAAAGCCGGCCAGCTCCGCCCGGGCCGAGATGTGCGCCCGCAGTTCCTCGACCTCGAGGTCCAGCTCTTCGACGTTGAGCACGGGGATATCGAGAACCACGTCCGTGTCGTCGTCCGACTCCCTCGCGCCCTTCGCCCGCGCTTCCTCTTCCGATCGGCCGTCAGGTTCTCGCTGCGTCACACCAGTTCCCCATCGAAAAATGCGCCTGTTCCCTTCGCCTTAGTGCCCCCGCCCCCCGTAGCATAAACGGCGACTCGTGCGCACACCCTCGCCCCTGCGTGGTCTATTTTGGCCCGGTCGCGGGTAGGAAACGTACCGGGCCGTAAAGGGGGCGGGCAGGCGAACCGCGACCGGAGACCAAAGGGAGAGGAGGCCCCGTGGCAGAGGGCGGTCACCAAGAGGGAGGCCAACAACAAGGGGGGCAGCAGCAACAGCGGCCGAGCCCGGTGCAGCTCATGGGTCGCGCGCTGACGGACATCCGCAAGGTGCAGAACATGCTGGAGCTTCAAAACCCTGGGCAGACCGAGGCGATCAAGATGCAGCGGGAGGCCGGGGATCTCGTGTGGCAGGTGATCCAGGCCATGCAACAGTCCCAGCAGCAGGGTTCCCAGTCCCAGTAAAACCCGGCTTTTTGCGGGCGTTCCTTCGGGGAGATGGGCCGAGCCGTACCGGCCTACCGGCCGCGGTGGCTGCGTCGGGGCGTCCCTGGCTTCCGTAGTCCCTCCCGGTTGCGCGACGCCCACGAGTCCATGCCGCCCCGCCACTCGGAGAAGGCGTGGTCCGAACCGGGCCCGGTGCGGCGCTTGCCGCACACGCTCTCCATCAGGGCGCAGGCGAACAGGAACAGCTCGTGGTCCCCCCCTGCGTCCGGGTGCAGCCGGGCCAGAAGCAGCCGCCACGCGCGGCGATCTTGCAGAAACCTCATTCCCCGGGAGAACCCCTCGGGCATCCGTACCTCCACGCTTTTCGGGCATTCTATGCGAAAAGGGGCCGCAGCGTAAACACGTTTTTCCAGAGAACACAACACCTTGGGGAATCGGGCCCCTCCCCGCCCAGATGCGGCTCGGACGGACGGCGGCGGTGACCTTCGGAACCTCGCCTTCGCCGCGCACCGGAGCCTATCGACCGGGTTGGTCGCGGCCCGGCAGGGTCTTTATCTCCTTGACCCTCTGCTCGAACTCCTGGGCGGAGTTCGAGTTGCCAAACGCCCAGGCTAGGTCCTTTATGTTCTGCTCGTTCGTCCGGACGAAGAGCATGGCCTCCCTGAGCTGCATGTCCTCGAAAGCGGCCACCGCCAACCCCGTCACGTCCATCGGCTCCGGGACGCCAGCCTTCTGGGACATGGCGTACATCCGGGCCGCCTTGACGAGCTGTTTCTTGAACTCGTCGAGCGTGGCCTTGTTGCCGCTCGTGTCACCGACCATTTCGTTCCTCTCCGGGAGCCATCACGAGAGTAGGGCCTGACTTGAAGCCGCGAATGTGAACCAGAACCTGGCTCGTAACCGAAACCGCCTACACGGCTACCTGACCCTTACTTCTTTACGTTGAAGGTCCATTTCTTCCTGCCCGTCTTGCTCCCTCCGTCATCGGTTTCGAGGTAGGCCTCTATCTCGACCGTGTGGGTGCCGGAGGAGAGCCTCCCGGTGGGGCATTTCAGCTCGCCGGTGGCCCGCCTATAGCTGAACCTCTTGTCCTCCCCGTCGAGGTACACGTCTATGTCGTGCCTGGACAGGAGGTTGCCGTCCCTGTCCTCCACGATTGCCCGGATGGTGGGGCTGGCGCTACTGACGTCCCCGGTGGGACCCACCGATGTTATGAAAAGTCTGCGCCTCGAACCACCACCGCGGCTCGCGTGCCTTCCGCTGCCAGGCCCCCTCCGCCGTCTCCTACGTCTACCCATGCGCTTTCAACTCCTCCGCGGTAAAGTCGTCAATGCAGTTAGAAAACGAAGAGCCGGGCGTGGGATGCATCTCCAGCAAACATCGGGGATGCATCCCTAACCCGGCTCTTCTTGCGAAGCGGTCCCGTGGTGTCAGGAACCGGGACCTCTATCACGCCCGGACAACGAGTCCGTGACGCCGCCCAACAGGCCCTTGTCCTTCCCCTTCTGCCGGTCTCGCTGCCTCTCCGCCTGCCTGGCCTCTTCTTTCGCCTGGCTGGTCTTTGCCTGCTGTGCCGCCTGCTCCTGGGCGTCGGCCTTCCTCTGCTGCGCCCGGCCCTCCTCCTTCTTGGCCTCGTCGCCGGTCAAGGCACCGTAGGCTTCTTTGGCCTTGCCTTTGGCCTTATCGTCCATCGCCGCTCCTTCCCTCCGGCGGTTCTCCAGGGCCCGCGACTACTGCTGGTTCGCGGCGCTCTGCACGTCCCTGACGGTGATGCGCCCGTCAGCCCCGGAGCCCTCCACCTGGGAGAGGTCCACACCCATCTGCTGGGCCTTCTGCTGGGCGGCCTGCGTGGCGTTCGGCTGCTGCTGGCCTCCCCCCTGCTGCTGGCCTCCCCCCTGCTGCTGGCCTCCTCCAGCCTGCTGGGCCGCCTGGCCTGCGGCCTGCTGCCCCTGCTGGGCCGCCTGTCCGGCGGTGTCCTGGGCCTGCTGGGCGGCCCCCCCGGCGGCCTCCTGGGCCTGACCCGCTACCTGCCCGGCCTGGTCTGTGGCCTGCCCGACGGTGTCCTGGGCCTGGCCCGCAACCTGCCCTACCTGATCGGTGACTCCGCCCAGGGGACCTCCGCCGCCCTCCTGCTGACCGCCGCCGGTGAGCCCGCCTACGGCCTCCTGGGCCTGGCCCGCAACCTGCCCGGCCTGATCCGTGACCTGCCCGGCGGTGTCCTGGGCCTGCTGGGCGGCCCCTCCGGCGGCCTCCTGAGCCTGGCCCGCCACCTGGCCGGCCTGATCGGTGGCCTGTCCCGCTACCTGGCCGGCCTGATCGGTGGCCTGTCCCGCCGCCTGCTGGGCCTGGTCGGTCGCCTGTCCGGCGGCGTCCTGAGCCTGCTGGGCCTCTCCTCCGGCGGCCTGCTGGATCTGCTGTTGGGTCTGCTGAGCGGCCTGCTCCATCTGGTCCTGCACTCCAGTATCCTGAGCCGCCTGATCCATCGCGCTCTCGAGCTCTATGTAGGAGTCGATCATCTCCTGGACCTGCGCCTGCGAATCCTCGGGGAGTTGCTGGGAAAACTGCTCCAACTGGGAGCGGTAATTCTGGACCTGGGTCTTGAGGCTGCCTATCGACTGCCCGTAGAAGTTCTGGGCGTTCTC
>CADCUZ010000156.1 GCA_902806015.1 uncultured Rubrobacteraceae bacterium
AGCGGGTCCCGACCACGAACTCCATCGTTAGAACCTTCGAGGTGGAGAGCCCTTCGTAGACGGCCGGTACGACCACGGGGGTGCCGGCGAAGTTGGCAGCGAAGCGCCGGGCGTTCTGGGCCTCGGCGGTGTAGTCGAGCTCGCGCCGGACGACCACCTCGAACTCCGATACGAGCCCGCGGACGTCCACGAATACCCGCCGGGCGAACCTCCGATCCACGAAGGCCGCAAACTCTCTCATGAGCTCCAGGTCCCCGGCAACCCGTCGCGGTGCCTCCGGCCTCTGCACCTTGACCGCAACGATTCCTCCGTCCCGCAAGACCGCCCGGTGCACCTGCCCGATGCTCGCCGAGCCGAGCGGGGCCGGGTCGAACGAGGAGAATATCTCGTCGATCGGCGTCCCGAGCTCGGCCTCGATCAACGCCTGCGCCGTCCCCGCCGGCATTGGCTTCGCCGTGTCCTGAAGCTTCTGCAGCTCCTGGAGGACGCCCTCAGGGAAAATGTCAGACCGCGTGGAGAGGACCTGCCCAAACTTGACGAAGGTCGGCCCAAGGTCGTCGAGGCTGCGACGGAGGCGGACCCCAAAGTTTGGGGCCAAAAACTCCTGCAATCCCTTCTTCTCGCGCCGGTCGCGCCTGACGTCGAACACGAAACCGAAGCCGTGCCTCACCAGAACGCGGCTAATCTGGGAGAAGCGCCGGAGGCTCCCCGCGGACTGCGCGGGGAGGAAGCTGCCGTTGCCCACCGGCGGTTGCGCCGCCTTGCCTAAAGCCCCGGCGGCGTCTCGGGCGCGTCGTGGGGGGCGTCCATCGCGATATCCGGCTGCCCGGCCTCTGGCGGCGGAACGGGCGCGGCCGCCGGCCGGTCCTCGAGTATCCTCACCCGATGCTCCAACTGCTCCACGCGGAATACGAGGTCCTCGTGGTCCTCCCTCGTGGGCAACCCGCCCCTCTTCAAACCCTGCTGGACAGAGGCGTCCACCAGCGACCTCGCCCCCGCAGAACGCTCGCGCGCCCGCTTCATCACGTCGTTGACCACCGTGCGGCCGTCCTCGCGCTCGATCCGGCCCTGCTCGATCAATCCCTCGACCACCTGCTGCACCCTGTCCCGCGTCGCCGCCGCAGCTCCAACCTGCAAGAGAACTAACCGCTCCAGCGTCTCCCCTACCGTCCCGCGCACGTCAACCTCCCGGCCTGGTTTGCACCTACCCCATGATAACGCAAGCGAACCAGGGACCCGCACATGTACGCGACCCGGCCCGCAAAGCGCAAGCGAACTCATTTTTTCACCCGGTATCCCGCGACCCCGCGTGCCTTCTGTACCCTTCGAACGGGCGAAGGTCGAGTATCCGGCGGTTGCGCCCGGGACAAAACCCCCTCAGTCCCGCGAGAATCGCGGACCTCCAGAGCATGTTCGTGGATCCCAAGCAAAGTGATGGGACGTGGGAGCCCAGCTCGTCCAACGGACGCGCAGATCGCCGCGCACGTTGCCTTGATAACCGCCGACCCGGGCAGTAGGCCCCGCGCCACCCGGGGCCCCAGAAAGCCTTACACCGGGGTTCTATTGCGACCGTCGCGCGAATTCAGGTGCGACGGTCGGAGTGTTGGGCGGTTCTCGCCCGGGGGCTGCGAGGGCGGCCCTTACGGCAGGAAGCGGGAAACCGCGCTCCAGCGCGTCGACTCGCCGGCCTTCATCGACAGGATCGTCGACACAGCGATGATGGACCCGATGAGCCCGAGGCTCACGTTGCCCAGGATGTTTACCGTGCGCAGCAGGGACGCCCCCTCTTCGGGCGTCTGCGCCGAGGGCTGGGTCCCGGTCTGTATCGGCGTGGCCCCGTCCGGCGCCAGGCGCGAGAGCCTCAGGCCGCTGATCATGCTGGCGAGCCCGGTGAGGATCGAGGCGACGAAAAGGGCGTCCTTGGTAAGGACGAGGCCGCGGGCCTCTTCGTCTATCGACTCACCCGAGATGCCGGCTCTGCCGACGAACCAGGTGGCGGCCGCCGTGCCCATTGAGACGGCGTTGACGGCGTTGTAGCGGTTCCAGGCCGCGTTGAGCATCTTGCCGCGCTCCGCCTCGGAGCTTATGGCGCCGAGGTTGGGGTTCAGGGCGACCTTCCCAAAGAGTTGCCCCCCAAAAGAGGCGGCCAGGCCGAGCTCGTGGGCGATCCACGCGGCGGTGGAGAGTTTCGTCATGAGGGTGAACCTCCTGTTCGCTTACGGGTCAATGCCCAGGTTCCCCGTACCCGCCGCGGACGAAACCAGGGGCACGTCGGGCGCGGGTTTGCGGGAAGGTTTTCCGCCCCCGATCACCGGTCCTTTGGGTGTGGGTACGTGCCGCCGAGGGTACGATGATGCGCATGGAGAAGCGCTTCGGGGGCGGACGCCCTTACACGGTTGGCTTGGAAGAGGAGTTCCAGCTCGTCGATCCCTCGACCCGGCATCTGGTCCAGGCGATAGAGGCCGTGCTCGGGTCCGCCCCGGAAGGTTCCGAGCGGATGGCCCCCGAGCTCTTCCAGTCCTGCGTCGAGATGCGCACGCCCGTGTTTTCCGACGTCGCGACGCTGGCCCGGCACCTGCCCGCGCTCAGGCGCGAGGTAGCAGGGTCGGGAAGCAAGGCTGGGGTCGCCCTGGCGGCCTCGGGGCTGCACCCGATCTCCGATCCGTTCGCCCAGCGGTTCACCCCCGGGGAGCGCTACCGGCGGATGAAGGAGGAGTTGGGCTCCCTGGCGCGGCTCCAGATCATCTACGCGCTGCACGTCCACGTCGCGGTGCCGGACGCGGAGACCGCCATGCGTGCCACGAACGCCCTGCTGCGCCACGTGCCCCTCTTCGTCGCGCTCTCCGCCAACTCCCCGTTTTGGCGCGGAGAGGACACGGGCTTCGCCTCAGCTCGGGTCAAGATCCGGGACGCCTCCCCCCGCTCGGGGCTACCACCGACCTTCCGCGGCTGGGAGGAGTTCGAGGGGTACGCTGAGGCGCTCGTCTCCGCCGGCAGCATCCCGGATTTCTCTCGGTTCTGGTGGGACGTGCGACCCCACCCGTCCCACGGCACGGTCGAGCTGCGGGTGCCCGACGTCCAGGCCGAGTCGGCCTACACCGCCTCCCTCGCCGCGTTGACGCAGTGCCTGGTGGCGACTGCCGAAGATTACCGTCCGGAGGACGCCCGCTTCGTCTCCGAGAACAAGTGGCGTGCGATCCGTCGCGGCCTCGACGCCCGCTTCTACGCTTTCGGCACGGGGGAAGAAAAGAGCGCGCGGGAGACCGCCCGGGACCTCGTCGCCCGGCTGCGCCCCGTCTCCGAGCACCTCGGGTGCGAGGCCGAGCTCGCGGGGGTGCTGGACATCCTGCGGCGGGGCACCGGCGCGGACTTGCAGCGGGCCGTCTACAAGAAGCGGGGCTCCCTCGAAGACGTGGTCGACTATCTCATCGGCAGCACGACGCCCGCATAAAGCAGGATTGGCACGGGGTGCGTATCTTGCGTCCTACCTCCGCCGACGGTCGACCCCGAGTGCCGTCGCCCCTACGAGGAGGGCCACCTGGGCCCAGGTGGCCCTCCTCGCGTAAGGGTCGGGGACGGGCGGCGGCGGCAACTCCTCGACGCCCGATTCGTCTGCGAAGGGCAGGCTGGCGACGTAGCGCCCCCGACGAGGCGAAGCGTCCGGCAAAGTTCCGGAGTCCAGCCGCGACGTGCTCGCCGGCCATCGGCAGGCCGTGGCCCGCCGCCACCCCGGGGTCCAGATCTGCGAGCCTTCGGATACTGCTGTGGGTAGTCTCCCCTGTCGGAGGTTAAAGGGGGCAAGGGTCGGCTGAATTTTCGTTCGCGGGAAGGGTAGACGGTCCACGAGTCGAGGTCCATGATTGCGTAGACGTCGCCGGCCAGGAGCACGCCGTCGGCAGCGCGGTGGACCGAGACGTGGCCCGGGTGTGGCCAGGGGCGTGCAGCCAGCGCCAGGCCGGAACGCCCGGCACGGCGCCGTCCGCGGGCAGGCTCAGCACCCGGCCGCCGAAATCGTAGCCGCGGCCCGGCATGACCCTGGACATTTGGGCCATCGCGCCGCCCATCGTCGGGTCCCAGGGAGGGTAGTCCTATTGCCCGATGAGGTACTGGATATCCAGCGGGTGCGCATAGAGCGGGACGCCCCAACCGGAGGCGCGATTTCGGGCCACACCCACGTGGTCGAAGTGGCCGTGCATCAGCAAGATCGACTCCGGCTGCGCCCCACCCCGAACCGCCTTGCCACCACCCGACGGATGAGGCTGGCGGAACCGGCCAGACCGGAGCCCACCAACAACCACGGCCCGCCCGGCTCACCTACCGCGAACACGTTCAAGGAGACGATCCCGAGCCGCGCCACCCCGGCGGCTACCGGCTCGAAGAAGCCGACCCCCTTGCCGACAAGCGCGCTATTCACCCCGAAGCCTTCAGGACTCGGAGCCTCAAGCGGACCGCGGGGAGCGGCGGACGCTCCCCGCGCGCCAGGCCTTGTACAGGGACAGCACGGGGGAGGCGACGAAGATGGAGCTGTAGGTGCCGGCGAGGATACCGACAAGGAGGGCGAATGCGAAATCGCTCAGGGTGGATTCGCCGAAGATCAGGAGGGCGGTCACCGGGATCAGGGTGAAGATGGAGGTGTAGATCGAACGCCGCACCACCTGCCGGATGGAGACGT
>CADCUZ010000157.1 GCA_902806015.1 uncultured Rubrobacteraceae bacterium
AACGCCGGGATCAACATAGATAAGACGCTCAGGAAGCTCACGGTGGACGACTGGGACAAGGTCATCCAGGTGGACCTAAACAGCGCGTTCTACACCGTGCACGCCGTCTTGCCGCACATGACTGAGGCCGGGAGCGGAAAGATCATCAACATGAGCTCCTTTGTCGGGGAGGCCGGCAACATCGGCCAGGCCAACTACTCGGCGGCCAAGGGCGGGATGCTCGGCTTCACCAAGACCGCAGCACTCGAGCTCGCCCGCTACGGCATCACCGTCAACGCCATCTGCCCCGGCTTCATAAACACGGACATGGTCGCCGCCATCCCCGAGGAGGCGAAGGAGAAGCTCCTGAAGTCGGTGCCGCTAAGACGCTTCGGCGAGCCGGAGGAGATCGCACGCGCCGTCCGCTACCTCGTCGAGGACGGCGACTACATCACCGGCCAGTCCCTGGACATAAACGGCGGCGTCTACATCAGAACGTAGGGTAGACGACGGCCACCGGCTTTCGGCGAAGAAGGCGGGCGGCAACCCGAGGATATCCCCCCGTCGCCGCGGTGGAGGCGCGCGTTCACCCCCGGTGAAGGCCCGATTCTTCGGCATCGTGGTGTGCCCTGCGGGCCTGTGACGGCCTTGCCCAACGTGGAGAGGAGCCGCCCCGCCCGGCCTGTTACGGCGACCCTGCGATGGTGCCACCAGCTTCCGCCGGCGTGCCGCCGCCGACGTGTAGACTCTTCGCCGACTGTGTCACCTGTAACAAACACGAAACCCGAGAACTCATACAATCCCAACGGTCGATGCCATGTCGCCGGATGGCCTGCGGCTTGCATCTATCTCTGCTGGACACATAAATGCGTTTCGTTTACAATCAAGGTCCATGTAACAAAGTCCACACCTTGGGTATGGACGTCGATGTTTGGCTACTGAGAGAGGTGGACTTTGAGGCTTAGCGGACGCACGGCGGTAGTGACGGGTGCGGCGCGGGGCATCGGGGCGGCCGAGGCGATTCGGCTGGCGCAGGAGGGTGCCAACGTGGCGGTGCTGGACCTTTCGGCGGAGTCCTGCCAGGGGACTGTGGAGGCCGTCGAGGCGGTGGGGGCCGAGGCCGTTGCGATCGCGTGCGACGTATCGAGCGCCCAGCAGGTGGAGAGGGCCTTCGAGGAGATCCACAACCGCTTCGGGCGGGTGGACATCCTGGTCAACAATGCGGGCCTTTTGCGCGACAACCTCTCGTTCAAGATGAGCGAGGATGACTGGGACAAGGTGCTCGACGTCCATCTCAAGGGCAGCTTTTTGTGCTCCAAGGCGGCCCAGAAATACATGGTCGAGCAGGAGTACGGCAAGATCGTGATGACCTCCTCCATCGTGGCGCTCGGCAACAAGGGCCAGGCTAACTACTCCGCGGCCAAGGCGGGGCTCCAGGCGCTGGCGCGGACGCTCGCGCTGGAGGTCGGCCGGTTCAACATCAACGTCAACGCGGTGGCGCCGGGTTGGATCGAGACGGAGATGACCCGGGAGGCCGCCGAGCGGGTCGGGATGACCATGGAAGACATGAAGGAGCGGTTCGCCAAGAACATCCCCCTCAAGCGCTTCGGCCGCGTCGAGGACATCGCCAACGTGGTCGCCTTCCTCGTCTCGGACGAGGCCTCGTACATCAGTGGCGAGACGATCTACGTCTCCGGCGGGCCTTCGAGCTCGGTCATTTAGAGCTCTCAGCCCTTAGCTGGCGGCTCTTGGGTGGGGAGAAATCCCCGCCCTTTTTGTTTGTCGGGCTCGGGCGACCACCCTTGCCGTGGAGGGTCTGCGAAGGCCGGAGTGCCGCCGGGGCGGTTGACCCTGCGAACCCCGTTTACGGGTTCAGGATCAGCTTGCCCGTCGTCTTGCGGCCTTCCAGGTCGGCGTGGGCCTCGGCGGCCCTCTCGAGCGGGTACTTCGCGCCGATGGTGATTTTGAGTTCGCCGGAGGCTATCCAGGCCAGCGTCTGCTCGAGGCTCGGGACGAAGAGGTCTGGGCGGGAGAGGATCGGGACGAGCCAAAAGCCCACGACGGATTGGCAGCCGTTCATGAGGGCGGCGGGCACGATGGTCCCCCGCTCCCCGCTCGCGGTGCCAAAGACGACCATCCGGCCGAAGGTCGCGAGGCACTTCAGGTTCTTCTCGGGGAAGTCCGCCCCTACCATCTCCAGGATGACGTCCGCGCCGGCGCCGTCCGTGGCCTCGCGGACCTTCTCGGGCCAGTCCTCCTTCGTGTAGTCGATAAGAGCGTCGGCGCCGAGGGAGCGGGCGAGGTCGAGCTTCTCCGGGCTGCCGGCGGTGGCGATGACCTTGCCGGCGCCGAGCAGCTTCGCCATTTGGGCGGCCAGGGTCCCGACGCCGCCGGCGGCCGCGTGGACGAGGACGCTCTCGCCCTCCTTCAGGGCTCCCGATGTCTTTATCACGTGGTAGGCGGTGAGGCCCTGAAGGGGGACGGCGGCGGCCTCGTCGAAGCCCATGTTCTGGGGGAGCGGGATCAAGGACGCCGCAGGGGCGACGGCGAAGTCCGCGTAGCCGCCCGTGTCGAGCAGGGTGACGACCCGGTCTCCTCTGGAGACGTTCTCCACACCCTCCCCTACCTCGACGACGGTGCCGGCAACCTCGGAGCCGGGGGTGAAGGGGAACCCCTGGCGGGTGAGGTACCGGTCGCGGCGGCGCATGGTGTCGGCGTAGTTGACGCCTGCGGCCGCTACCTCGATCAGGACCTCCCACTCACGCGGCGAGGGCCGCTCGGCGTCCACGTACCGGAGGACCCCAGGTTCCCCGAGCCCCTCGGCCACGATCGCCTTCATCTGCGCCACGTCGTCTCCAGTTTCGTCGGTCTAGCGGAAGCTCTGGATGCCGGTTATAGCGTTGCCGAGGATGAGGGTGTGGACCTCGTCCGTGCCCTCGTAGGTTCGCACGCTTTCCAGGTTCGCCATGTGGCGCATCGGCGGGTGGTCTAGCGTGACCCCGTTGCCGCCGAAGACCGTGCGGGCCTCCCGCGCGACCTCTATTGCCTCGCGGACGTTGTTGAGTTTGCCCAAAGAAAGCTGCTCGGGGCGAAGCGTGCCGGCGTCTTTCATCCTGCCGATGTGCAAGGCGAGCAGCGTACCCTTTTCTATCTCGACGAGCATGTTGACGAGCTTCTGTTGCACGAGCTGGAAGGAGCCTATGGGCCTGCCGAACTGCTCCCTCTCTCCGGCATACTCGAGCGCAGACTCGTAGCAGTCCCTGGCAGCCCCCATGGCGCCCCAGATGATGCCGTAGCGCGCCTCGTTGAGGCAGGCGAAGGGCCCGGCTAGCCCGCGCGCCCCGGGGAGCATGGCGCCCTCGGGGAGCCTCACGTCCTCGAACGTGACGTCGCATTGGATGGAGGCGCGCATCGAGAGCTTCGGGGTGATGTCCGCCGCGGAGAAGCCCCCGGCGTCCGTCGGGACGAGGAAGCCCCGGACGGGGTTGCCCTCCTCGTCGGTGCGGGCCCAGACGACGGCGACGTCGGCGATGGTCGCCAGGCCGATCCAACGCTTCCTCCCGCTCAGCACCCAGTCGGAGCCTTCTCTGCGCGCCGCGGTCTTCATGCTCGCCGGGTCGCTTCCCGCGGTGGGCTCGGTGAGGCCGAAGCAGCCTATGGCCTCCCCTTTCGCCATCCTCGGGAGCCAGTCTTGCTTTTGCTTCTCGGAGCCGAACTTGTGGATGGCGCTCATGGCGAGGGAGCCCTGGACGCTGACGAAGGTGCGCAGACCCGAGTCGCCGGCCTCGAGCTCCATGCAGGCAAGGCCGTACTCGACGGCGCTCCTGCCGGCGCAGCCGTAGCCTTCGAGGTGCATACCCAAGACGCCGAGTTCGGCGAACTCGGGCACGATCTCCTTCGGGAAGACGGCCTGGTCGAACCAGTCCTTTATGTTCGGCCTGATCCTCTCCCGCACGAAGTAGCGGACCCCGTCGCGCACCGCCAGCTCGCCATCGGAGAGGTGCGCCTCGACGTTCAAAAAGTCGTGCCCCGCAGGTCTCTCCGGAGCCTGTCGTCCGTTCCGCCCGACCTCTTTTGTGCGCGACGTGGCCATCTTCTTGCCCTCCCGGTCTCAGCCCTTCGACCACACGATTCTCCCATAAAACGCCCTCCCCGGGCGCGTGCGCCATTACAGGCGGCCGGGCCCGTGCGGCCGCTCGCTCAGTAGGCGAGCCCGGGATTTGCGGTTCGTGTAAGCTGTGGCAACCTGGCACACGACGGGAGGGGTCGTCGTCTCTACGCTGAACGACGAAGATGCGCGAGGCTTCTCGGAGGCGGGCGGGATACCCGGAGAAGGGGAAGCGCTCACATGAAGGACAAGGAGAGGGTGCGCAAGGTACCTTTCGGGGAGCTCCCCTGGGCCGACGACGCGCCCGGCATTCGGGCACGCGAGGTGGACGTCGGGGGGGCTCGGTGGGCGACCGTCGAGTACGGGGCCGGAGCCTCCCGGGAAGACTGGTGCCAAGAAGGGCACCGCGGGTTCGTGATCTCGGGCGAGATCGAGTACGAGTTCGACGACGGGGCCGAACCCCTGCGCGCCGCTGAAGGCGAGGCGTTCTTCCTCCCGCCGGCTCCCCTGGGCGGCGGCGCCCATCGGGGCCGCAACCCCTCCGAGGGACCGACGCGGCTCTTTCTCATGGACGCCCGCGAGGGCTGATGCTGCCGCTCGAGGGCCTGCAGGTGCTGGACCTCTCGCGGGTGCTCGCCGGGCCGTACGCGACGATGGCCCTCGCCGACCTCGGGGCGGACGTGCTGAAGATCGAGCACCCCGAACGCGGCGACGACACCCGCCACTGGGGGCCGCCCTTCGCCGGCGGGGAGTCGGCGTACTTTCTCTCCGTAAACCGGAACAAGCGCTCCGTGGGGGTAGACCTCAAGACCGAAGAAGGGCTGGAAAGCGTAAGGCGTCTGGCGGCGGGGGCGGACGTGGTGATCGAGAATTGGAAGCGCGGGGCCCTGCAAGGGATGGGCCTCGGCTACGAGACGCTCAAAGAGAACAACCCCGGCCTCGTCTACTGCTCCATAACCGGGTTCGGGCCGGGGCCGGACGAGGACCGCCCCGGCTACGACTTTCTCGTTCAGGCCAGAGCCGGGATCATGGGCATCACCGGCTTTCCGGAGCCCGACGGCGAACCGACGAAGGTCGGCGTGGCCATAGCGGACATCGTCTGCGGCCTGCACGCGGCCACCGCAATACTGGCCGCGCTCAGGCGCCGCCAGGAGACGGGGGAGGGGGCGCGCATCGAGGTTCCCCTCTTCGAATCGACCCTCTCCTGGCTCGCCAACCGCGGGCAGGAGTTCCTGGTCTCCGGCGAGGACAAGGGACGCCTGGGCAACGGCCACCCAACGATAGTTCCCTACCAGACCTTCGACGCCTCGGACAAGCAGATAGCCGTCGCCGTCGGCAACGACGCCCAGTTCGGCCGGCTGTGCGAAGCCATCGGCCTCCCGGACCTCGCCCGGGACGAGCGCTACTCCACGAACCCGGACCGGGTCGCCAACCGCGGGGCGCTGGTCACGGTCCTGCAGCAGCGGTTCTTAGAACGGACAGCGGAGGAGTGGGTCGAGTCGGTTCGGGGCGCCGACGTTCCGTGCGGGCCGGTCAACGTTCTGTCGGATGTCTTCGAGGATGAGCACGTCCTGGGTTCTGGCATGCTGCGGGAGGTGGAACACCCGGCGGCCGGGAAGTTGAAGGTGGTCGCCTCGCCCGTGCTGGTGGACGGGGAGCGGTTGCCGGTGCGGAGTCCCCCGCCGACCCTCGGGCAGCACACGAGCCTCAAAGATTGGGGGCAGGAGCGCGCGCAGCCCTCGTAAACCCGGAGGGCCAAACGTCGCGGGCTAGAGGTCGCGAAACACCGCGCGTACCTTAGAATCGGACGCGTAACGCCAGTCTTCCGGCGCCAGATCGAGGACGTACGGGTGGCGGGTACGTGCCCCGCCGGTTTCCCGGACGTATTTGTAAGAGAGGAGCCGTGTGACCGAGACGACGCTGGACCTCCAAGAGTTGGCCGGGCAGGTTAACCGCGCCTACGAGCGCCTGGTGGCGACCCGACGGGCGCTCGTAGCGGCGACAGAGGCCCTCTCGGATCACGAGCGGCGGGCGAAGGTGGAGAACGCCGACACCCTGCTGGAGGCAAAAAACGAGCGCACCGCGGCCCTCTACCTGGAGGGCATCCTCGATACCCCCGAACACTCCGAGCTCCTGGCCGTGAGGGCCCGAACGGAGCTGGCGCACTACGAAGCCCGGTCTGAAATCCAGCGTCTGGAGCTCCTCGTGCGCCTGATGGAGGTCACGGCCAACGCCTGAGGCCAGGTCTCTTGAGTTTCGGGCATCGGTCATCAACTCCCACCTTCGGGCGACGGCTGATGGACCTAAGAGCCGGCAGGGACGAGCGCCACGGGCCTCACCGGGGAGCCGGTCGCGCCGACGAGCTTGAGGGGCAGGCAGACGAACTCGAACTCGTGGTGCTCGTCGGCGGCGAGCCCGTCGAGGGCCAGGTTCTCCACGATGTAGACGCCGCGCCGGGCCAGCAGGATCAGGTGCCCCGGCAACAAACACCCGAGCTCTGGATCACGCAACCCGGGGACGTCCCAGGCCATATTGTCCGCCCCCACGGCGATCACGCCCCTGTCGGCGAGCCAGCGTGAGGCCCCGGCGTCCATGCCCGGCCCCGCGAGGTAACGTTCCTCGTCCCCCCAGAACCTCCCGTTGCCGGTCCGCACGAGCGCCACGCTCCCGGGCTCGACACCGACACCCTGACGCTCGCAGCACGCCGCGAGGTCCGCGCCGGCGACCGCCTGACCGGGCTCTAAAGCCTCGACACCCTTCAGGGCGGCCACGTCGAGGAGGACGCCGGGGGCCACGATGGGGGGTATCTTCTCGGCGCCGTGCTCGGTGAAACCGCGGGAGGTTTGGACGGACTCGACCGGGACCCCGCCGCAGAGGGTCAGGGCGTCGGCCTGGTGGGAGAGGGCGTCGATGTGGGTGCCGGTGTGCTCGCCGCAGACGAGGATGCCGGCGGCGCCGGTGCGCGGGCCGGACTCTTCAGGGCGGTACTCGTCCTCGTGGCGGCGGTGCAAAAGGTAGGAGTATCCGGCCTGGCGGTGGGCGGGGTGGATCGGCATCCCCGCGGTTCGCGGTTGCTCCAGGTCAAAGACGAGCGTCCCGCCGTCCGCCCTCACGCGAAACCTCCCCCCTCGGGCCTCTCCCCCTTCACGGGCCGAAGTGTGACCCGGCGGGGGACCCGCGTCAACGAGGGTGCGGGATACGAGCCTGACATACAATCCCCTGGCGGAAAGCGGAAAGACGCATTTCGTCCGGAAAGGCAACGGCCATGAACGGGCAGGTTACTCGCGACGATGCGTCGCCACCTCAGGGAGGGGGGTCTCGACGCCTACGTGGCCTACACGCCCTCGAACGTCTTCTACGCCACCGGCTTCCAGAGCCATCCCCTGATGCAGTGGTGGCGGATGCAGGGGGCCGTGCTCGCCGTGATTCCGGCCGACGAGTCCGTCGAGCCGGGGTTGATGATCGGGGATTTCGAGGCCCGGGCCGTCGAGGTGGAAAGGTTTCCGCACCGCCCAGGACCACATCACGAAGAACGGCTACCCCCGCTTCCGGCGCGCCCACTACGGCCACCCCTTAGGCATCGACACCTTCCACAAGGAGCCGTCCTGCGGCTCCGAGGACGACCGAACCTTTATAGAAGAGGGCATGGTGCTCGCCATCGGGACGCCGCCCTACACGACTGACGTGGGCGCGATCATGATCGAGAACCTCTTCCACGTCACCCCGCACAGCATCGAACGCCTCCACGGGCTTCCCCACGGCCTGACGAGCCTCCCCACCTGATGATTCTCATGCCGTTCGCTGCTAGCGTCAGACTGGAAACCTCGACGAGGGGTGAAGCCTTGACCACCTCCGCGAGGAAATCCGGCCCTGAGGACCTTTGGGGGCTTGCAGAACGGGCGAATGGGACGGGCCCACGCCCGGCGTCTGCGGGGCGTTTGTCCAGACGAACCTGGTCGTGCTGCCACACGCGGACGCCTTCGACTTCCTGCGCTTCTGCGGGCGCAACCCGAAGCCCTGCCCCCCTGATCGAGGCAACCGACCCGGGCGACCCCGAGCCGAAGCTCTCCGCCGCCGGCGCCGACCTCCGCACGGACCTCCCCCGCTACCGCGTCTACCGCAAGCGAGAGATGGCGGAAGAGCCAACCGATGTGCGGGGGCTGTGGCGGGACGATTTCGTGGCGTTCTTGATCGGGTGCAGCTTCTCGTTCGAAGAGGCGTTTTTGGCGGCCGGCGTGCCCGTCCGCCACGTCGAGGCGGGGACGAACGTGCCCGTGTACCGGACGAGCGCTCCGCGCACCCCAGCCGGGGCGCCCTCAGACACGCCGGTCGTCTCGATGCGCCCGATACCGGCCCGCCTCGTGCCGCTCGCGCTGACGCCACGGCCCGCGTCTCGCAGGTCCACGGCGCCCCCGTTCACGTCGGCGACCCCGGGGCCATAGGTATAGCGGACCTCGACAGGCCGGACTACGGGGAACCTGTGAAGATCAGGCCGGGCGGGTTGCCGGTGTTCTGGGCTTGCGGGATGAGGCCGCAGGCGGTGGCGCTCGAGGCGGCGCCTGAGGTCATGATTACGCACTCCCCCGGCCACACGTTCGTCACCCGCACGACGAACGAAGGGCTGCTGGCCGCCCACTGGGTGAGGGGCATCTCCGCCGGCATCCCGGGCCCGGGCGAGAGGCGGCGGGGCGGCGTGAACGTGATCTTAGCCGCCGCCCTCACCTTCGTCACGGTCCTGACGATGCGCGAGACGGCCGATGCCCCGCAAGACGACCAGAACCGCCGATACCACCTAGCGGCGACACGCGCCTCGGCGTCGGCGGCACCTTCACCGACCTCGTCGGGCTCTCGGAGGGGGTCCTGCTCATCGCGAGGATCCCCTCGACCCCGCGCGGCCAGTCCGAAGGCGTGATGAAAGCGATAGAAGCCGCCAAGGCCGATGCCGCCGCCGTCGACGCCTTGGCCCACGGCACGACGGTGGCGACGAACTCCCCGCTCGAACGCCGGGGGCGAGGACGGCCCTCGTCACGACCGAGGGATTCCGGGACGTGCTCGAGGTCGCCCGCCAGAACCGCGTCTCCCCCTACGACCTGGCGCAGGACCGCCCCCGTCGGTCACGCGAGACCTTCGCTTCACCGTGAAGTAACGCATGGGACCGGGCGGCGAGATCGAACCGCTGGACGAAGGGAGCCTAGACGGGGCGGGCGCTCGAGGCCTTGAAAGGGGCCGAGGTCGAAGCGGTCGCCGTCTGCCTGCTCTTCGCCTTCGCCCACCCGGAGCACGAGAGGCGCGTCGGGGAGGCGCTGCGCGCGGCGTTGCCCCACGTCCACGTCTTACTTTCGGGCGAGGTACTGCCGGAGTTTCGGGAGTACGAGCGGAACCTGCTCAACGGTGAGGAGCTTCCACCTAAGACGGGCCGCGAGCTCGAAAAAGACGGCGTTGTCACTGTCGAAACCCCGGGTGGTGGCGGGTACGGGCGTGCCGAGGAGGAACGTTAGCTGCTAACCTCTGCCAACGGCAGGTCAGGAATCGGAGAGCGACGAGGAGTAAGCGATGGGCGGCACGGTTGAGGAGATCTTTGTCACCGGCGAGGGCAGCGCGGCGATGGAGAGGGTCGCAGAGATAGAGACCGTGGAAGGGTGCGGCATCAAGGGCGACCGCTACTGCGAGGGGACGGGCTTTTGGGTGCAGTACGGCGACGTGTGCCAGGTGACACTGATCGAGGGCGAACACCTCGACGAGATCGAGGAGCAGGGCCTCGCCATAAGGTCCGGCCAACACCGGCGCAACATCGTCACGCGCGGCGTGAGGCTGGAAGGTCTGCGCGGCAGAAGGTTCAGGGTCGGGGAAGTCGTCCTGGAGTACGACAGGTCGAGGCCCCCCTGCAAGCACGTCCAGGACCTGAGCGAGCGGGGCATGACCCGGGCCCTCAGGAACCGCGGCGGCATCTGCGCCAGGGTCCTCAAGGCCGGCCGCATCCGCGCGCAGGACTCCATAGAACCGGAGTAGCCGAAATTCGGAGACGCCCCGGCCGGGCTTCCCCGCGGCGCCCCTTTTCAGTCGCAGCGGGAGGCAGGGTGCGGGGGCTCGCAGCCGCTGCCCGGCACCGGGGATTGCTGGTAGAACCAAGAGTCGAACCAGATGCGTCGCAAAAGGTCGTCCTGGTCTATCGGGAGGGTGGCCGCGAGCGGCAGGAAGAACAGGGTGACGGCCAGGGCGCCCGCCGCGAAGGCGACGACGACCCAGGGCCCGAAGCGCCCGCCGCGCCAGATTCTCACCAGCCAGTAGGCCAGCGCCAGTAGGGCGAAGGCGTACACGGGCAGGTAATTGTAGATGTAAGGGATCCGGGTCCCCGGAACCCAAGGCAGCAGCAGGAACGCGTAACCGAGCAGGATCGGGATGAGGGGCTCGTCCAGAGAGAGCCTCTTCGTGATCGCCTGCCGCGCGAGCTCAAAGAGGCCGGCGAGTACGGCAAGGGTACTGCTCCACCACACGAGCGGGTTGCCGATGGCGAGCACCACCCGCAAATTCGCGTCGGCGTCGACGAGGTACGCGTAGCGGATCGGACGCAGCATGATCGGCCAGCTCCACCAAGGGGAACCCCAGAGGTGCGGGATGGCCGCCGTGATCTTGTTCGCCGCCCCCAGGTGCCACCTCCACACCTCGACCCACGCCTGCACGGGGTTTGAGGTCACTATGATGAGCCGCTCGACGTACACGAGGGCGAAGTACATGACCACGGAGACCCACAGGCTGGCGACGAAGTGCCTCAGGAGCCCCTTACGCCAGAGCACGTACCCCGCGGGGATCGCGACAGGGCAGGCCGCCCACTTGGTGCTGATCGCCAGCCCGAACAAGACGGCCGGCCAGATCGCCTGCCCCGGCCGGCGGGCCCACAGCGCCGCGAGGAAGGTCGCCATCACGAAAAAGACGAGAAAGATGTCCATGACCCCCGTCCGGGAGTGGACGATCAGGATGGTCTCCCCGGCAAAGAGCAGCACGAGCAGCAACGCCGCCACCCTCTCCCTGAAGAGGTACCATCCAACGGCGCCCGCGAGGGCTATAAGGGCGCAGCCGAAGATCGCCGGCATCAGGCGCCAGGCGAAGGGCGTGTCCCCGAAGAGGGCGATGCTCGCGGCGATGATGAACTTGCCCAAGGGGGGATGCAAGTCAAAGAACTCGACCCCGCGTAGGTACTTGTCCGCCATGACGGGGAAGTAGATCTCGTCCCAAACCTGTTTCGGCGGAAAGCCCAGGCTCCACACCCTCCCCCACACCCCCACCACGAGCACCACGACCGACATCAGGAGGACGGCCCCGAACGCCCACGGGTTTTCGCTGCGCAGAACGGACTTCATGGAGGCCACGTTACCCCTTTTCGCGAACGTCTGTAAAGGGCCCGGTCCGGCCGTCCACGCGGCCGCGCAAGACCATCCGCCGGCCGGCCAGGATCGCGACGAGCGCCGCGAGGGCGAGGACGCCGGAGAAGAGCCAGGCCGTCCCGTAGCCAGCGGCCCCGACCAAGAGGCCGAAGAGGATCGGCCCGACGGCCGCCCCGCCCGAAGCCCCCGTCTGCGTGACGCCGGTCGCCGCGGCAGGCGCCCCGGGGTTGCTCTTGACGACGGCGAAGTTGAAGAGCCCCGGCCAGCCCCACCCGGCCGCGAACGCGAGCAGAACCCCCGGCACGATAAGCGCCGGGGACCCCGTGGCGAGCATCACAAACCCCGCCACCCCGGCCCCGAGCATGCCCGTGACGAGCCGCAACCGCCCGCCCCCCATCCCGTCCGCCAGGCGCCCGAAGAGCACGCGCACGACGATGCTGGCGGCGCTCCCCAGCGCCAGTAAGAGGCCCGCCGTGCCCGCCCCTAGCCCCGTCTGCACGGACGACTCCACGACGAAGGCCCCAAGCGGCGTCGCCGCCGCCGATCCGAGCCCGATCCCGACCGCCAGCAGCACCAGCGGCCCCATCGGCGCGTCCGAGGAGCGGGCCGCGGCGACCTTTTCTGCGCCCCCCACCCTCTGCGCCGGAACGAGCAGCGCCACGCCCATCGCGAGGGCGGCGCCGCCGGCGAAAGCCCAGCGCCAGCCGAAGGTGAGGGCGATACCGGGCACCGCGAGGCCGGCGAGCAGAGTCGCCGCGGGTATCGCCGCCTGCTTGATCCCGAACGAGTATCCCTGGCGCCCCGGCGGCACCTGCCGGGCCAACGAGAGGTGCGTCGCCGGGTGCGTGACGGCGTTGGAAAGGCCACCGAACATCAGGCAGACCACCAGCCCGGTCCACGACCCGGCGAAAACGGCGACGCAAGACAGAGAGGCCGCGCTCCCGAGGACCGCCAGTCGCATCCCGCGGTGCGCCCCGATCCTTTCCACCACACGCCCCATTACCGCGGACGCCGTCGAGGACGAGACGAAGAACAGGGCGACCGCGAGCCCTAGCGCCGCCGACCCGAAGCCGAGCTCGCCCCGGATTTGGACCGCCAGCCCGCCCGTCAGAAAGGCCGGCAACACCCCCGCGGTCGCGACCGCCACGGCCAGCAAGACTGGCCTGTAATCCAGAGGTTTCTCTTCCTGGCCCCCCCCCGCAGGGGCGATGCCCGAACCTGCCGCGTCGCGGTGCATCGGACGATCATAGCACGCAGGCCGGCGCCCCCCGGCCGGGCCCGACGAGCACCCGGAGCGGCGGGCCCGAACCCAACCCACGAACCGCCTGCGGGCCCGGGGCTACCCGCCGCCGGGTTTCCCCCTTTAGCCAATGGGACCGGGGATATCGCGGCGAGGCTCGGGGCGGCCGAAGCCGCGGCCGTCGGAGCCTAGCCCGTCCCCCCCTCCTCGCCCGCGGAGGACGCCAGCCCCGCGAGCCGGGACATCGCGGAGCTCGTCGCCGGGTACAGCGAACGGTAGACCTCGTAGTGATCGTCGTAGGCCTTTGCCCGTCCGGGGTCGGGTTCGGTGACCTCCTCGCGCACCCTGACCACCGACGAGGCTTCCCCGACGTCAGCGTACGTCCCGGCCGCCACCCCGGCGAGGAGCGCGGCGCCGTAGGCCGGGCCCTCGTCGGCGGCGGTGCGCCGGACAGGCTCGCCGTAGACGTCCGCTTGGAGCCCGCGCCACAGGGCGCTCCTCGCCCCGCCGCCCGTCGCCCGCACCTCCTCGACGGGTACGCCGAGGCCGCGCATGATCCCCAACGAGTCGCGCAGCGAGAAGACGACGCCCTCCATGACGGCCCGCGTCATGTGGGCGGCCCCGTGCCGGGCTGTGAGCCCGAAGAACGCCCCCCTCGCCCGCGGGTCCAGGTGCGGCGTCCTTTCCCCGGAGAGGTAGGGCAAGAAGATCAGGCCCTCCGCGCCGGGCGGGACCCCCGAGGCCGCCCCGGTGAGCTCGTCGAAATCGCCGCCGATAACGTCACGCCACCAGGAGAGGGAGCCGCCCGCGGAGAGCGTCACGCCCATGAGGTGGTACGCCCCGGGCACGGCGTGGCAGAAGGCGTGCAGCCGGCCCGACGGGTCCGGCTTGAATTCCTGGGTGTGGGCGAAGAGGACGCCGCTCGTCCCGACGGAGGAACTCACGAGGCCGGGGGCGACGATCCCGGTGCCGACTGCCGCCGCCGCGTTGTCCCCGCCGCCCGCCGCCACGGGAATGCCAGCAGGTAAGCCAAGCTCGCCCGCCGCGTTCTCGCGCAATACGCCCGTGGTCTCCGGTCCTTCGTGGACCCCCGGCATCCACTCGGGCGGGACCTCGAGGGCGGACAGGATCTCCCCGGACCAGTCCCTCCGTTTCACGTCCAGAAACAGCGTCCCCGCGGCGTCCGAGGCGTCGGTGGCGTGCTCGCCGGTGAGGAGGAGCCTCACGTAGTCCTTGGGCAAGAGGACGCGGGAGACGCGGGCGTAGTTCTCCGCCTCTTTTTCCCTCAGCCAGACCACCTTCGGGGCCTGGAAGCCCGTGAGGGCGGGGTTGCCGGCGAGTTGGATCAGGCGCTCCGCGCCCACCGCTTCGGTTATCTCCTCGCACTGCTCCCCCGTGCGCTGGTCGTTCCACAGCAACGCCGGGCGTATGACCTCGTCGGCGGAGTCCAGAAAGACCGACCCGTGCATCTGGCCCGTGAGCCCGATACCGGCGACGTCCCCCCCGGCCAGTGCGGCCACCTCCCCCAGCGCCGCCTTCGCCCCCTCCCACCAGTCGGCGGGATCCTGCTCCATCCAGCCGGGGCGCGGGCTGTGCAGCGGGTACTCGGAAGAGGCCTCGGCGACCACGTTCCCGGCCCCGTCCACAGCGACGGCCCGCGCCCCGCCCGTGCCAACGTCGAGCCCTATGTGCACGCTCAAGCCCCGGTCCTGCCGCGCTCCGCCCGAGCCTCCCTGGCTTCGCCTCGGCGGCGGATGACCTCGGCCTCGTAGCCCTCGTCCATGCCGAGCGCCGCGTACACCGCCTTCTGACCCGCCAGCGCGTCGGCGTTCGTCCTGGCTTCGCTCAGGGCCTCGCGATCTATACCCTTTGCCAGGTCCCAGATGAACTCCCACTGCAGGATGGCGCGGCGGACGGCGGCGACCTGGTCCTCGGTGTAAGGGTAGAGGTCGAAGCCGACGATCTCTCCGTGCTCTCCGTAGCCCACGTCCTGCAAGGTCTGGGCGAGCTCAAGGGTCTGCATGAAAAAGTTCGTGCCGACCACGTTGTCGTCGTCGAAGGTGCCCCAGCCGTCGTTGCCGTGCTGGTGGCCGAGCTTGTGCTCGGCGGCGAGCAGGTCGGCGTACTCGGCCAGGTTCTCGCCGTTCATGATCAGGTGCTGCCAGTCCATGTTTACGAGCAAACTCGAGGTGTCGACGCCAAGGGCGTTCACCTTCTGGATAGTAAAGAGCGTCATCCCGAGGTTCTGCATCAGGATCTTCTGGGCCGGCTCGCTGTTCTTGTGCTCCAAAAAGACCTTCACGCCGCGCCCGTTGGCGTGGTCTGTCAGCTCGGCCACACCCTCGACGAAGCGCCGCCAGGTCTCGGCGTACGGCCTCTGGAAGGCGTAGTTGTACCCCTCGGCGCCGGGCCAGATGATGAAGTTCGCCCCGATCTCGCCGCACAGGTCCACCCCACGCTTGAGCGTGTCTATGCCCCGGCGCCGGATCCCCTCGTCCGGGTTGACGAAGGCGCCCCTGCCGTAGGTCGGGTCGGGGTGCAGCCCGGCGGCGACCACCGGCAGGTCCATCCCGTGCTGCTTTAGAACACCCCGGATCTCCGCCAGGTTCTCCTCGTTGACCTCGCCGGGGTAATGGTACTCGAGCCCCTCCAGCACGTCGGAGAGGCCCTCGCAGACCCGGCGGGTCTTGTCCGCCATCGGCTCGTCGGCGACCTCGTTGTGGTAGCCGGGCGGCACGAAGCGCGTGACGGCCGGCCCGAACGCCCAGATGCCCACAGAGTTTTTGACTACGGCCATGGTCCTCCTTTTGCCCGACTCGATATTCTCGTGCCAGATGAATGATAATGGCGGTAGGAATCTCGCGTACCGGCGCGTACCTCAGTGCGCCGTCTCGGTTAGCGCGCAGCGAACGGCCGAGGTATAGGGCTTTCGGCGAGAACGGAACCGGCCCTCGAGGGCCGTTTGCTTCAGGGAACCGCGTTCGTCGAGACGCCGTCCTCCCCGGAAAGTATGCGGTGGTAGGCCCCCGGGTCGGTGGCGCCCTCGCAGTTGAAGAGCAGCACGCGCGCCTCTTCCGTTAGGCCGAGCAATCGGCGCGCCCGTCGGTCCCCTTCTTCGGCCACGGCGAGGAGGCCGCCCAGGCCGGCGGCGCCCGTCTCGCCGGAGACCATCCCCGAGCTGGCCAGAATGCGAACGGCCCGGCGGGACCACTCGTCGTCCACGGACGCGAAGAGGTCGACGCCCCTGGAGACCGTGGGCCAGGCCACGACCGAGGGGGAGCCGCAGTTGAGGCCGGCCATGATCGAGGCGTGGGGGCCCGCCAGGTGGACGATCTCCCCGGCCTCCGCCGAGGCGAGCATGCAGGCGGCCTGGGTCGGTTCTACGCCTAGGATCCTCGGGCGGGGGGAGACGCCGGGGGAACGGAAGTGGCGCGCGACGGCGGCGGCGAAGGCCCCGACCCCGATCTGGGCAACGACCAGGGTAGGCCCCTCTTCCCGGCGCCGGCCGAGCTCCTCGACGACCTCCCACAAGATGGTGGAGTAGCCCTCTATAACCCAGGTCGGAACGTCAGCGTAGCCCGGCCAGGAGGTGTCCGAGATAACCAGGCACCGCCCGGACGCCTCCTCGGCGGAGCGGGCGACCGCCTCGTCGTAGGTGCCGTCGATCACGGTGACCTCAGCCCCCTCGGACTCGATGGCCTCTCTGCGGGCCGGCACCATGTCGGCTGGCACGAAGATGCGCGCCCCGAGGCCGAGCAGGTTGGCCATGCGGGCCACCGCCCGGCCGTGGTTGCCGTCCGTGGCCGCCGCGAGCGTCAGGGGCAGGAGCGGCGCGAAGCGTTCCCTCAACCCTTCGATGTCTCCCCACTCCCCGATGCCGCCGGAGTGTTGCTCCAGGGCCCGGTAAACGGCCCAGGAGGCGCCCAGGATCTTGAACGCCGGCAACCCCAGCCGTCGCGACTCGTCCTTGACCCAAACCTTCCCGACGCCCAAAGAATCGGCCAGTCCCGGCGCGTCCACTAGGGGGGTGACGGCGTACTCCGGCAGGCGGCGGTGAAAGTCCAGCGGCGCGCGGCCCGGGGGGGCGAAATCCTGCTCCGTGGCCGCAAGCGGGTTTGGCATCGTGCGCACCGGGCTCATCCGGCCCTCCGATCTCAATAATTCGCCGCCCTAAGCGTGGAGCGGTTGGCAGACAGCTAAACGGCACCCCCCGCGTCCCCTGCGGCGTACGCGCGTTCCCGTCCCCTGGGCGCAGTATATATGGCACACGGGAAGGGCGGCGCTTTTGGGATCGGTGTCCGAACGCACCAACCGGGGGAGCCCGGTGTTGCTGGGCGCCCGGTTGGTGTAGCATACCGTCCAACGTTTCTGAGCCGCTTCGCCCCTTCGGGCCTTCGACCCGGGCGTGGTTCGTAGCGTTCTCGCCGCGACGCTCTGTCGCACCCCCATTACCTTGCGAAAAAACGAACGCCGCCGCGCCCCCGCGACTTTACGGTTGGCGTGGGCGCACGACGAACGGTCGTAGGCAGGCGTTCAGGAGAGAAGGTTTGGAGGGGCATTCGCCGCCGCGTCGGCGGGCCCTGTGACGGGACTCCGAGAGGGAGGTTTGCGTGCAGCAGAACGTCGAGGGTCAGAGGTCGGAGGTAGGGGTCGTATTCTGGGTCTCGGCTGCCGTGGCCCTGGCTTTTATCCTGTGGGGTGTGATCGCGCCGGCGAGCTTCGGCGCCGTTACCCAAGGAATCTTCGACTGGGTGGTCTCGAACCTGGGCTGGTTCTACCTGCTGGCCGGGAACTTCTTCCTGGTCTTCGTCGTCCTTCTGGCCCTCAGCCGCTACGGTAGGTTTAGGATCGGCAAGGAGGGCGAGAGGCCCGAGTTCAGCACGTTCGCGTGGTTCGCGATGTTGTTCCAGGCTGGGATGGGGCCGGCGCTCATCTTCTGGGGCGTCGCCGAGCCCCTCTCCCACTACAACGCCCCACCCTTCGGCCTGGCGAAGCCCGGCACGACGGAGGCCGCCCAGGTGGCGATGCAGTACTCCTACTTCCACTGGACGCTGCACCCGTGGGCCATGTACGCGGTCGTCGGGCTCGCGGTGGGGTACTTCAGCTTTCGCAGGGACGAGCCCGGCCTCATCAGCCCGGTCTTCAGGCCCCTGCTCGGCGACCGCGTCGACGGTCCCTTGGGCAAGACCATAGACGTGATGTCGGTCCTAGCCGTCCTGTTCGGGGTCGCCGTCTCTTTAGGCTCTGCCGGGCTGCAGCTCACCGCCGGTCTCGGACAAACCTTCGGCACCCCGACCGGGATCACCGTGCAGCTCCTCGTCATCGGCCTCACCACGATCGCCTTCATGATCTCGGCCTCGACGGCGATCGAGAAGGGGATCAACTGGCTCAGCCAGATCAGCATGTACGTGGCCGCCGTCCTGCTCGTCTTTTTTCTGGTCATGGGCCCCACGGCCTTGCAGCTCGGCGCCCTGACCCAGGGGGTCGGTGATTACCTGGGCGGCCTCGTCCCCATGAGCATGAGGATAGAGTCCTTCGACCAGGACAACGCCTGGCTCGGCAGCTGGACCGTCTTCTACTGGTCGTGGTGGATCGCCTGGTGCCCTTACGTCGGCCTGTTTATCGCCCGCATCTCCCGCGGGCGGACGATCCGACAGTTCGTCATGGGGACCGTGATCGGCCCTAGCGTGGTCACTTTTATCTGGATAGCCGTGTTCGGCGGTTCGGCCCTCAACCTGGCCCAGACGCAGGGCGGGGGGATAGCCGAGAGGGTCACCGCCGACCCGGCCGCAGGTACGTTCATCTTCCTCAACCAGTTCCCGCTGGCCCTGCCCATGTCGATCCTGACGCTCGTGGTGCTCTGGATCTTCTTCGTGGCCGGCGCCGACGCGGGCACCGTCGTACTGGGCAGCATGTCCACCGGCGGACCCAAGGAGCCGAAGCGGTGGATCAAGCTCGCGTGGGGTGTGGCGATGGCGGCGATAGCGGGGATCCTGCTCGTGGCAGGGGGTCTGGGCGCGCTGCAGTCGGCCTCGGTCCTGTTCGGGGTACCCTTCGCGTTCATCATGGTCGCCATGTGCGTGGCCATCTACATGCACCTCCGCGCCGAGGCCCGCGAGGTGGCCCGGCAGGAGCGCGGAGAATCCGACCTGACGATCCACCGCAGGGGGGGACCCTCTCCCGCCAGCAGCCAGGCGTTCGCGGTCGAACAGCCTCCCCCGGGCCAGGGCCGACAGGCCAACCCCGGCGATCCCCGGCGGGAGGAGCGGTGATCGCGCGCCGGGCCACCCGCTGGCTGCTCGTGCTGGCGGCCCTCGCGCTGGCTGCGGGCGGCGGCGGGGGCGGGGCGGCCGGGGACGGGGACAGGATCGCCGGCGACCAGTTCAGGTTGAGCGGCACCCAGCGGGACGCCCAGTTCGCCGTCGGCTCGGAGGGCTTCACCGAGCAGGAGGTCCTCGGCAACATCGCCACGGAGGTCCTCTCGGCCGCCGATGCCACGGTCATCGACCGGACGGGCATGGGCGGCAACGAGACCGTTCGCCGGGCGCTTGAGGAGGGCGAGATCGACCTCTACTGGGAGTACACCGCCACGGGCTGGCTCGTCCACCTCTCCGAGACCCGCTCCATACCAGACCCGCAGCAGCAGTACGAGGCCGTCGCCAGGAAGGACCTCGAAGAGAACGGCATCGAGTGGCTCCAGCCGGCGCCCGGCAACGACACCTACGCAATAGCCGCAAGCGAGAAGACCCGCCAAGACCTCGACGTCCACAGCATCTCCGACCTGGCACGCCTGGTCGAGAGACGCCCCAAAGAGGCCACCCTCTGCTTCAACAACGAAGACGGCTTCCGCTCCCGCTTCGACGGCCTGCCGGGCATGGAGCGGGCCTACGGGTTCCAGTTCCCCGAAGAGAACCTCATCGAGGTCTCCGTGGACGCCGTCTACGGGGCCGTCGACGAGAGCGAGATCTGCAACTTCGGCGTCGTCTTTACCACCAGCGGCTTCATCCGGGACCTCGACCTGCAACTCCTGGAAGACGACGAAAAGTTCTTCGCCGTCTACAATCCCTCCCTGAACATAAGACAGGAGACCTTGAAGGAGTACCCGCAGCTCGAAAAGGTCTTCGTCCCGATCTCCAAAGAACTGGACACCCAGACGCTGCGCAGGCTCAACTATGCCGTGGACGTCAAAGGCGAGCCGCCCGATAGGGTAGCGAGGCGGTGGCTCCGGGAAAACGGGTTTATAGAGTAGCGGCCCTCCGCGCCGACCGGCAAAAAGCCGCCGGGGCTCCCGGCGGGCTTTCTAGCCCGTCCGGCTGCTCCCCTTGCGCCGGGGTTCTGCTACGGCCTAGCCTGGAGGTGCGCTCGGGCGCCCTGGGCGAGCTGGAGTGGGAGCACGAGCGCTTCGACCCGCATGTTGTAGTGTGCAGCCGACCCAACGGCGAGCACCCCGGCGGGAGGGGCGCCTGGGTGCGGATCCCCACCGACGACGAAACCAGGGAAGACGAACGGCTCGCGGAGGTCTGCCTGGACGGGGAGCATTGGAGGACCGAAGGCCCGCCGCTGGCCGAGCTTTTGGGGGCCATAGACCGGACGGAGGAGCGACTGCGCGAAGGAGGCCTGACCGAAGCCTGCCGAAAAGGAGGGCGGGTAGGAAGGCTGTACCGGCAGCCTAGGGGTCACCGGTCTCGCCTATTGGACCGAGCGCACGTAGGGCGCGTTTCCGGGAATTTGTCGAGGGTACACCCCATCACTGCCCGGTAGCGTCGAGTGTTACAGGGTTATCATCACCTGGAGAGATGGATACTTCTTAAAGGCGGAGAGAGGCTGTGTCCGACGGATCCGATCCGTTACACCGAGATCCCGACAAGGTGCGCAAGGTGGAATCCTTCCTACCACCCCCCGGCCGCGAACACGTGCGCGTCACGGTCGAGTACGTGAGCGGCGAGGTGAGAGTGCACGAGGTCTACAAGCCGTTGCTCGCAGCCTCGCTCAAAGAGCTCAACCCCACAGAACGCCGAGCCTAGAGCTGCCCTATTCGTCCGAGTGCGTAAAAGAGGTGCTCTAGGAACTCTGGCAGTTAGGTGTTCCGCGAACTTCGCCTATACGCAGTTCTCGGAGGTTCGCATAGCCTCGGCCCTTCCGTTATAGGACTGTTACCCGCGCGTTGCCGCCGCTTTACGTTCGCCCCGTAAACTCATGCCCACAGCCCACCGGAACGCTCGCAAAGAAGCCCTTCCCTTGCCCCTTTGCCGTCTTTCGCTACGAACCGCCGGATTACGAACAAGAGC
>CADCUZ010000158.1 GCA_902806015.1 uncultured Rubrobacteraceae bacterium
GCAGCACGGTCCCAACATGACCCTGGAGACGGACACGGCCGTGGCCTACCAACTCGCGCTGATGCTTCCGGAGCAGCGCAAGTTCGGCTGCCCCACGGGAGGGGCGGGGCTTGCGCTCCTCGCGGCGGCCCCCGACGAGCGCAAGCGGGCTGCCTTCGAGTTCATTAAGTTCGCGGCGCGACCCGAGAACGTGGCGTTCTGGCCTACGACCACCGGCCACCTGCCCGTAACCAAGTCAGCGCAGCAGTCGTCGGGGATGCACAGGTACTTTCAGAAGAACCCGGACTTCAAGGTGGCTGTGGACCAGCTCTCCAAGACCCGCACTCAGGACCACGCCCGCACCCTTATTCCGAACGGAGATCCCACCATAGGCGAGAGCCTAGACCGCCTTCTGGTACGCAACGAGCGTGCGGAGGGCGTCTTCCGGGAGCTTGCCAGCCAACTCGAGACCGACGCGCTGGACGTCAAGGAGCAAGCAGCGGGACGCGTGTAGACCGGAAAGGGGTGTAGTGCAGAAGGATGCTTTGGGGGCTCTAAAGATCGGGCTCCGAGGGATGACGGGCCCTTGGAAAGGGTCGCTTCGCTGAGTGCTTATCCGATCCGAGTGATGACCTTCAACGTCAGGGGTACGCTTCGCGACATCGGCACGAAGAACGCTTGGCGCAAGCGGGTCGCGCTGAACGTCGCCACCATAGAGCGCTCTGCGCCGGACGTGATCGGGCTTCAGGAGTGCCGGCGCGGCAACCTCAAGGCGTACCGGGAAAACCTGCCACGATACGCTCGCGTGTACGGTCCCAGGTATGGCAACGCTCTCCATCGGGAGCACAACGCGATCCTCTACGACCCCGGACGGCTAGAGCTGCTGGATTCGGGAGGTTTCTGGCTTAGTGAAACGCCCGAGAAGTACTCCAAGGGTTGGCAGGCCAGGGTGGTGCGCTCCGCTAACTGGGCGCTGTTCGGGGTCCTGGAGGCCGAGCTGACTTTGCTGCATTTGAACACTCACCTGGACCACGAGAGCGAGCCGGCCCGGCAGGAGGGCAGCAAGCTCATCCGCAGGCGAGCCGAGGAGCTCGCGGATAGCCTGGGCGACATACCACCGATCGTTGTAACCGGGGACTTCAACAGCCGTCCTGACAGCTTCACCTACCGGAACTTCGTGGCGGCCGGCTTCGCGGACACATACCTGGCCGCTGGCAACGAGGACGCGCAAGACGCCAACACCTTCCACGCCTTCGAGGGTGAGCGCTTCCAGGATGCGCACCCCGAGCACGGGCCGCGGCGCATAGATTGGATCCTACTCAAAGACCCCCGTAACCGTCTCCGGACGGAGTCGCACGAGATCATCCGCGACCGCAACGAGCGTACGGGGCTGTACCCGAGCGACCACTACCCTGCGCTTGCCGAATTCGTGCCAACCGGTTGAAGGCGAAACGGAAGGTGCAGCAGGCACGAAGAAGGTCCGCGAACGTTGCTACTTCGGGTTCGTAGAGGCACTCGCTCTAGGACGAGGCGCCGTGTAGGATATCTAATCGGCCATATACGTTGACACCACTCTGACACCATCGCGAACGCAATACGGTGCAACACTGGGCAAGGCAGAAAGAAAAACAGCTTAGATACGCGGGATTTGCAACCCCCTGCCTATCGCTGCAACGCCCGATGGATCACTCGTAATGAGCAGGTCAGCGGTTCGAGTCCGCTCGCCGGTTCTCTGGAAACCCGCATACCGATGGGTAATTCGCGTGCAAATTGAATCCGCTTTAGTCGTCGCGGGGGGCTCTCTACACCACCCGTACACCACCTCTGGCGAGGGCGACGGCAAATGCCGATTGGTACTGTTGTCAATCTGCCCGGCGCTTCGTGGACTGGAGGTTCGCCCAAGGCAACCCCGGCATGGGGATCATAGGGAAGCCGGGACCGCCGGAGCCCGAGGACTTCTACCACGAGTACGAGGACCTCGAGCGGACGGTCCGCCTCTGGCACGAGGGGCCCGATCGCTGGCGGGAGGAGTGGCTCGACGGCGAGGGCGCGCTCGGCAGGTGCGTGGTGGCGGGCAGGCACGCGCCGCTGTGGATCTACGAGCCCCAGGACACGGCGATCTATGTACCCTCCGTTCCCGAGGTACTCGAACCCGACCCCGAGCTCTCCTTCATGCTCGACCCCTCCGAGGAAGGGTTCTTCTACGCCCTCTGGGACGAGGCGACCGTTCGCAAGACGGGCCGCAAGACCACCTTGGCGGGCAGGGACGCCCTGGAGGCCCGGGCCGAGACCATCTCGTGGGGGTACCCTCCTTGGGTTTTCAAGGGCTACCGCTCTCCGCAGGGCACCGCCGACCATCTGCTGTTGGTGGACGCGAAGGTCGGCACCGCGCTGCGCGTGTCGGCCAGGCTAGAAGCCCGGGAGTTCGAGGTCGCGGAGATCACCGAGATCGCCTACGACGAGGAGTTCCCCGAGGGGACCTTCCGAATGGAGATGCCCGGGGTTCAGTTCAGGCTGGTGGTCCGTTGAACACGAGCGAACTTCCCGGAAGCCCCTCAACCCGGAGTTCGCGGAACGCCCCTTCTATAGCCCAACCGACGGCGACTCGGGAAAGCCTGCCCCCGCCGCGAAGGACGCAGGCGGTCCCCGCTCAATCCCGGGCCGTTACGCCGCACCAGTCGGCCAGGAGGCAGGCCACGGTCTCCGTCGCCGTCAGCAGCTCGGCGATGCTGATGTGTTCGTCGGCGCAGTGGGCCCAGCCGATGTCGCCGGCCCCGTACATCACGCACGGCATGCCCCCCACGCGCACGAAGAAACGCATGTCTGCGCCGTAGGCGACCCCCTCGACGTCGGGCTTCTGGCCCGTGGCGCGCTCGTGGGCGCCGCTGACGGCCTGGCAAATCGGCGAATCTGCGGGCACCTCGGCCGGCGCGCTCTGGCCGCCGACCCACTCGACCTTTGGCGGGTGCTCGCGCAGCCACGGGTCGCCCTCGGCCGCCTCCGCGATGCGCTCCAAAACCATCGATTTCGAGGGGCCGAGCTCCTCTCCCGGTACCAGGCCCACGCGGCCCTCGGCGACGAGCTTCTCCGGGACGGTGATCGCCCACTCGCCCGCGCGCACCACGCCGAAGTTGATCGCGGCCTTGTCTTCCAAGCCCTCGTAGAGGGGGTGGCGGAGCGTCGCGGAACGCTCGCGCTCGAGGTCCCGCAGGGCCTCGAAGATCGGCAGGAACTTCTCGAACGCGGAGACCCCCCGGCGGCGGGCCGAGGCGTGGACCGCGCTGCCGGTCACCGTCAGTCGGAAGACGAGCGAGCCGGCCTGCGCCGGGACCAGTTTCAGGCCGGTGGGCTCCGTGATCAGGGCGGCGTCGGCGCGGTAGCCGGCGAGCACGGTCGCGAGCGCGCCCACCCCGGTGTCCTCCTCGCCGACCGTCGCCGCGACGGTGACGTCGCCGCGCAGGCTTACCCCGAGGACCTTGAGGGCCTTTAGGGCCGCGACGATGGTCGCCAGGCCGCCCTTCATGTCGCAGGCGCCGCGCCCGTACAGGAGGTCGCCTACCACCTCGCCGGAGAGCGGGGGATGGGTCCAGGCCGCCGGATCGCCGTTCCCCACGGTGTCCACGTGCGCGTTCAGGAGCAGCGAGCGGCCCCCGCCGCTGCCGGCCTTGATACCGATGATGTTCGGGCGGCCCTCGAACCGGGTCTCCTCGCCCACGTGCTCGGCGTAGGGGGCGACGAGCTCGGCCGTGGCCTCGCACCGCTCGACCGCAAGCCCGCACCCAAGCAAGGCTCCCTCGACGACCCCCTGAACGGCGCCCTCCTCGCCGCTTACCGAGGGGACGCGCACCAAACTCTGCAGCAGGCGCACCGTCTCCCCGCGGCGTGCCCGAACGGTCCGCCGGATCTCCTCGAAAAATTCTGCTTCTCGTCTGCCCATCGGTTCGCTCTCCCATCGGATCCCACGCCAATCAGGGTACGCGCGGCGCATTATGGACCTCGCCGACCGGGGGTCAAGCCCGGGGCCCTCCGGCGGGCAAAGCGGATTTTGGCCCGTAGCCTTCGGTAGCAAGTCGCCCGCCCGCGCCAACTTCGCCTCCTTCGCGTTCTTGACCCCGCCGGGCTGGCCGCTTAGCATCGGCGAGAGCTCTCAATGTCGACGCGGCCCGGCCGCGGAAGGTGGTCGGTAGCATGGACGTGATGAGGGGACTCGGGGAGCACGGGGATCCGACGCGGCTGGCGGGCGTGGAGAACCTCATGCTCCACTTCACCCCCTACTCAGAGGACTGGTCGAAGCTGCCGGTCATAGTCTCCGGCGAGGGGTCCTACGTGACGGACGATCGGGGCCGCAGCTACGTAGACGGGCTGGCGGGGCTCTTCACGACGCAGGTCGGGCACGGCAGGGCCGAGCTCGCAGACGTCGCCGCCAAGCAGATGAAGGAGCTTGGGTTCTTCCCCAACTGGAGCTTCCAGCACCCCAGGAGCCTGGAGCTGGCGGCCAAGATCGCCGAGATAGCGCCGGGGGACCTCAACAGCACGTTCTTCGTGAGCAGCGGCTCAGAGGCGGTCGAGACGGCGATGAAACTCGCGCGCCAGTACCACGAGGCGAACGGGGAGGGTGGACGGCGCAAATTCATATCGAGAA
>CADCUZ010000159.1 GCA_902806015.1 uncultured Rubrobacteraceae bacterium
TGTCCCCCCTTGTCCACCAACCGGCGGGCCATGTTGAACCCCATCCGTCCCATGCCGTAGATGCCGATGTCCATGTGCCGCTCCTCCCCGTCGGTCGTCGCTAGGCATCAGGTCTCAGGCTTCAGGCATCAGCAAACACCTGACACCTAAACCCTGATGCCTGAAGCCTAGCTTACTAGCTGCCTGCCCTTGTTCTTGATCTCGTCGAGCATCTCGTTGAAGGGGTCGGCGAATTTCTGGATGCCCTCCCGCTCCAGGACGTCGGTCACCTCTTCGTAGTCGAGGCCGGCCTCCCGAAGGTCGTCGAGGAGACGGACGGCGTCTTCGAGGCTCTCGGTCAGGACGGGCTGGATGTCGCCGTGGTCCATGACGGCCTCTATGGTCTTTTTGGGCATGGTGTTCACGGTCTCGGGGCCGACGAGGTTGTCCACGTAGACGGTGTCGGGGTAGTCGGGGTTCTTGGTCGAGGTCGAGGCCCAGAGGAGGCGCTGGCGGGTGGCGCCCTGCTCTTCGAGGGAGCGCCAGCGGGAGCCGGAGAAGACCTGGCCGTAGACCCTGTAGGCGAGCTTGGCGTTGGCTATCGCGAGCTTGCCCTTGAGGTCGTCGCGGCCGAGCTTCTCGAGGCGGTCGTCGGCCTCGGCGTCTATGCGGGAGACGAAGAAGCTCGCGACGGAGCGGACGCCCGAGGGGTCGCCGCCGTTCTCCACGAGGCGCTGGATGCCGCGGATGTAGGCGCGGGCCACTTCGCGGTAGCGCTCTAGGGAGAAGATCAGGGTGACGTTGATGCTCTTGCCGCGCGAGATCATCTCCTCTATCGCCACGAGCCCCGGCAGCGTCGCCGGGATCTTGATAAAGAGGTTCGGCCTGTCGACCATGCCATGTAGCTTCTCGGCCTCGTCTATCGTGGCCTGGGTGTCGTAGGCGATGTCCGGCTGGACCTCGAGGGAGACGAAGCCGTCGACGCCGCCGGAACCTTCGTAGACGGGTGCCAAGACGTCGCAGGCCTCCTGGATGTCGGTGCCGGCGATCCCCCAGAACATCTCCTTCGGATCGTCCGTGTCCCTGGCGAGCTCCCGGAGCTGGTCGTCGTAGAGGTCGGAGCCCGCAACCGCCTTCTGGAAGATGGCCGGGTTCGAGGTTACGCCGACGATGCCGTCGTCGATCATGGCCTGCAGCCCGCCGTTTCTGGTGTCATCCCTGGAGAGCTCGTCCACCCAGGGCGCCTGCCCCAGCTCTCGCATCTTCCCCAAGCGCTCGTTCACTTCCGCCTCCTCTGGAGCCCGCAGTGGGACCGCCTCGCGGCCCATCTAGACAGTCTACACCGCCCCGTATGGACGGGCGCCGTCACTGGGTGTCCTTACCTTGCCCGCCGCGCGGTCAAACACACCAGGCCGCGATACCAGGGATAGCCTCAGGGTCGCTGGACTACCGCAGAAAGGTCTTGCCACAAAAGAGAGGGGAACCAGGCCGCCCTCGCCCGGTCCCCCCCTCTTTGCTAGGTGACCCCTCTAAAACGGGATATCTTCGAAATCGGATTCATTGATGTCCACGTCCTCGCGCTGCCCGCCGCGCCTGCCGCCACCACCGCTTCTGGCACCGGCGGAACCGTTGCCGCCGCCCTCGCCGCCCTCACCCCGACCGCCGAGGAACTGGACGTTGTCGGCGGTGATGTCCACCTTGCTCCTCTTGGAGCCGTCCTGGGCCTCCCAGGTACGGTACTGGAGGCGCCCCTCGACGAGGATGGGGTCGCCCTTCTTCTTGTAGTTGGCGATGGTCTCGCCGAGCTCGCGCCAGGCGGAGATGTCGAAAAAGTCCACCTCTTCGCTCTTGGAGCGGACCCTGTTGACGGCGAGGCCAAAGGAGCAGACCGGCACGCCGTCGTTGGTGAACCGGAGCTCGGGGTCCCTCGTGAGGTTTCCGGCGAGAATGACGCGATTGAAGCTGACCAAGGTTCCGTCCTCCTGTTCTTTGCCCTGCCCGCTAACTCTACAGGAACATGCTCGGTTCACAAGCTCCAGGGCATCAGCGGTGGACCTCAAGCCTTGGTGACGGCGACCTCAACCTCGGCGTCTTTTATGGTGGCGATCACCTCCCCATCCCCATCGTAGCGAAACACCCTGGCCCCGGCCCTCCTGGGCCTGTCCACGGTCACGGGGGTTGGGTGGCCGTGGGAGTTCCGCTCCCACCTGGATCACGGCTATTGTCGGCCGGAACCGCCCAAAAGAGCGGCATCGATGAGGCGTCGGTCCCGTGGTGAGCGACCTTTAGGACGATGATGGTTCCAAACTGCAAAACGGTCCCGTAACCTCGTAACCCTCTCCGGCGGGCGAGCCCTCCAGGCGGGGCGTGCGGTAGGGATCGCTCCTCTCTTCGGGGGTGAGACGATTGAGGTCCTCAGGCGCGGCCTCCGACCAAGATGCTAGGAGGGCGTCGCGGTCGTGCTCTGGCCGCTCGATCTCCTCCCATCGCTCCCCTATGGCCTCCAACTCCCGCCCCGCTGTCCTGCGGACTTCGTTCAGCGCAGCGGGAGTCTTTTCGAGTTACTCCTCGCTCATGTGCCCCTTGGCGACGAGCCGCAGGTAGCCGCGCCTCTCCTGATCGACCTCCACGAGCCTTTCGAGCCCCAGGCCTTGGCCTCCCGATCGGGGTCCCCACGCGTCTCGGCACGCTGCTGCTCAATCATCGCGCTATGCCGGCGCGAATCCTCCCCGGGTCCTTTAAGACCCCGGAGACGAACTCCGACATTGTCGCCTCCGCGCCTTCGGCCCGGGACATCCTTTGGCCGCAGGGGTTCCGCCTGTAGTCCCCGCTGCGGTGGCACCTGTAGTAGTGGTAGAGCTTCTGGTCGCGCTTCGCCGCGTGCGTGGCCATCGCGCCCCCGCACGCCGGACAGGCCGGCAAGATAGCCTTCTCGAGTAGCCGAGACGTCTACCACGAGATCCAAACCATGGCGACTTTAGCCCTGACTGGCAACCTCTCTCGCCCCCAACAACACCACCACGGCACCTAAGCTCACACGGCGAGGAGGGGTTCGGCCCCGTCGACCACCCCGCCATTTGCGGCGGGGTCTCTGTTCCGCCCGAGCCGGCGGCCCCCGGGTACGCCGCCGTCCGGCTACTCGCGGCCCTCGGGGGTGAGGCGGTCGATCCACTCGTCGGCCTCCGCGCGGTTCAGGTCGGTGAGCGGCTTGCCGATGCGCTTCTCCAGGCGTCCCACGCCTCCGTCGCCGGCCCACTCGACGGCCAGGGTCCTGAGCAGGTCCACTTGGCTCTTGCGCGCCTTCGCCCCGGCCCTACTCCCGCCCCCCTTGCGGGCGGCCGTGGACGAAGTCGGCGACGATGCCGCCTCTTCAGCCTGGCCGTTCGGGCTGCCCGCGTCCGCCTCAGCGGCGGACTCCGGCGCGGGGGCGTTTCGTCGGGCCCTAGGTTGTTCGTTCTGGCGTTCGCCCCCGGAGCGGATGGGGGTCGGCCTGGCCGAGGCCCCGCCGGAGCCCCGCGAGGACCTGTCGTGGCCGGCGGAGGCCGGGGGGGCATCGTCTCCTTCGGAGAGCTCTTCGAGGGCGGTGGCGCCGACGTTTACCGCGTCGCGCAGCGCCCGGGCCTTGGCCCTGGTTTCGGCCATCCGGATCACGTGCGGCGCTATGTTCCGCCCGACGTTCTCGGGACTCGCGTCGCCTATGCCGGAGAACCTCCGCCCGTCCTCCATTTCGCAGATGGCCTTCACGATCGCCACGTTGCCGTTCTCCGAATCGGGGACCTGCAGGAGCTCGGTGTCTATGCCGCGCAAGCCCTGGCCGTGCGCTTCGTCCAGGAGGCCCTGGAACAAGACGTACTGCTTGCCTTGCCGGGTGATCATGAACTCTTCCCTCACAGCCCGTGCCTCACTTCGGCCTCGCGGTAGTCCTCACCTTCGAGGGAGATCCAGTCGCACATCGAGATGATCCTGCTGGCCGTCCTCTCCCCGAGCTGGGCGGCGAGGTCCTTGGGCCCGGTGTTTGACGTAAAGATGGTCGGCAGCTCCTCCCTGTAACGGTGGTTGACGATGACGAAAATGCGCTCCCTGACCCAGTCGTTGGCCCTCTCGGCCCCGAGGTCGTCTAGCAGGAGCAGGTCGGCGTTCTTTACGGAGTCCATCCACTCGTCGATGTTCCGGCCCGGGTCGTTGTACGTCCCGCGCATGTTGTCCAGAAGCTCGGGCACCGTGACGAAGAGCGCGGGCACCCGCTTGCGCGCTATAAGCTCGTTCATTACAGCAACGGCGAGGTGGGTTTTGCCGGTCCCCACGTCGCCACAGAAGTACAGCCCGTGTCCGGCGCTCCGGTTCTCGTCCCACTCCTTGAGGTAACTTTCGACCTTCTCCGTGGCCCTGGCGGCGGCGGGACTGACGTAGGGCTTGAAGCTGGCGAGGGTGTAGGCCTTCATTCGCTTGGAGAGGCCGCTCTTCTCCCTGAGGGCGCCCACGCGGGCGTTGCGGCGCATCAGCTCCCACTCGCGCCGGTCGTTCTTTCCCTCGCACTCGGGGGTGCAAGGGTGATAGTACCATTCGCCGCCCTTGCCGTACTTTTTCCGGAGGGCCGGGGGGAACTCGACCCACTCAGCGGTCAGCTCCCGTCCGCAGTGGGGGCAGATCTGGTCGTCCAGCCTAAGTACCTCCGCGGGCTTACCCCTCTTCCCCAAAGAGCCACTCGTAGCCTTCCCGGCGCCTGGCAGCAGATTGTCTATCCGTTCCACCCCTCACCCCCCCTCCGGCCGCGCTATGCCGTACCTTGAGCGCCCCGCCCTTGACGGCCCCGCTCTCCTCGACGAGCCTGAGCTTGCGGTCCTGCTCGAAGCGCTCGACGTCCTCGACAGACTTGACGCCGCGCTCGACCCAACGCTCGAGGATGCTCCTGACGTAGCCGACGCGCCGGGCGTCCCGCTCGCTGGCGATCTTGAGCGCCTCCCGCACCGCGTCGGGCGTGAGCCCGTCCCGCCCGCAATAGCCGTTCAAGAACTCCAGGATATGCGGCGCGGGCAGGGTCCCCATGAACCGGAAGTAGTCATCCGCGGAGACCCCCTCCGGCTCCGCCCGCACGACCTGCACGTCCCGGACGGGCGCCTCGGCCTTCTCTTCCCGGACGACCTCGCGGGGCCGTTCGCGCCCGGTTTCCTTGGGCCGCGCCGCCCCCGCCGGCGGATGCTCGGCGACCTCCAGCCACCCCTCCCTCTCGACGACGAAGCCGGCACCGACCAGCGCCCCGAAGGCCTCCTCGACGCTCTCGGGCGTGGAGCGCATGAGCTCGGCCAGCTCCTCGGCCCCGGCTGCGTCGTGCCCGACGTCCGGCAGGATGCGGAGCAACTCGTAAAGGGCGACGGCCTCGGCACCTATGTGGGGCATCCAGCGCACGTACAGCCGGGCGCGGGCTCCCCGCGCCCCCGTCTCGCCCGGCGGTGTGAGCCTGAGCCTCTCCATCCTGGACGCCAGTATAAGAGCTAGCCGGCACGCTGACTACGCCAGCTTTCGGCGCGCTCCGGCTGCGCCTCCGTTTTCGGTACGCTCTGGCTGCGGCCCTCGGCTTTTTTGGTCTATGGCAACGTTCGGAGCGCGGGCGCAGACGGTCCAAAGGCGTCGGTTCGACAAGTTGTCCCCGGCAGCGGGCTACTCGGCCGCCGGCTCCTTGGCCGGGAGGCCGCGGTCCGAGGCGTCTATGCCGGGTATGAGGCCCTGGCTGGCGGCGAGGCCGAAAAAGAGGGCGGCGACACACAGGAGCACGGTGAAGGTGCCGAGTCTCCGGGAGCCGAGGAAGTAGCCCAGGATGCCCAAAGCGGCCCCGACGGCGCCGACGGAGGCGTTGGCGCTTCCGCCGAGCAGGGCCGCCACTATGCCGCCGACCCCAAAGAGGATGCCGACAACGCAGGAGATCCTACCGGCCAGGAGCTTGACCTGGTCCTCGCGCGCGGGCCTCATCGACGCGCCGTCTCGCCCCTGTCCTTCGGCTTCCGGATCCCTGTTCTCGCTCAAGAGTCGCCCCCGCCCGATGGCCATGTGCAAGATCCGACTCCTAGTATAATGCCCGTTCTGTGAGGTTCGAGCGCGCGCTGCCGGGCACCAACGAGGTTTTCGGACCCGCCGGCCTGCCGCGCCCGATCTACGAGGGCATCTTCGACGAACTCGCGGGCGCTGGCCCCGCGCGTTGGGACGGGAAGAGGGCCCGGGCCCACGAGGCGCTCCTCGAAGAGCAGCACTCCTTCGGGATGCTCAAAGGGGACAAGACGCACCCGACCGATTGGATCCCGCGCGTCGTCCCGGCTGCTGACTGGGCCCGCCTCCGCGACGGCCTCGAACAGCGCCTGCGCGCCATAAACGAGTTTCTCCGCCGCCTCGAAGCCGGCAAGGAGGAGGTGGTTCCGCAAGAGATCCTCCGGAGCAGCATCCTTTACGATGCGGGCACCCCCAACCGGTTCGGCCCGGTGCCGGTGCGCCAGATCGCCTTCGACGTCGTCGCCGTCGAGAGCCGCAGGGCCGGGCAAACCGGCGGCTGGGAGTACCTCGTTATAGAAGAGAACGCCAAGATGCCCGTCGGCCTCGCGGCCATGACCCGCCGGCGCAGGATGAGTGAGGAGATCTTCTTCCCCAAAACCTACGAAAACTTGCCGGTCTACCCCCTCGACGGCTGGCTCGCCCGCCTCGGAGGCTCGTTGCGGGCGGCCTCCTCGAAGGGGCCCGAGGCGACGCTCGCCGTCGTCTCCAGCGGCCCCGCGGACCAGTTCTACTTGGACCACCACATCTACGCCCACGAGATGGGCGCGATCCTGGCTGAGACAAAGGAGTTGGGGGTTGATGGGGGCGTCCTCGTCCACCGTCCGACCGAGAGGCTGATAGACGTCATCTACGAACGCGTGGACGAGGACACGCTCTACACCGAGGTGCCTGGCCTCCTGGAGTGCCACCTGGAAGGCGGGGTCCACGTCCTCTTCGCGCCGAACTCGGAGGTTGTAGACGACAAGGGCATCGGCGTCTTCGTCCCCGAGATGGTCCGCCGCTACCTCGGGGAGGAGCCCCTGATAGAAAACGCCCGCACCTGGTCTCTCGCGGTCGAGGAGGAACGGCGTTACGTCATGGACCACTTCGACGAGCTCGTCGTCAAGAGCCGGGGCGGCTACGGCGGCAAGGAGGTCATGATAGGGCCGGAGGAGACGAAACCGGGCGTCGAGAAGTTCCGCCGAATGGTCGAAGAGAACCCCATCGAGTACGTCGCCCAGGAGACCATAGACTTCTCCACCCACGTCCTCTGCGAGACGGGCGAAGCCGGCGAAGGTTTTCTCCTGCGAGACTCCTACGCCGACTACCGGGTGCTCGTGCTCGCGCCGGACCCCAAAGACCCGGGCGTAGTCCAGGCCGTGCCGGGGTCCCTGAGCCGGGTGGCGGCGCCGGGCAAGCACGTCGTCAACATTTCCAGCGGGGGCAAGATGAAGGACACCTGGGTGCTCGAAAGGTGAACTACGGGGAGGTCATCAGAGACGCGTTCCTGATCTCCTGGCGCAACAAGTTTCTGTGGTTTTTCGGCTTCTTCCTGAGCGCCGCCATAAACTCCATCGTCATCCCGTCGAGCTTCGGCGAGCTGACCCCTGGCGCCGCGGACGTGACCGCGGGTCAGCCGCCAGGCTGGGTCACGAGCCTCGGGCAGACAGTAGAGAGCAACCCCTTGCCCCTGATCGCGGGCATCTCGCTGATCGTGCTTGCGGTGGTCTTGATTTGGATCTTCTTCCACGTGCTCTCGCAAGGGGCTCTCAACGAGAGCGTGGCGGCAGTGGACCGGGGGGAGGAGAGGCGTTTCGGCCTCGCGTGGCGGGCCGGGCTCGCCCGCTTCTGGCGCGTGCTCGGGCTGATCGGCGTCATGGGCCTGATCTGGCTCGTCGCGACGCTCGTCCTCTTCGCGGTGGCGGGCGTTATCGGGGTGGGTGCCTTTCTGGTCACGGAGTCGGTCGCGCTTAGGGTGCTGGTGGTCGTCCTGGTAGGCCTGATTTTCCTGCCCCTCGCGATAGCCATCACGGTATTCTTCGCCCTGCTCGGCAGGTACGCCCTTAGGGAGGTGGTAGTGGGCGACGAACGCGTCTTCGCCTCGATCGAGGGCGGCTTGCGCCTGCTGCGCCGGAACGTCGGGCGGAGCCTGGTGCTGCTCCTGATCCAGCTAGGCCTCGTCGCGGCCTTCGGGCTGCTCATGTTCTTCGCCACCCTCGTCGCCGGTCTGCTCCTCAGCGCGCTGATGACGGCGCTGTCCTCCGCCGAACTCGGGGCGCTCGCTGTAGCGGTTGGGCTCGTGGCGAGCGTGATCCTGAGCCTCCCTTTGGTCCTCGTGACCTGCTTCGCCGGCGCTTTCCATCAGGCCTACTGGACGCTGGCGTATCTCAGGCTCACGGGGCCGACCCGCGAATCGGTCCCCTCTCCCGACCCGGTATAAGATGGACCGGCTCGCAGGCACCTAGAAAGGCTCTTCTATGACGAAGCTCGAAGGCAAGGCGGCGATGGTGGCGGGCGCCTCAAGCGACATCGGCGCGGCGACGGCCGATACCCTGGCGGCGGAGGGCGCGGCGGTCGTCGTCGCGGCCAGGCGGGAGGACCAGCTCGCGGACCTGGCAAAAAGGACAGAGGGCAACGGCGGCCGGGGGCTGGCGGCGGCCTGCGACGTAGCCGACGAGGGCCAGGCGCACGGCTTGATCCGCAAGGCCGAGGGGAAGTTCGGCCGCGTGGACATCCTTGTCAACAACGCCGGCGTCATGCTCCTCTCCAGCGTCGGCAAGGGCCTCTCCGAAGCGTCGTGGCGCCGCATGTTCGACGTGAACGTGGCGTGTACATGGGCATAAACTGTTGGGGTTCCGCATCGTCCTCGCGCCCGACGGCGGCCAGGAGACGGAGTTCGCTATGGGTAACGAACCCGATTTGTCGGTGAACCTACGAAGACTGGGAAGGTGATGTAGATGGCGCGCAGCTTGGACGGCAAGGTGGCGGTGGTTACCGGGGCCTCTAGCGGCATCGGTGAGGCCACGGTGCGCTCGCTCGCCGCCGAAGGAGCCGCGGTGGTGGCCGGGGCCCGACGCAAGGAGCGCCTCGACGGGCTCGTCGAAGAGGTCACCCAAGGGGGCGGGAAGGCGATCGCGGTCGAGTGCGATGTCACCGACGAGGGTCAGGCCCACGACCTCGTTCGGAGGGCGGTCGAGGAGTTCGGGCGCATCGACATCCTGGTCAACAACGCGGGCGTCATGCTCCTCTCGGCCGTGGGCAAGGGCCTCTCCGACCAGTGGAGGAACATGTTCGGGGTGAACGTGCTCGGCCTCCTCTATGCCACCGATGCCGCCATAGAAGCGATGAGGCGGCAGGACGGCGGGCACCTCGTCAACATCTCCAGCGTCGCCGGACGCAAGGTAACGCGCGACTCGAGCGGGGTCTACGCCGGGACCAAGCACGCCGTCGGCGCCATCTCCGAGGGTCTCAGGCAGGAGTTACTCGCGGACAACATCCGCGTGACGATCGTGGAGCCCGGGGCGGTGGCCACGGAATTGCCCGACCACATCACGGACGAGGACGCCAGGGAGGGCTTGAGCGGTCTTCTCAAGCTCGAGATCCTACGGGCGGAGGACGTAGCCAACGCGATCGTCTACGCGGTTACGCAGCCGCCGCGGGTGAGCGTGAACGAGATCCTGATCCGGCCCACCCAGCAGCCCGTCTAGCTGTCGAGAAGACGGGTACCGCTCGTGCCCCGGTCGGGTGCACGAGCGGTACCCGCTAGGTCAGGATCTTCACTCGAATGCTTGCTTAACGCTTCTAAGGCCACGAAGGCCGTCGCGGGCACGCTCAGGGACTCCCTACAGCAGTAATCAACACGGTTGAACCGCAGCACGGTATCCGCAGCGCTCGAAGCAGCCCCCTTGCCCCGAGCGCTGACCGTCGAAAACCTCGAAGAGTACAATGAAGTCCTGCGTGATGCCTGACAGAGCTTGGTGAAGGGGGGATGAACTTCGACGGGAAGCTTCGTTGGCAATGCAGTCTCGCGTTCTTCCCTTGACACAACGTCGTAGCGTACGAAGTGAACGTCGAGATCTTCGAGCGGACCGAGAGCCGGCTCCACTGGCACTCACTTGATCGTGGCGGCACCTCCTCCTTGCCACCAATGAAACGCAGCCGCTAACCCCGGCTTCAACAAACTACCCATATAGACTTCTGGGAATTACTCTTCCATGCCCTCGGGTGAATAGGGATGGGGATCACTGCCCCACGCCCCGGAATTTCGGGTGGTGCTCAACCGGACGAACGCAACCTTAGGGGCCTGATCTGCAGGGCCAGCGGTCCCTGCGCTCTCCCTGCGCACCTCGAACTCCAGCGGCAACCCTCTTCGAACTCGGCGGGATCGCACAGCAGGCCCGAGCGGTGAAAGAAGCGGTCCTCGCCCGAGGGGCTCTCGATGAACCCGTAGCCCCTTTCCTCGCCGAACCACCTCAGGCGACCCACCTCCCTCCTGGGCCTGTCAGGCCCCTGCTCAGGGCGGCCTTCCGGGCGTGTTGCGGGAGCAGAATCGGCGGGCTCGACCACGAGGGAACCCCTCCCGACCCTGACCGTCACCGACTCGACCCCGGCCCAGTACCACGGCCATACGGGTTCCTGGGCGACCAAGGGGGGCAGCCCCCAGCCTTCCCGCTGGCCGTGGTCCAAGTACGCTCTGTGTCCGCCACGTGGATGTGGCGCTACCTGTAGCGCTCCCTTACGCCGGGGCTTCGGTCTGGGCCATGGTGCGGTCGTAGAGCAGCGCGGCCAGCACCCCCCCTACTATCGGACCCACTACGTACACCCACACGCTCGTCAGGTCCCCGGCCACGATCATCGGGCCGATGGCGCGCACCGGGTTGACCGCCCCCCCGGTCACCGGCCCGGCGATGAAGACCCCCACCGCCAAAGCGAAGCCCACGGCTATGGGGGCGATCGCGGCAGGCGCCCTGTCGTCCGTGGCCACCGCCATCACCACGAAGACCAGGATGAAGGTGCCCACCAGCTCGGCGATCCCCGCGCCGACCATGTGCGAGTCGTCTATCTGGCTGCCGTACAGGCCGCCGCCCCCCGACTCCTCCTGTTCCTTCTGGTCCATCGCCCGCCTGGTGGCGCGGCGGACGGTCTCTTCCATCCTGGCCTCTTCTTCCAGGCCGACCCCGCCACGAGCGCCACCGGAAGAGGCGCGCCGGGTTGCCATCCGCGCGTCGTCCGCCCCGTACACCTCGCCGCCCAAGCGAGGATCGGCCGGCACGCCTCGTTCGGCCCCCCCGTCTCTGCTCGGCTTCCCTCTTGTCCCTCTCGAAGTCCGTACTCATGCCTGCCGATATGGGTCTTCGTGGAGACCCCGGGACCTCTCAAAGGGCTCCAGACCCTCGAACGAAGGGCGGAGGAGGACCCGGGTCCTCCTCCGCCCTTCGTTCGAGGGTCTCTCTAGAGAAGTTTAGTCGCCGCGCTCGGTGGCGTCCTCTATGTCTACCTCCTCGCGCCTGACGTCCTCCTCGACGACCTCGGTGCCCTCAACCACGTCCTTGCGGATGCGGATCTCCTCCTTGACCACGGCCCTCTTTGATACCACCACCTCGTCCTCGGCCAACGGCACGACGATCTCATCCTCGCCTATCTCGGCCCCCGAGGCCCCCCCGGAGACCGGCACCCGCTCCACGCGAGCCTCCTCCCGCCTAACGGGCACCTCCACCCTCTCGCGGTCGGTGCGCACGCGCTTGCGCACCCGTAAGGCGCCGGCCTCGCGCTCCCTGGTGCCGACCCTGAGCTCCTCCTCGCTCCTTTGCACCCTGATCTCGTCCTCGCCGGTGGCGCCGGGGGAGCCGGTCGTCGTGCCCGGGCCTTCCGTCCCGGCCGTCCCTACGCCGGCGCTTCTCTCTGGTGGATCGCCGTGGTAAGAGCCGTGGGCGCCGCCGTGCCCGCCGGCGGTGCCCGTTGGGCGCTTCAACCCGTAGTGGAGGCGGACCCGCTCCTCAAACTCGGGCGTCATCTCCTCCTCCGCGAGGGTAGGGCCCTGCTCGACCACGTTGCTTGACCGTGCGACCACCATGCGCCCCCGCCGATCGTCGACCGTGAGGACCTCGGCGGGTACGAGCGCGGCCCTGGCGCCCAGGAGGTCCGTTTTGACCCCAACGTACTCGAGCTCGTCGTCCTCGTCGAGAAACAGGGCGTCCACCCCGCCAAGCTTCTTGCCGAGCTGGTCGTAGACCCCGTATTTTGCGTAGCGCTCTTCGTAACCCAAATCGCCTGTCTCCTCGTCCGTTTCGTCTGCGCCTCTGCCAGGCGCTTTGCTATCCTGGGTGGCGCCTTGCGTCGCCTGTCCGAGGCGGTCGACCGCCCCTCCAACGATCCCGGAGGCCAGGTCGACGGCCCCGCCCGTCGCCCGAGCCGCCGCGCCTGCTACGCCGGCAACGGGGCCCTCAGGTTGTTCCTTACTCGGCGGGCTAGGATCCTCGCCGTAGCAGCTGCGCTCGCGGATGCGCCCGTCCTTGGCGTGGAGCAGGAACTCGGCCCCGTCCTTGCGGGCTATCTCCCGGCCCGCCTTGGCCGCCTGCGCCTGGGTGGGGTGGATGGAGGTGGCCCGCTCTTTGCCCTCGCGCACCACCGCCCAACCATCGTCGCGCGAAAGGACGTGCACCGGTCTATTGTTCGCCAAGATACTAGCGACCGGTCAGGGTGTCCGTGAGACCGCCCAGGCCCCCCTTGGCCTTGCGCCTCTGCCTGTCTCGCTCCTTCTCCGCCCGTTTGGCCTCGGCCTCGGCCTGCCTGGTCTTCTCCCTCTGCTCGGCCTCCTCCTCCGCTTGGGCCTTCTTCTGCTGGGCGCGGCCCTCTGCCTTCTTGGCCTCATCGCCTATCAGGGCGCCGTAGGCCTCCTTGGCTTTCCCCTTGACTTTATCCGACATCTTTGGCCTCCTCCGGATGCGGGTTGCCTTCTCGGGACGTTGGACGCACAAGAAGGCCGGGTTCGTTACACCCAGGCCACGCGGCGAGGGTTCGAACCGAGTCTGTCGGGCCCCGGCTCGTTGCTCACACCGGTCTGGTGGCGGCTAACCGCTACTTGCCAAGCCCTAAATAAGCCGGGAAAGCAACAGGAGCGCGACTATCACCAGGATGATAACTACCAATATGTAAACCAGGTTATCCGACCTCACGTCCCTAACCTCTCTCGCGTACCTCTCTATATCGGGTGCGCAGTCAATATGTTGAGAAACAACCACTGGCGCAACTTCTTAGAACCCCATCAAGGCGAAGTTCGCAGGACAACCCTTCCACGCACCCGGGTGGATATATTCGGAGGAGCTGCTACTACGGACGACCCCCCAGGAAGGATAGACACCCTCAGTAACTTTAGACTCACCCCCACCGCCTACGTTGACCGTATAGATCTCGGGGTTAAATCCACCGCCCCCTGTGTAGGCGATCTTCTTACCGTCGGCCGAGTAGTCGAGAGGGATGCCGCCAGCCCGGGTGTTGGTGACTTTGGTCTTAGCGCTCCCATTGGCGTTGATCGTGTAGAGAACGCCGGAGTAGTCCACATAGGCTATCTTGCCGTTTTGTCCCGAGAAGGTAGCCTTAGCCTTCTTCGAGACCGCTAAGACCGCCACCATACAAGCCACCAACACCGCCGCGACCAGCAGCGCCGGTAAATAGAGCGTCCGTCTCCTTGTCATGGCGCTCCCGTTTCTGTGGCGGAGGAAGAAGAGACCGCCCACCCCTGTCATGTAACAACGGCATCATAATTCCCGCCTGGGAACGACGCATCCGTCCAGCGGCACATCTTAAGGGACGCTCAGGGAACTGCCACTGGCCCGAACTACTTCCAAGACCCCCTCTCAAGGCGAGGTCCACAGGAGGGCAGGCATTCGGTCACCATGAGCCCCATCTGTTCCCTCCCTCTTAGGGCAGCCTCACCCTCCCAGACTTCCGGGAACTCCTCTTTCCACGCACTCGGGCGAATAAGGGCAAGAGGGCCAGGGCGGTCGTCCTGACCCTCTCGTAACGATGGTCGGGCGTCGCTTCTCTTAGGCAGCCCTTATCTTGCGATCCATCTGCTCGAGAAGCGTCTCGCGCTTCTTGTTGCGCTCCTCGTAGTCGCGAACCAGCTGCAGCTCCTCCACGGAGAGGTCGTCGAGGCGTTTTGAGGCCTCCTCGACGTTCATCTCGTCGTAGCCCTCTATCGGGAAGGTGGCCGCCTCCGCAGCCCGTTCGGCGCCCTCGACGGTGGCGCCCACCGCCCCGGTCGCGGTGCCCAACAACCCCGTGGTCGTCTGCGTGAGGGTGCGCATGCCCTCCCGGGCGCTTTCTGTGGCCCGCTCGGTGCCGGACTGGTAGCGGGAGAAGGCGTCGTCCAGGAACTCCGCGTAGGCCTCGACGGACTCCCGGGCCAGCGCCTGCCCGGTCTCCTGCTGCCTGGCGGCCTGCTCGGAGAGCTGCTGGGCGTTTGCGCGGCCTGCCTCGGTCTGCCCCCTGAGGTTGCCTGCCACGAGATCGGAGAACTCCTGGGCGCGTTGTCGCTGGCGCTCCGCCGACTCGGCGGCCTGCCCGTAGACGAGCCTGTATGAGTCGGCGAGGGTCTCGGCGAAGCGGGCGGCCGCCTCGTTGACGTCGCGCGCCTTTCCTCGGTCCATCATGCTTTTGCTCCTTCCCTAAGGCACAAGGCGTCTTGTGCTTTATGCTTTGTACCCCGGTGGGGAGGGCGATACACCCGAAGTTCCGAGAATGCACCTTCCACGCACTCGGGTAAATAGGTGTAGCCTGTGGCGGATGGGTAGGGCGATGGGTCACCGGAGGTCGCTGAGCCTGCTAGTCTCGAACCTCTCCAGTATCAGCTCGAAGGCTCCCGTGCTGATACGCGCTCCTCCGGAGAAGGGGTGCTCCATGGCCCCAACGGTGAACAGCACCAGCCCTATCACCCCAGCCAACGCCGCCACCATCAGCCTGTGCGCCCACGTGCTCTCCAGCCCGAACAGGTACGTGAAGCCCACCACCGCCACCCCCGCCATGACCAGAACGACCCACAAGACGGCGGGTATGCCCTCGTGGGCGGCGACTAGGCGCATCCTCCTGGCGTCCGCCAGCTCCTCGACCTGGTCGAGCCCTTCGGCGTAGAGCGCCTCCTCGGCCGGCGCGCGTGGCTCGAACCCTTGAAGGGTCGCCCGGATGTCGTCGATTAGCACCCACCCGGTCGGGGTCGCTTGCCCCTGCTCCATCAGGGGCGCTTGCCCCTCCCTCATCAGGGGCCACTCTTTGTGGACTACCTCCCGGGCGTAGGATCGGGCGAGCTCCTGCACCTGGCGGCGCTCGGGTTCGGGGAGCCGGTGGGCGAGCCAGAAGATCTCGGCCGTGGCGTTGGCCTCGCCCTCAACCGTCTCGCGGGCCCGCCCGAAGTCCTCCCACACGGCGATGACCACCAGCGCCAGCAGCACGGCATAGATGACGCCCAAGACGGCGTAGATGAACCCGGCCACGTCGTTGTGCTGCTGGCGGGAGGCGGTGGGCACCAGGAACTGGACCAGCGTGAGCCCCCCGACCGCGGCGAGGCAGACCCCGCCGACCACCAAAACGCCGTAAACGATGCTCGTCGCCACGGGCTATCCCCCCTTAGCGCGCCGTATGAGGGGCTCCGAGGGCACGGAAGCGGGATCCATAAGCTTCCGCACGCCTTCGGCGCCCGCCACGGGCAACGCCTCGGCGTCGAGCAGCCCGACCTGCACCAAGACCGAGGCCTGGTCCCAGTAGATGTGCTCGGAGGCTATCTTGCCCTCCTTGAGCTCCACGACTCCCACCGTGGGCACCTCGGCCCTCCTGCCGGGGGGACGCCGGGCAGCATCCAGTCCATCTCAGTGGTGTAGGTGAAGCTGAGAATCATCTAGTCGACCAGCCGATCCTCGCCGACGGTGCACGAGAGGAGGGCGACGCGCGTGTCCGGGGGGTTTGGGGTGGAGTGCTCTGAGTAGTACCTGCGCACCTCCTCTAGCCCCACGCCGCCGCTGAGCAGCAGGACGTTGATGTTGACCGGATCAGCGGTCATGATGGCCAGGGTCTTCTCTTTGGTGTGGTGCTCGAACTCGTGGGCGGCGTGCTCCTCCCACAGCTCGACCATGGCCCGCTGGGATGGCGTGTAGCCGCTTTCTTCGGACACAGAAACCGTTAACCTCCTTGACCTCGTAGTTGGGGCGGTACCTACGTCAGTGAAGCAACGGTAACACCCGGGGACACAAGCTCGCATCCCCTAAATGGGCTAGTCACGAACCTCTTTCTCGACGAGCTTCCGAGAAATTCCCTTCCAAGCACTCGGGTGAATAAGCTCAGCAGGACCGGCCTCCGGCCGGGCCGGGGAGGTAGACTCCAGGGCTATGGGCATGGAGAACCTCTACGGATGCTGCCCCGTGTGCGGCCCGAACGACGGTTATCTGGGCGTCGGACAGGAGCAGTGGTTCTACTGCTCGGTGCACAAGAAGAGGGGGCTTTTCGGGTTCGGCTCCTTCGGCGCCGCCCACCGAGCGACGCGATCCGGGGTCCCCGCCCAAGAGTTCCTCGCCGACTTGCACCCCGTGCCCATGAAGAGGAGCCGTTCCTAGCACACCAGCATCCCGCGGCTCATGTCTCCGCCCGCTCGTCGTCCTCGGCCAGGCGTATCCAGCCCACCACGCTCCAGGGGTAGAAGTAGCGCGAGAAGCTGCCCTGATCTCGGTGGCGCGTCACCAGCATGACGATGCCCCGCTCGTTGACGTCTTCGAGGTACACGGGGGCGGCGGCCCGCAGGTCGCTGGGAAGCGTCTCGGTGGTCTCGAGCATGACCCCCTGCCCGATCCACGCCTCGGGGATCCTGCCTTCCGGGTTCGAGGCACCAGGCCGCTCCCTATCCATCATAGCTTCCTCCTCTGATCACTCTCTTCCCGCAAGTGTAGATTACCTTTGCCGAAGGCTCCGCTCCCCTCGGCAGCCTTTCGGCTGACCGGGGCCGCGACCGAAAAAAGCTGATAGGCGAACCCGAGAGGCTCCGCCGTCTGACAGGTCCACCGGCGTCCCGTTGCTGCCGGACACCGCTCCGGGCGTCGTCAGCGCCTCCAGGATGCACTCGTGGGCCGCGCCGGGCTCAAGCGGTGACGGGGGCGTCGCGGTACGGACGGCCTTTGCAAGCATGATCCGGTTTTCGAAGACGTCGGATCGGGGGGTCGGTACCGCCTCAGGATAAACGCGCTGCCCTCCGACAGCAGCGCAAGAGTGCTATGCGTACTTAGCATTCGGGTCGCCTAGGCGGCCCCAACGGAAGCTGTCGGTGCCGTCGGCGTCGTCTTTTTCCATCGTGGTCCCCCTCAGGGGTGCGCCGCGAGGCTATAGACGTACCCGTCTTGCACCTCCGCCGACGCGTCCTTCATTCGCCGCGCAAGCGTCAAGAAGTCCTACGTAGAGCCCGGGTCCTTTCCCCCGCGCTCGTCCAGCGCGAACCGCCCGGCGGCCTCGAGGGCTATTTCGGGAGGCACCGTATGGCCGCCATCGAACTCCCTGTACGTCACCCCGTAGCCCATCCTCTCGAGCTGGGGGACTATCCTGCGGCTGCACCGCTCGATCGGGAGCACGCCGTCTCGCGTGCCGTGTGAGACGAAAAAGCGCGGGGCGCCTACGCGCAAGGCCGGCGCCATGAAGCCCGGCGAGAAAGCCAGGACGTCGGTGAAGAGGTCGCCGTTGTTGATCCCTAAAGAGAGCGCGTAGGAGGCCCCGTCGGAGAATCCCCCGACGGCCAAGCGCGAAGGATCGACCGCGTAGCGGGAGAACGTCACTTGCAGGGCGCTGTCGATGGCCTCCACGTCCGGTCCGTACCCACCGACGATGACGTCCCAGGTGTAATCGCGCGAAGTCGGGGCAAGCAGAATGATGCCGCTCGCGTCCGCCAGGTCCCGGAGGAGGTCCAGGGTGGCGCGCGCGTCTCCGCCCGCCCCGTGCAGCAGGATCGACATTGGTGCGGGACGCCACGCCCGGTAGCCCCCCGGTACGTACAGGTGGTGGTCCCCGCGTGCGGGGGCTCCGGCCCCCAGCGACCGCAATCCCACAGCTGGCCCCTCACCGATCGGCTCTGCCGCCACCGGTCGCGCCCGCAAACGTCCTCTTGCCGATTCCGTGTTGCTTGCCATGCGCGTCCATCCGTTCCCCGGTTCTCGCCGGGCTACACCTCGAGAAGACGCTCGACAGCAGCCGTTAACCCAAGACCGTTCGCCTTTTCACCGCGTTCTGGTCGCCACCGCGGCCACCACGTCCGCCGTGCCCATCAAGACGTGCGGCAGCCAGTAGCGGGTACCGTTCTTCGCGAAGCCGAAGAGCCACGGCGATAACGCCATGAAGAGGCCCTTCGCGGCGTCGAGCGCCAGGTGCGCGGGCATAGGCAACGCCTTCAACACGCCGAGCTCGTAGTCGGTGACTAGGCTGTAACCCACGCCCGCTACGCCGTCGATGCGGGGAACGATCGTCGCCCATGGCGCGTCGTACAGACCGAGCAACCGCGGGAATGCGAGGTTGACCCCGCTCGCCAGGTAGTCGAGTACCCCGTGTATCTGGGTGGGGAGTATCTTTACGTTCATCCGGCTCCTCCCGTTTCAGGGACCTGCTGCGGCTTCTGTCCGGTCGGCTCGAGCCCGGGCCGCGCCCTTCACGAGCCCGACGCCGAGCGGCTTGCGGCCTACCCCATCGAATAGCACGACAGCTCAAAACCTCTGCACGAGCACGACCCCAGCGATGATCAGCGCGGCACCGACGATCCTCGGAGCGGTGAGTTCGTGCACCGCGACGCGGAGCAGGCCGAGGTGATCTATGATGATCGAGGCCAGGACCTGACCGGCCAGCACCAGCCCGATCGTGGCGGCGGCCCCAATCCTGGGTACGAGAATGATGCTGCTCACCACCACGAATGCACCGAGCATACCCCCCGTCCATGTCCACCACGGAGCCTCGGTAACCGTGTTCCCAAGCGGCAGGGGCTGGCGTCCAATCAACGAGACTGCCAGGAGCGCTACGGCCCCCACCCAGAACGAGACAGTTGCCGCAGCCAAGGGGCTGCCTATGAAGTTACTGAGCTGGGCGTTGACTCCGAATTGGACGGCGAAAGCGACGCCCGCTATGAACGCGATGGGCAGCAGGATCCAAGCCATGCCTTTTGCCTTCCTGTCACTCTGTATGGCCTCCTAACGCCGCGAAACGTGCTCTCCAGATCGCCTCCCATCCCGATTCGGTTTGCCAAGATCCGTGGGGGACCATGAGGGGTACGCCGTGGCCAGCCATTACCACGGCCTTCCTCGCCAGCCCCCCTGGGTCCGTGCATAGGTCGCGGTTGTCGTTAACCTCATGGAATCGTGAAAGAGGGCGAACAGGAACACGAGCGCCGGGTCGGCGTGGGGTACTTGGCGAAGGGGGGCGAGACCTGATGCGGCGACCTACCGCCAGTGGCTTTGGCCGTGAACAGAAGAATTCTTACCCCTGGACCTCTCGAGGACGGCGTCCACGATAGGCCCGGCCTCCGGTATGGAGACGCGTGCGCCGGAACCCACCCTAGGCACCCGAGGTTCCGACGCCGGAATTTGCGACCAGAACAACGGTTGGATCATCCGCCGTGAGGCAGCGGGTAATTCGGGAGGGTCTGCTCGAAGACATGGTTGCGCCCCGCGCCCCGAGAAGGGACTTCGATCTCCCTCACAGTTCCTGTCCTCTCATGCCTGCTCGCATCCGCGATACTTATGCTTCCGATCGAGCGGCACCCTGAGGGGGCAGCGGCGCACCGCGGATTGCGTCCGTTTGTATCCCAAACCTCCTCGGGTAGTCGGTTCATGCCGGTAGATTCAAAATTCTATCGTCCTGATATGGCGGTCGAGGCCCCCTCTTTGCACCGCGGACGGCTTCTCATTCGGCCAGAAGTATAGGCGCCGCCCGGGGGCGACGCCCGCTGTGTACAATCGGCGAGGGTTGGGAGAGAAGAGGCACGGATCGGCCCCTATGCTGCTCGGTGCGGCGCTGGCCTACGCGAAGCGCGGCGCGCCCGTGTTCCCCTGCGAGCCGGGTGGTAAGAGGCCGCTCACATACAACGGCTTCTGGGACGCCACCACGGAGACGCGTCGGATAATGGCTTGGTGGAGCCGCTGGCCCGCCGCTAACGTGGGCGTCCCTACCGGGCGGCGCAGCGGCCTGCTGGTTTTGGACGTAGACCCGAGGGGGGGCGGCTTCGAGAGCCTCGCGGTCCTCGAGCGCAAGAACGGCCTGCTCCCCACGACGGCGAGGGTCCGCACCGGTGGCGGCGGGGTGCACGTTTTTTTCAGGTATCCGATGGAGGAAACGATCCGCAACAGTGCCGGGGCGCTGGGGACCGGGCTCGATGTGCGCGGCGAGGGAGGCTACGTGGTGGTGCCGCCGAGCAGGACGCGAAGAGCCTACGCATGGATCGACAGGTCGCCTCCCGCCGAGCCACTGTGGCTCCTTTTGCGACTCAGGGAGCAGTTAGGCGAGCAGACCCTGTTCTAACGCGGCACGTATCCGGGCGACGAACGCGGCAGGCCCGACCAAGGTAGGAAGCGCGCCTCTACCCAAAATGAGGTCGTGGCCGAGAAGCAAGCCGATGTTCATACGGGCGTAGGGGCAAGGGTCCCGTTGATGGCAGTTGCCGACGATCGCCTCGGCCCCTCGCGGTGCTCCGAGCGCCTGCGCCCGTGAGGCCGCCGGGCGACCCCCCGGTCCTCAGGCGCCCAAGTAGCTAGGGGGTACACCCG
>CADCUZ010000160.1 GCA_902806015.1 uncultured Rubrobacteraceae bacterium
TCGGGCGTGCACGTCGAACGTGCGGGTGAGGTTGGACTCCTCGGCACGGCGCTCCAGTACCGTGCAGCCGAGGCCGGCTCTGGCAAGGTCGCCGGCCAGCATTAAGCCGGTCGGACCTGCTCCCACAACCAAGACCTCGGTGACCGAATCCATCAAACCTCCTCTTTAGCGTTCGCGGCTGACCACAAAGCCCGCTACGGGGACCAGGCTACCGGAATTGCGCCTATAATAGGACTGCCGACCCAGTACGGACGAACGCTGGGGAAGCTGCCGCGTCGGATGTCCTTGTCGGTGAGTTCGCGGAACCGGTCATCTCGCAGACCGCAGTAGCGATCCGAAGTCGGCGACTGGCCCGAGGTGCGTCAGCTTGTCGGGGTTGACGATCGAGCTGATGCTCGTGATCTGGCCGCCGGCGATGTCGAGCGCCAACACGCCGATCAGCCGCCGCTGTGCGTCGAGAAGGAGCGCTCCCGGGCCGCCGTTGACCTCGACGGGGCGCACCGACACGCCCGGAAGGCGGGCGGCAAGGCCCACCCAGTTGATCAGCGTGCGCGCGACGCGGTTGCGCCCGCGCAGCGTCCGCGCGAGCGCCGGAACCTTGCCGCCGCCGTCGCCGGTCAGCTCCACGTCGTGGGCGGCGCTGCTCGACGTGGCGCCTGGCGCGGGCGGCGAGCTGGCGCGCGTTGTCCTCGCTCTTGCCGACGATCGTCGCGATCTCCGGGTACCCGTAGTCGAACACGTCGCGAAGCAGCAGCACGGCCCGCTGCTCGGGCGAGAGGCTCTCCAGCAGCACCAGTATCGCTAGCGACAGCGAGTCGGCAGTCTCGGCGTGCCGGGCCGGATCGTCGTGGCCGTCGGTGATGATCGGTTCCGGCAGCCACTCGCCGACGTAGCGCTCGCGGCGGGCGCGCGCGGAGCGCAGCTCGTCGATCGCCAACCGGGTGGTCACGGTGGCGACGAACGCGCGCAGCGATTCGATCCGCTCACCGGCATCAAGCGCCCGATGCACCCGCAGCAGCGCCTCCTGCACCACGTCCTCGGCCCCGGAGACGCTGCCGAGCATCCGGTAGGCGATCGCGAACGCGACCGGCCGCAGCTCGTCGAGCAGTCGCTCGCGCGCGGTCATGCGGCCGCGAGCCCCTGCCGCCAGCTCGGGTGCGCCGGGCGCCACCCCAGCTCGCGCTTTGCCTTGGCGTTGGAGGCACCGCGAAGCTCGGTCATCATCACGGCGCCGGCCTCACCGGCGAACAGCCGGCCGATGAACCGCGGTACGCGCACTGGCTTCTTGGCACCGAGCTCCTCAGCCAGCGCCGGCAGCCACTTGGTGACCGGGGCGGGGTCATCGTCGACAATGTTGTAGACACCGCGGTTGCCGCGCTCGACCGCCGCCACCGTCGCCTCCGCCGCGTCGGCGACGTGGATGAAAGACCACACGCCGCCGCCGTCGCCGACCAGCGGGAACTTGCGCCTGCGGATCATCTCGAACTGCTCCGCGCCTGGCGCCAGCGATGTGCCCGGCCCGTAGAAGTGACCATAACGCAGCACGATCCCCTCCGTCCACCGCGCACCGAGGACCGCCTCCTCGAGGTGAAGGATCGCCGCCAGGGTCTCGCGCATCTCCCGGGCGGGCGAGCGGTCGAACGGGTCCTCCTCGCCCTTGACGGGTCCGCCGGTGCGAGCGTAGGAGAGGATGTGGCTCTGCGCCACGAACCGCCGCACCCCTACCGCCTGCCCGGCCGAGAGCAGGTAATCCGTCCCCTCGGTCCGCAGGCGGCTGGTCAGCGCGAAATCGCGATCGAAGTGACGCAGGTCCAACGTCGCTGGAATCGCGGTCAGCTGATGGACGATCACGTCCGGCCTCGCCCTGCCCACGGCCTCCGCGACCTGATCGGGATCGAGCGCGTCCGCGACCACCGGCACGGCGCCCAGCTCGTGGAGCATCGCCTGCTTCGACTCGCTCCGCGTCAAGCCATGAACCTCGTGCCCCGCCTCAACCAGACGCGGCACCAGCTGCTTTCCGATCGCCCCCGTCGCTCCTGCGACAAACACTCTCATCATCATACTCCTTCATCGAGGATCACCTGCACCCCATAAGACGAGATGGCAACCCCGGCTGTGACACCTCCGAGCACCTCGGCACGGGAACGCGGGCGCGGGGGGCAATGCTGGAGACCGGCTGGCAACACCTGCACGACGAACGTCGCCCACAGCGCGTCGTGAGGATCGCTCGCGATCGGCATCGGGCACGAAGGCAAGGGACTAAGAAATCGAGCAATTTCGATCGCAGTGGGGCCGAATAGGCAGCAATGTCGATTGAGCAGTGTAGATGAGACCCTCAAGAGACCTCTCAGCTAGGGCCTGGGGCTCGTACCCGAGCTCTCGTCGCAGCCGGGCGGCGATAACCCCGTAGCCCCGGTCGTGGGATGCGCCTCGTCAGAGCTCAGGCCCCCTGACGAGGATGGCATGGCACTAGCGAGGCCCGGGATCCAAACGCACTCGTAGCTGCAAGCCTACGGTCTATTCGGATAACCGCAGCGCCCATCGGGACCTATGTGTCCAGATAGGCGAACCCGAAAGGTTCAGCCCTCTCATAGGTCCACCGGCATCTCGTTCCCGCTCTCGACCCTCCCCGGCGTCGTGAGCGTCTCCAAGATGCGTTCATGGACCGCGCGGTGCTCCACTTGGTCGGGGCGGCTCCTCCTCGTAGTAGGCGATGGAGTCCTCCAGGTAGTCCACCTGCGTCGATCCCTGCTGTATCTTGGCGTCGAAAGTGTAAAAGCTCGCCCCACGCCCGGTGTTGTTCGCCATCTTGACGTAGGCGCGGGTGCTATCCTCCCCGAACTCGATCTTGTCGAGCGTCACCTCGAAGCCCTGATCGCCTAGGGTCTGGCCGATCTCCCGCACCTCCGTGGCCGGGTCTATGGCCTGACCGGCGCTTACGGTACTGAAGTCGCTGGCCTGCACCGCGGGGGTGGTGAGGCTCGCCCCGAAGGCGTTCTCGCCCTCGAAGGCGCCCAGCACCTCTCCTTGCACGCGCACGTAGTCGTCCGTGTCCAGGTTCAGGTCCGTCTGGTCCGTGTAGACGATGGTGTTCCACTCGGAGTTCTCCGGGTCCGCGAACATCTGGAAGGCCAACTCCTCCCCGGTGTCCTCGGGCCTCTCCAGAAGCTGCCCGGCGACGTCCACGCTGGCCCCCTTCGTGAGCATCGGGGTCAGAGTAAAGCTCGGAGTAGTTGTCGTTTGTGAACGTCTCGCCAGAACCCTCGGGGGACGGGGAAGCGGAGGCGGAGGCAGAGGCGGACTGGTCGCCCCCGCCGCCGTCGCCCCCGGTCCCTCCCCCACCGTTCCCTCCTGCGGCGGTATCCCCCCTCCTGGAGGGATCGCGGCCAAGGCTATGACCCCGAGGATCAGCAAGACAACGACCCCTAGCGCAATAAACGCATTCCTCGTGCTCTACGCACTACTTATCCTGCCCCCGCCAGAGCCGCCCGCCGGTTGAGCCGGCAAAGGAGGGACCGGAACGTCAGTCTCGGGTGTGGGGACGTGCGGCGTTTCATGCACGGGTCGTCCGCAACCAGGACAGAAGCTACCGCCCGCCCTCAACTCTTGTCCACAGTTGCTGCAGTACCTGTCCGCCACCGCGATGCCCTCCCCACATAGCAACCCCCAAGCACATGGTACACACCCCAATTCCCAGCTTCTATATCTCGGGGACGCCCCTGGTATTGGAACGGGGCAACGCGAGCGATCCGCCTTGAGCGGCGAGGCGTGGGACACCCCGATGCTTTGCAGCATCTGCATTTGATCTTCGCGGCCAGCATCTGCGTTTGATCTTCGCGGCTATTAGGACCTTCAAGCTGGACACGAAGACAAGCCCCCCTTCGCTGCTAGCGAGGGCCAAGAAGGCCGCCCGCGAGAACGGCGCCACCCTGGTGGGCGACGAGCGCTCGGGGCGCTTCTCGCACGATATGGCCAAGGGCGAGTACCGCATGGCGGGGCGAACCGTCATCGTCACCGTGACCGAGAAACACTGGCTGCTGCCCTGGCCCTTGGTGGAGGCCCGGCTAAGGGAGCTCGTGCTCTAGCCTCTCTACCGCTTGCCCGAAGAACGCGGCGGGGAAGCCCACAAGCAGGCGGGGTAGGCGGCGATTGGGCGGAGGGCACTGCGAGCCACGACCTTCCTGTACCTAAAGGCGAAAACCCGGTGCCCCTGGGGTGATAGCGGGGAAAGGAGGGGAGCACCGGGCCTGTTGGTACCCATTGTGTACGCGCGGGGTTACACGCGGGCAACAGCTCCGCAAGAGCTTGGTAACAAACCGCTCCCAAGCCGCAGTTGGACGGAGCCTCGGATTCCTCGCATGCCCCGAGACGGTCAGGTGCCGCACCATGCAGCTGTGCTCTAGCCTTTGATTTGGTAGTGCTCTCGGCGGTAGCTCAGGTGGCTCTCATTTAGCGTGTGTTTCGGGTCAACAGTTAGTCGGCCCTCCGCTGCGATTAACGTAAGGTCCCCAGGAATTCCGGCTCCACCGTGGTCAAAGAGAACG
>CADCUZ010000161.1 GCA_902806015.1 uncultured Rubrobacteraceae bacterium
TCTGCTCCAGAACGTCCACGACCTCGAGGGGCACTTCGGCGACGAGCTCAAGCGCATGGCGGCGGACCATTCGGTCGTCAAGGAAGTCAGGGGTATGGGCTTCTTCTGGGCCGTCGAGGTCAACCCCGAGAAGGCCGATGGGACCCCGCTGGCGGGCGACGAGTACCAGAGGTACTTCAAGGGCGTGGTCTCAAGGAAACTTCTGGAGGGCGGCCTCATCTGCCGATTCGACGACAAGGATGACCCCGTCATCCAATTCTCCCCGGCGCTGACCTCCGACAGGGAGGTACTCAGCCGCATAGCGGAGATCACCGACGAAGCCCTCACGGAGCTTGAAAAAGAGCTCGGCTACAGAAGCTAGTGTGAGGGCTACGGAGACCTTGGACGCCGTAGCGATCGGCGCAGGCTTCTGCGGCGGGGTCGACAGCTCGAAAGGGAGATAAGGTTGACCTGCGCTACCGGCGCCCAGAAGAGCGCCCGTCCCACAGACAACGACTACCGTCAGTGCAGCTTCTGGCTGGAGACGGCGGAAGAGGAGCTCGTCCCAAGGCCGTCGCTTGGGGGTCCAGCGGAGGCCGACGTGGCGATCCTAGGGGCAGGCTTTACGGGTCTGTGGACGGCATACTATCTGCTCCGGCGGGAGCCTTCCTTACGCGTGGTGGTGCTCGAGGCGGAGATCGCCGGCTTCGGGGCGTCCGGCCGCAACGGCGCCTGGTGCAACTCGGCCTTTCCCGTGAGCCCTGGGGAGCTGGCACGGCGCTTCGGAAGAGAGGCCGCGCGGGAGCTCCTGCTCGAGATGCGAGGCGCGGTCGAGGAGGTGGGCAGGGTCGCCAGGGTGGAGGGGATCGACGCCCAGTATTTCCCCGGCGGACAGCTCCGCGTGGCCCGTGGACCAGCCCAGGTACCTGGCATAAAAGACGCCTACGAGTCTGCACGCGCGCTGGGCCTCGAGGAGGACCTGCGGTTGCTCGACGCAGAGGAGACCGCCAGGCGCGTCAGGATCACGGGCGCCGGGGGCGCGCTGTACAATCCGCACTGCGCGACCATCCATCCCGCGCGGCTCACGCGCGGGCTCGCCCGGGCCGTCGAGCGTCTCGGCGGCGAGATCTTCGAGCAGACCCCCGTAACGGACTACGAGGCCGGTAAGGGGACCGGTGGCGGCCCACGGCTGGTGACGAGGGCCGGCGAGGTGCGCGCACGCACGGTCGTGCTCGCCGGAGAGGCCTACTTGGCGCGGCTTCGCAAGCTGCGCCGCCAGGTGCTGCCTATCTACTCCCTCATCGTCCTGACCGAACCCCTCTCCGAGACGCGGTGGGCGGAGATCGGCTGGGAGGGCCGCGAGTGCGTTGCGTCCAACCGCTACACCGTAGACTATCTCTCGCGTACCGCCGACGGGCGCATACTGTTTGGTGGCCGCGGCGCGCCCTACCATTACGGTTCGCGCATAGAAGACGAGTACGACCGCCACGATCCCACGCACGAGATGCTGCGCCAGACGGCGAGAGACTGGTTCCCGACCCTCAAAGGCGTCCGGTTCACCCACGCGTGGGGGGGACCGCTGGCCATGCCCCGCGACTGGATGCCGACGATGTCCCACGATCCCGCGAGCGGGGTCGCGACGGCGCGCGGCTACACGGGACAGGGCGTGGCGACCGCGAACCTCTCCGGCCGGACCTTGGCCGACCTGATCCTTTGTAGGGACACCGCCATAACCCGCCTGCCCACCGTCAACCACGAGCCTCGCCCCTGGGAGCCCGAACCGCTGCGCTGGCTTGGTGCCAGGTACGTGCAGCGCGGCTTGATGAGGGTGGACGACCGGGCCGAGCGGACCGGAAAGCCGCCGACCGGCAAGACGCTTGCCGAGCGGCTCGGCAGGCACTGAAGAGCGGCTGCTAGGAGGTATGGTCTCGGTGCAGGAGGGAATGAGGTGAGGAAAAGAGAGGTCAGCCGAAGATCAACGGAGGCGCAGAGCGGCAATGTCGCGCGTCTCCCGCGGACGACAAGGCGGTCTCTCCCCAGCCCGTTTGAGCCTGGCCAGACCACGCCGTCCACGGTCGCCCTTAGGGCGCGACCCGTCCGCGTGGTGGTGGGTGGATAATGAGCGGTTCGGCACGGGGGCGTGTGGTAGCGGACGCCGTGGTAGTCGGCGCTGGGCTGGCCGGGCTCACGGCGGCTAGGGAGCTTGAAGCGGCGGGCGCCTCGGTGCTCGTGCTCGAGGCCGGAGAGAGGGTCGGCGGTAGGACCATGACCAGGCGCGTCGGCGGGGTATTAGTCGAGATGGGCGGGCAGTGGGTCGGCCCGGGGCAACGCCGCATAAACGCCCTCGCCGAGGAGCTCGGCGTCAAGACCTTCCCGACCCACCTCGACGGGCGCACCGTATTCTACCGTGGCAGTCGACGCTGTGAGTACGAGGAAGACGATGGGATCCCCTTTGAGGACCCCGCCTCGCTCCGTGAGGTACGAGAAATTTTCCGGGCCCTCGGCGAGCTCGCGAGGTGTGTGCCCGCCGACGCGCCCTGGACCACGGAGGAGGCCGCGGAGTGGGACGGGCAAACGCTCGAGACGTGGAAGCTCCGGCAGACGCACAACGAGGGCGCGAGGTTCTATTTTGACCTCGCGGTGGAGTCGCTGTACGCTTGCGAGCCCCGCGATGTCTCGCTGCTCGGCGTGTTGTCGGATATCGCGTCGTCAAGCAGCTTCGTGGGCCTGTTCGAGATCGAAGCCTCTGCGGAGGAGTACAGCTTCGTCGGCGGCGCGCAGGAGATCTCGATCCGTCTGGCCCGGGATCTGGAAGGACGCGTGGTTCTGGGTTCACCGGTCCGGCGGATCGTCCAGGAGAGAGGCGAGGTCCTGGTTGAGACCAACCAGTCGTCCTTCCGCGCGAAGGCTGCGATCGTCACGGTGCCGCCCGCCTTGCGCGGGCGCATCGAGTACGTCCCCGCGCTCCCGCCGATGCACGACGGTCTCTCCCAACGGATGCCCATGGGGGCCGTGATCAAGTGCCACGCCGTCTACGACGCGCCGTTCTGGCACGAAGCGGGTCTGAACGGACGGGCAGAGAGCGACGCTGGTCCTTGCAAGATCACCTGCGACAACTCGGCCCCAGGGAACGAAACCGGCGTCCTGACCGGCTTTATACTGGGCGCCGACGCCCGCCAGTGGGGGTGCAGCCCCGCCCAGGAGCGCGAACGGGCCGTTCTCGAATGCTTCGCCCGCTACTTTGGGGAGAAGGCCTTCAGTCCCATAGGCTATACCGATACCGACTGGGGAGCAGAGGTCTACTCGCGCGGCGGCTACGCAGGGGTACCCACGCCGGGTCTACTCCTGGATCACGGGCCGGCGCTGCAAGAGCCGGTGGGGCGCATCCATTGGGCCGGCGCGGAGACGGCCGTGGAGTGGAACGGGTACATGGAAGGCGCCGCTGAATCCGGCGAGCGGGCGGCGCGGGAGGTGCTCTCGGTGCTCTCCGGAATCGGCCATTGCCCGGTGACGGCTGTTTTAGGCGAGGACGATTCCTCGAAGAAAAAACGTGCACAGGGCCATAGGCATAGGGGGTAAGGGTTGGAAGACAGAAAAACAAGGGAACGCCCGCCGGAGACGGGGGGCACCGAACGCGACGCGACGCGAAGCGTCGCCGTAGAGTTATCCGGGGTAACCAAGCGCTTCGGAGAGTTCGTGGCGGTTGACGATCTCTCGCTGGACATCTACGAGGGCGAGTTCTTCTCGCTGCTAGGACCTTCCGGGTGCGGTAAGACCACGACGCTGCGCATGATCGCGGGCTTCGAGGAGCCCACGGGGGGGAGCATCTCCGTCGCCGGCGAACAGGTGCAGGGGGTTCCCCCGTACCGCCGCCCCGTCAATACGGTCTTCCAGTCGTACGCGATCTTCCCGCACCTCAACGTCTTCGACAACGTTGCCTTCGGACTCAGGAGGAGCGGGGTCAAGGGTGAAGAGCTGAACACGAGGGTCACGGAGGCGTGCGAGATGGTGCAGCTCTCCGGCTTCGAAAAACGCAAGCCAACCATGCTCTCCGGCGGCCAGCAGCAGCGCGTGGCGCTCGCCCGGGCGCTCGTCAACCGCCCGAAGGTGTTGTTGCTGGACGAGCCCTTGGGGGCGCTCGACCTCAAGCTCCGCAAGGAGTTGCAGCTGGAGCTCAGGACCTTGCAGCACGAGGTCGGGATCACCTTCGTCTACGTTACCCACGACCAGGAAGAGGCGCTCACGATGAGCGACAGGATCGCGGTGATGAACGAGGGCAAAGTGCAGCAGATCGCCGACCCCACGACCCTCTACGAGCTTCCAAAGAACAACTTCGTCGCCAACTTTATCGGGCAGACCAACGTGTTCTCGGGGGTGGTCGAGTCGGTCAGCGGGGAAAGGGTTACGCTGCGAACGTCGAGAGAGATGAGGATCGAGGCCCACTCGCAAGAGGGAGCGGGCGTCGAGGTCGGCACGGAGGCCCAAGCGGCGGTGAGGCCGGAGAAGATCCGGTTCGGTGGCGCGGGCGACAACGCGAGCACGGCCGAGATCCGCCAGATCGTCTACCTCGGGGTCAGCACCCAGTACATAGCAGAGCTCCCCGGCGGGGAGAAACTGGTGCTCTACCAGCAGAACGCCCAGGGCGCCGAGAACCCCGGCGTGGGAGAAGAGGTCCCGGTGTCCTGGGACGCCCGGAATTGCCTAGTTTTAGGAGGATAGTCATGAGTAGGGAAAAGAGGATCTCGCGACGCGCTTTCCTAAAGGCGCTTGGTGGGGCCGGCGTTGCCGGCTCGACGCTCTCGGTACTGTCCTGCCAGCCGAACACGAGTGCGACCGGCAGTGGCGGCGGCGGTGGGGGGCCGGAAGAGAAGAAGCTTAACCTGTACAACTGGGCCGACTACGTCGCGAAGAGCACCATACCGAGCTTCGAGCAGAAGACCGGCATACAGGTGACCCAGGACTTCTACTCCTCCAACGAGGACCTGCTGGCCAAGCTGCAGGCCGGTGGGACGGGCTACGACGTGATCGTGCCGAGCGACTACATGGTCGCGATCATGGCCAAGTCCGACGTCATCCAGAAGCTGGACAAGGCCAAGATTCCCAACGCCAAGAACGTCGGCAAAGAATACGAGGGCCTCTCATACGACCCCAACAACGAGTACAGCCTCCCCTACCAGTGGGGCACCACGGGCATCCTGTACAACAAGAAAGAGGTCGGGCAGCTGGACGAATCCTGGGACCCTATGTGGGACCCGCGGTTCGAGGGCAAGGTCGGCATGCTCAACGACACCAGGGAGACCCTGGGCGCCGCCCTCTATAAGCTAGGCTACTCCGTGAACGCCACGGACCAGGGGCAGTTGGACGAGGCCAAGGCCGAACTAGTGAGGCAGAAGCCCCTCTTGAGCGGCTACTTCGACTCGACCGAGAGCCGGCCGCTGGTCCTGAACGGAGACCTCCTGCTCGGGCACGTCTTCTCGGGGGACGCCTTCCTCGCCCTCTCGGAGAACGAAGACCTCGACTACGTGGTCCCGAAGCCGGCGGCGACCCGCTGGACGGACAACATGTGCATCCCCAACGGCGCCCAGCACCCGGAGAACGCCCACAAGTTCATAAACCACATCCTCGACGCCGAGGTCGGCGCGAAGCTCTCGAACTACACCTACTACAACACGCCCAACGCGGCCGCGCTGCCGAAGGTAGACGAGGCACTCGCGGAACTCCCCGGCTACGTGTTGTCGGATGAGGTCTTTAAGCGGCTCGAAGTCATCGAGGACACCGGTGAGGCCACGCGCGAGTACGAGCGCATCTTCACCGAGGTAAAGAGCTCCTAGCATGGGAGGGAGCAAAGGACGCGGGTGGTCCCTGGGGTTGGCGGGGTTGCTGGCCCCGGTCACGATCTGGCTCGGGCTCTTCTTCCTGGTGCCGCTGCTGCTCATCCTGGCTTACTCTTTCGGGACGAGCGGCATCTACGGCGGGATCACGCTCGGCTTCAACCCTGGCAACTACCTCAAGGTCTTCGATCCGCTGTACCTTGAGATCATCGGTCGCACGTTCTTTATAGCCGCGCTCAACACCCTGCTGTGTCTGGCGCTTGGGTATCCTCTGGCGTATTTCATAGTGTTCAAGGGAAGGCGGTGGAGGAACGCCCTGGTCCTGCTGGTCATGGTCCCTTTCTGGACTAGCCTCCTGATCCGGGCCTACGCGTGGGTTGTGATCTTAGGCGGAAACGGGATCGCGAACAGGACGCTGCAGTTCTTGGGTATCACCGACGAGCCCCTCACCCTGATCTTCACCCCCGAGGCGGTCCTCATGGGCATGGTCTACTCCTACCTGCCATTCATGATCCTGCCGCTCTACGCGGCGCTCGAGAAGTTCGACACCCGCCTGAAGGAGGCTGCCCAGGATCTCGGGGCCAGCCGGTGGCACACCTTCTGGCGGGTCACGTTCCCGCTGAGCCTGCCTGGCGTTATCGCGGGCAGCATCCTCGTTTTTATCCCATCGGCTGGTGAGTTCGTGATACCGGATCTCCTCGGCGGGTCGCGTACCATGATGACTGGCAACCTGATCCAGAACCAGTTCCTACAGGCCCGCGACTGGGCCTTCGGTAGCGCCCTCTCGGTGCTCCTGGCGGTCCTGTTGCTCGGCGCGATCATGTTCTACGTCCGTAGGGTCGGCACCGACAAGCTGGGGGGGATCTAGCCTATGGCGGCAACAACCGGCAAGACGAGCCGTACGGGCCTGCGCGGGGCGCCAGACTGGGCTCTGCTCCTGGGTGCGGGCTTCGTCTATTTGTTCCTGTACGCCCCGATCCTGGTCCTCATGTTCTTCTCCTTCAACTCGACGCGCAGCACCCAGGTGTGGACGGGCTTCTCGCTTGAGTGGTACGGGGAGCTCCTGAGGGACCAGTCGGTACACGATGCGCTTCGCACCTCCCTCATCGTGGGTGTCATGGCCACGGCCATCGCCACAGTGATAGGCACGTTCGCGGCGCTCGCGCTCTCGCGCCACGGCTTCCGCGGCCAGACCTTCGCCGACACGACGATCTACGCCGCCACCGTGATGCCCGAGATAGTCGTCGGGGTGAGCCTGCTGGTCTTCTTCGTCGCCATGCAGTTCGCGCTCGGGATCACCACGATCATCATCGCCCACGTCGCCTTCACAATCTCGTTCGTGACGATAGTCGTGCGCGCTCGGCTCTCGGGTATGGACCGCTCCATCGAGGAAGCAGCCCAAGACCTCGGCGCGAACCCCGTCCAGACGTTCTTGCGCGTGACGCTGCCGCTCATACTCCCCGGAGTGATGGCGGGAGCTCTGTTGGCGTTCACGCTCTCGTTCGACGACTTCGTCATAACGTTCTTCGTGTCGGGGGTTGGATCCAGCACGCTGCCGCTTAAGATTTACTCGATGATCAAGTTCGGTGTGAGCCCCGTCATAAACGCGCTCTCAACGGTGGTGCTGGTCGCAACCATGCTCTTGATCTTCGGCGGGAGCCGAATCCTCGTGAAGAAGGAGGACGGATGACCATGCCGAACAACGGTCGTTTAGACGTCCTCAACCCGGCGACCGGAGAGCGCATAGAACAGATAGGGGTCACGTCCCGGGAGGAGGTCGACCGGGCCGCGAAGAACGCGAAGCGGGGCTTTAGGGAGTGGCGCGGATACGCGGGGCTCGACCGGGCCGAGGTCTTTCACGAGATCTCTGCGAAGCTGCGGGGCCAGGCGGACGAGATCGCGGAGATCATGACCCGGGAGGGCGGCAAGCCCTTTATCGAGAACCGGGACGAGGTGACGTGGACGGCGGCCTGCTTCGACTACTACGGCGAGATCGCGCGCGACTCCGTCGGCTACCTCCCCGCCCCCATCGAGCCCCAGCAGCTCGCCATGGTCGTAAAGGAGCCCGTGGGCACCGTCGCCTGTATCGTCCCCTGGAACTACCCGCTCCTGCTGGCCGCCTGGAAGGTGGCCCCGGCGTTGGCCGCCGGCAACGCCGTCATCCTCAAGCCTTCCGAAGAGACACCCTTGGGAACCCGGCGCATGCTGGAGCTTATGGAGGGCCTGCCAGATGGTCTCTTTCAGGCGGTCTACGGGGCAGGGGAGGTGGGCGACGCGCTCGTGCGGCATCCGGGCGTGGACATGGTCGCGTTCACAGGGAGCCAGGAGACGGGGCGCAAGGTCGGCGTCGCCGCGGCGGAGCGCCTGATGCGCGCAAACCTGGAGCTCGGGGGAAAGGACCCTTTTATCGTCTGCGACGACGTGGACGTCGAGGTCGCCGCCCAGGGCGCCGTGTGGGCCGCCTGCCTGAACGCCGGGCAGGTTTGCACCTCCTCGGAGCGATTCTACGTGGACAAAAGGGTGGCCGGCGATTTTGTCGAGGCGTCCAGGAGCTTTATCGAGTGCCTGAACGTGGGCGACCCGATGGACGAGACGACCGACATCGGGCCCATGATCAACGCGAAGGGTCGCCAGAAGGTCGAGGACCACGTCGGCCAGGCGCTGGAGCGGGGCGCGAAGCTCGTCACCGGCGGCGAGCGGGTCGGCGGGCGAGGCTTCTTCTACAAACCCACGATCCTGACCGGCGTCGAGCCGTCCATGAAGGTGATGAGCGAGGAAACCTTCGGTCCGGTGGTGCCGGTCGTCGAGGTTGACTCCCTCGAGGAGGCGATAGAGCTCGCGAACTCGGTGCCGTTCGGGCTCGGCGCGAACGTGTACACGCGGGACTTCGAGAAGATGCTCCGGTGCGCGAGGGGCATCCGCGCCGGCACCGTGTGGATCAACGACCCCTTGACAGACAACGACGCGGCCCCCTTCGGCGGCTACGGCGGCAGCGGGATCGGCAGGGAGCTAGGAAGGGAAGGGTTAGAAGCCTTCCAGGAGTCCAAACACGTCCACATCGACCCCAGGGTGGAGAAGAAGGAGTGGTGGTATCCGTACGGCAAGGGCGAAGAGCCGGGACAGAGGGTGATGTAGCGTGACGAATCCGCCAGAGAGAATAGCGCCTGGCGTCTACCGGGTGGACGCGATAGGCCTTAAGAGCGCCATCAACGTCTTGCTCCTGGAGAACGACGACGGCTGGACGCTTGTGGACACGGGCGTCGCGGGAAGCGTGCAGAGGATAAAGGACGCCATAGCCTCCGTCGGCTCGGGGCCGACCGACCTCAAGCGTATCTTTATTACGCACCACCACGACGACCACACGGGTGGCCTGAAGGGCCTTCTGGAGTGGGCGCCGGGCGCGGAGGTCGGGGCGACGGCCCACGAGGCGGAGGTGGTCTGTGGGCGGCGCGGGTTCGACCCCCCCAGCAACCGGTTCTTTCGTTACGTGTCCCGCAACGCGGAGCCGCCGGGGGTACAGGTCGGCAAGGTCCTGCGGGAGGGGGATCTCGTCTCGGGCTTCCGCCTGATCCCCACCCCTGGCCACACCCTCGGTCACGTCTCGCTCCTGAGGGACTCGGACGGCCTGCTCTTCACCGCCGACGCCTTTGGGTGCCTGCCCAGGAGGATACGCGTCGGGGTCCGCAAGGCGCTCTGCACGGACCCGACGCTCGCGCAGCGCTCGGCAGAGAGGTTGGTGGGAGAAAGCTTCGCGACCGTCATCATGGCCCACGGCCCCGTGTTGCGGGCGGACGCCAGGGCGAAGCTGCTGCGGACGGTCGAGCGTTGCCGGTACTAGCCAAGCCGGACGAAATGGCGGGCGAAGTTGGCAGGGTGGACCCGCGCTGGACCTCGCCCAAGAGGCTGTGGGCGTCGGACCTGGAGCAGATGCACCTTTGGCTCAACGCCCCTCACGTCCGGCGTCGGTGGTACGAGGAAAGAACCTCATACCAGGAGATCGAGGAAGGGTATCTTCCCCGCATAGATAGCCGGGAAGCGCCGAGGCCGTTCGTGATCCTGCACAAGGATAAGGCCATCGGCTACATCCAGTCCTACCTGATCTCCGACGAAGGGTACGCGAGCCTGGTAGAGGTGGAGGACTCGGCTGGCGTTGAGCTGTTTGTAGGGGAGACGGAGTACCTTTATCGGACGCTCGGAAAGCATATCGTCCGCAGCTTCCTTTTCGAGCACGTCTTTTCGGACCTCGGAATAGCGGTCTGCGTCACCGGTCCCTGCGTCAGCGGTCCCGACGCCACCGGTCCCGAGCCGAAGAACGCCGCCGCGATCCGGGCCTACGAGAAGGCCGGATTCCGCTACTTCAAAAGTACCCACGTTCCCGGGGAGCCCGAGCCCGAGGACCTGATGATGCTCGGTAGGGAAGAGTTCGAAAGGGACGTCGTTGGGCAAGCGTAGGGAGGTCCGTTACGATGCTATCGTGGTCGGTTCCGGGCACAACGGTCTGATCGCCGCGGCCTATCTGGCGAAGGCCGGAAAAAGCGTTCTGGTCCTGGAGCGACGGGGGGTAATCGGCGGGGCGACGGTCACGGAGGAGCCTTGGCCACGGTACAGGATCTCGACCTGCTCCTACGTCTGCAACCTGCTGTTACCGGAGGTGATCCGGGACCTCGACCTCGTCCGCCAAGGCTACGACGTCCGCCCGCTCGACCCCCAGTACTTCGTCCCCTTTCCGGACGGTCGGTACCTGATCTCCTACCTCGACGGCGAGAAGACGGCGAAGCAAATCGCCAAGTTCTCCCGCAAGGACGTCGCCGCCTACGACGCCTACTGGGCGATGTGGGACCGCATCATCGCCCGGATGCGCCCGCTCCTAGACAAGCCAGCCCCCGACAAGGGGGACATCGAGCACGCCTTCGATGGGCCGGAGGGCGCGGAGGACTGGCGCACGCTCACGAAGAAGAGCGTCGCGGAGGTCCTGGACGAGTATTTCGAGTCCAAAGAGCTCAAGGCGGTGCTGTGCGTTGGCGGCGTGATCGGGACGAACGCCGGCCCCCGCACCCCCGGCACCGCCTACGTCAAGTACCACCACATCCTCGGCAAAATCGGCGGCCACCAGGGCGCCTGGGGCTACGTGCGCGGCGGCATGGGCGCCGTCTCGCAGGCCATAGCATCCTCGGCCCGGGAGTCCGGGGCCGAGATCCTCACGGACGCCGAGGTCGTCGAAATAGACATCCGGGACGGCGCCGCCAGAGGCGTCCACCTCTTCGACGGCCGCTCCTTCGAGGCCGGCGTCATCCTCTCCAACGCCGACCCGCACCGGACCTACCTGGGCATGGTCGGGGAGGAGCACCTGCCGGCCGACCTCGTAAGGGGCGTGAAGGAGCGGCGCGTCGAGGGCTCCGTGGTGAAGGTGCTCATGGCGCTCGGCGAGTTGCCGGACTTTACGGCCTTGCCGGGAAAGGAGACCGGACCGCAGCACACGGGCGGCATCGTCATAAATCCGTCCGTGGACTCGCTGCAAGAGGCGTGGGAGGAGTGCGAGCGGGGCGAGCCCTCCCGACGGCCGTTCGTGGACGGCTACATCCAGAGCGCCACCGAGGGCGGCCTCGCGCCGCCGGGCAAGCACACGATGAGCCTGTTCTGCCAGTACGCGCCCTACACGCTGGCCCAAGGGACGTGGGAAGAGAGACGGGGGGCGATCGGTCGGAACATCGTCGCGACACTCGGCGAGTACGCACCCAACCTGCCGGGGGCCGTCGAGGGGATGGAGGTATTGGGTCCGCCGGACATAGAGGAGAGGATCGGGATAACTGGCGGCAACATCTTCCACGGCGATCTCCTGCCGGACGGGATGTTCGCCGGCCGCCCCGTCCCCGGCTACGGTGGCTACCGCACCCCGGTCGAGAATCTCTACCTCTGCGGGGCCGGCACCTGGCCCGGCGGCGCCGTCTTCGGCGCTCCCGGTCGCAACTGCGCGAGGGAGGTACTAGCGGCCACCAAGGCCGGTCCGGCAGGTTGAAGAGCCAACAGAGACCAACGCGAAGAAAGGAAAAGGGAGATGCAGACGCACACAAAGGGCATAAAAAACTTCGTGAACGGGGAGCACGTGGACCCCGCCGAGGGACGATTCTACGACGTGACGAACCCCGCCACGGGCGAGGTCTTCGCCCAGGCGCCGGCCTCCGGCAAAGAGGACGTAGGCCGGGCGTACAAGGCCGCCGAAAAGGCGTTCGAGGGGTGGCGGGACGCGACGCCGGCGACGCGGCAGTTGGCACTCTTCAGGATCGCCGACGCCCTAGAGGAGCGGGCCGCTGAGATCGTGCGGGCCGAGTCTGAAAACACGGGCAAGCCCATCGGCTTGACCATGGAAGAAGAGATACCCATGGCGGTGGACCAGATCCGGTTCTTCGCTGGCGCGGCCCGCGTCCTGGAAGGCAAGTCCGCCGGCGAGTACCTGGAGGGCCACACCTCATTTGTCCGACGCGAGCCCGTGGGCGTCTGCGGCCAGGTCACCCCCTGGAACTACCCGATGATGATGGCCGTCTGGAAGTTCGCTCCGGCGATAGCCGCCGGCAACACGATCGTCCTCAAGCCCTCCGACACCACCCCGATCTCCACCGTGATGCTCGCCGAGATGGCCTCCGAGTTCTTGCCGCCGGGCGTCTTCAACGTGGTCTGCGGCGACCGGGACACCGGCCGCGCCGTCGTCGAGCACCCCATCCCCCAGATGGTCTCCATCACCGGCTCCGTCCGCGCCGGGATGCAGGTGGCCGAAGCCGCCGCGCGCGACCTCAAGCGCACCCACCTCGAGCTCGGCGGCAAGGCGCCGGTCTTGATTTTCGACGACGCCGACATAGAGGCCGCGGCGGAAGCCATAGCCGTCGGCGGCTACTTCAACGCCGGCCAGGACTGCACCGCCGCCACCCGCGTGCTCGCCGCCCCCGGCGCCTACGACGACTTCGTCGTCGCCCTCACCGAGCAGGCGAAGGACACAAAGACCGGCTCCCCCGACGACGGGAACGCCCTCTACGGACCGTTGAACAACCAGACCCAGCTCGAGCACGTCTCCGGCATGGTCGAGCGGCTCCCGGACCACGCCGAGGTGACCGCCGGCGGCCAGAGGGCCGGCAACGGCCCGGGGTACTTCTACCCCCCGACCGTTGTCTCGGGCCTGCGCCAGGACGACGAGGCCTCCCAGGACGAGATCTTCGGCCCCGTCATCACCATCCAGCCCTTCTCCGACGAGGACGAAGCGGTGAAGTGGGCCAACGGGGTGCGCTACGGCCTGGCCTCCAGCGTCTTCACCAAGGACCACGGGCGGGCGATGCGGGTCAGCAGGCGGCTGGACTTCGGGTGCGTCTGGATCAACACGCACATCCCCATCGTCGCCGAGATGCCCCATGGCGGCTTCAAGCACTCCGGCCACGGCAAGGACCTCTCGATGTACGGCCTGGAGGACTACACCCGCATAAAACACGTCATGACGAACCTAGAAGCCTGAGCCCGATCCCCGCCGGCGGCAGGAGACGGCCGCCGGCGTCCCCTTTACGCGAAAGCGCTAAGCCGGACTCGCGTCCGAGCTTGCCATCCGGCACCGTCCGCTGCTATAAGTGCGGTCGAAGACAAGGTGCCCGCGCGAGGACACCGTTCCAAGGAGGCAAAGGGCATGACCCAGACGCTACTCTTGTTCGCCGGCGCTTGGCTCCTGGCAGTCAGCGCCGTCACCCTCTTCGTCGCCGTGCGCACCTTGCGGACCGCCCGCCGGTACGTGGATCTGGCCGAGGAGCGTCTAGAACACCTGAGCGAGGGCCAGGCCCGCCTCCTCGCCCACCTGGAAGAACAGCGTCGAAGCTCGGAAAAAGGACGCGAAGAGGCCGAGCTGAACGTCCGCACGCGCCGGGGCGCCGAGCGAAGCATCGAGCGGACCAAACAGGAACTGCTGGAGAGGAGGGCGGTCCGGCGGCCGCCCGCGGGGGCGCCGGAGGCCCGCGAGCGCCCCGAAGGAACACCTCCCGAGGGGCCACCGGAGGCCCGAAAGGCCCAACGACCGGTGGTTCTACCCGAGACCCGGTCGCCCGAGACCGCGGGCACCCCGAACGACGACGAGCAGCCACGCCGTGCGGTGTGGCGTCCCCATCCGGACGACGACATCAAGCCGGGCAGTACGCTCGCGGGCCGGGCCCGGGCGTCGGGCGGCTTCCCGATCCGGATGTTCCGCGTGTTCTACGACAGGTACCTGGACAACTACGAAGGCTACGTAAAGCTGGCCGAGAGGATCCACCGCACGCGGACCCACGAGGAGATGGTCCCCGGCTCCCGGGCCGAGCGCGGGTGGCAAGAGCGGCTGCGCCGGGTGAACGACGGCATCGAGAGGACGACCGAGAGGTTGGACATCCTGGAGCACTCCAACCCGGAGCTCGCCTCCGACGACCGCGTCTGCCGCCGGGCCGGCATCGCCCGCAGCCACTCGCAGATCGCGCGGTAGCCGTCTCGGCCGTCAGCGTTCAGCAAACCTAGGAAAGCCCGCCAGCCTTTCGGGTGCGCCTGGGTCAACACGCGCACATCCCCACCGTCGCCGAGATGCCCCAAGGAAGCGCCGTTCCTAGGAAGGCGACCAGGAAGCCCACAAAACCCAATCTGCCCGCAGCCTCCGACTGCTTAGCGTAGAGACCGACCAGCCCGCCCAAGAGGACCACCGCACCCGGCAAGAACAGCATCTGTTGGGCGAAGAACACGCCCGTCGCGCCACGAGACGCTCGCCGTACTGCGCCATGAAGGCTACCAACGTGACTTTCCATGGCGACAACCCGTTTCCCCCGCTAGCACCAGCACCCATAGAGATGCCCACCGTCAGGCCCACGTGTAGCGGCAACGACACGTAGAAGAGCACCCGGAACAAGGTAGACTACAGAGTGGCGCTCTATCTGCCGTCCTGACCCCACCCGACCCTGCACATCTGCGAGTCTTCCTCTCCTTTCGTCCACGCGCGGACGTTCCAGTCACCCTTCATCGTTCCAGTGCAAAAAGGTGTCGGACGGCGGTCAATGGGCAAAATCGTAGGTTTTTTCGTGGGCGTGCCCGAAGCGGTAGACCGTCGCCTCGTCGAAGGGACGGCCTATGAGTTGCAGCCCGACGGGGAGGCCGGAATCCGTCGTTCCGCACGGAACGGAGAGGCTCGGGAGGCCGTTCATGTTCGTCGGCCCGGTCAGGCGGGTTAGGGCGGAGTACACAGCCTCTTCGTGGCCGTTGATGGAGGCCTGTCTCTGGCCGATCTCGGTCGCCGGGATCGGGACGCTCGGAGAGAGGATGACGTCCACCTCCCCGAGCACCTCCTCGAACTCGCGGCGCGACCGCAGCTTTCGTCTCTGGGCGTTCGCGTACCTGTGCGCCCGCAGTTCCTCGCCCTGCAGGAGTCGTTCGAGCCCTTGGTCGTCGAACCTGTCGGGGTCGGACTTAAGGCGTTCCTCGTGGACGGCGTAGGCCTCGGCGGCGAGGGTCAGGCGTTGGGCGTGCAGGGTTTCCCACACGTTCGGGACCTCGACCTCGCGCACCACCGCCCCGAGGCTTCGGAAGGCCTCGACCGACTCGCGCACCCGCGCCTCGACCTCTCTATCGACGTGCTCAAAGTAGAAGGCGGTCGGGACGCCGACGGCCGAACCCCGCAGGCCGCGCTCCAGGTCGCGGGCGAAGTCTTCGGCGGGCCGGTCCGCGGAGTACGGGTCTTGCGGGTCGTGGCCGACGAGCGCCGAGAGGAGCAGGGCGTTGTCTTCGACGGTGCGGGTCATGGGGCCCACGTGGTCTAGGGTCCAGGCCAGGGGGAAGACGCCGCTCTTGCCCACGCGGCCGAAGGTCGGCTTCATGCCGACGACGCCGCAAAGGGCGGCGGGGATGCGGATGGAGCCGCCGGTATCCGAGCCGATGGCGCCGTAGCAGAGGCCGGTCGCCACGGCGGCGCCCGAGCCGCCGGAGGAGCCGCCGGAGATCCTGGCCGGGTCGTGCGGGTTCCTCGTCGGCCCGAAAAAAGAACGATCGCCCGTAGGACCGTAGGCGAACTCGTGGGTGTTCGTCTTGCCTAGCAGCACGGTTCCGGCCTCGCGGAGCCTGCGGGCGATCGCCGCATCGTCCTCGGGCACGTGGTCCTCGAAGAACGCGGAGGCCATCGTGGTGCGGACGCCTTTCGTGTAGACGAGGTCCTTGATCCAGACGGGCACGCCGTGCAGCGGGCCGCGGTAATCCCCGGCCCCAATCTCCGCCTCGGCCCGCGCCGCGTCCTCCATGGCGCGTTCCGCCGTCACCGTGATAAACGCGTTCGTCTCATCGGCCCCGATCCGGCCGAGCAGCGCCTCCGTCATCTCGACCGGTGAGACCTCCCGCGTCCGCAAGGCGCGGGAGAGCCGCGCCAGCGAGCCTGGAAATTCCGTCGTACGGGCCAAAGTTCCTCCTCCCCTGTAAACACACGCGGAGTATCTCACAGCCGGCGGCCCACCCGAACACCAAAACCGATCCTCGAAACACACTTCCGGTATCATCCGCTGGTGATCTCGCGTGCCGCGAAGGCGTTTGGGGGGTTCGACCGTCGGGTGTGGCTCCTGCTTTTCGCGATGGTCGCGTTCCGGTTCGGGCACGGGCTGTACTTTCCGTTCAGCTCGATCTATTTCCACAACGTCCTCGGCATCCCGCTCTCGCTGGTCGGCGTCGGCCTCGCCGTCTTCGCCGCCTCCAGCGTGGCCTCCGGCCTCGTTGCCGGCCCCCTCACGGACCGCTACGGGCGCAAGCCGACGATGCTCGTCGCCCTGTGCGGGAGCGCCGCGGGTTTCTTCGGCTTCGCCCTAGTGGACAACTTCGCCGGGTACCTGACGGTCTCGGCGGCCCACGGGCTTCTCGGCTGGTCCATGTTCGAGGCCTCCCGCAACGCGATGGTCGCCGACGTGACGCCGCCCGGGATGCGCTCCCGCGCCTACGGCCTCGTCCGGGTGGGCGGCAACGTCGGCTGGGCCTCGGGGCCGATGGTGGCCGGCCTGGTCTCCGCCGCGGCGGGCGGCGCCGCCGGCGTCTACCCGAAACTCTTTGTCGGAACCTCCATCCTAACCGCCCTCGTCGCCCTCGCCCTCGCGGTGGCCGTCCGGGAGTCGCTGCCTTTCCGGCAGGAGACCGAAACCGAGGAGAGGGCCAAGCGCGGCCTGCGCGAGGCCTTCGCAGACGGGCCGTTCGTCCTCCTGCTGGCCGTGGGGGTGCTACTGTACTACGTCTTCACGCAGAACTGGCAGGCTTTGCCCATCTATGCCAAAAACTTCGTCGGGGTGACCGACCGGCAGATAGGGTTCTTCCTGGGCGCCAACGGGCTGATGGTCATACTGTTCCAACTCCCGGTCTCGTACCTCATAGACCGCGGCTCGAAGGTGGTCGCCCTCCTCGCGGGGGCCGTCCTTTTCGCCCTTTCGTCGGCCACGCTGCTCGCCACCGAGTCCTTCCTGGGCATCGTGGTCGCGTTCGTCCTCTTCTTCACCCTCGCCGAGATGGTGCTGGAGGTGGCCGGCGCCGCGCTGGCCGCCGAGCTCGCGCCGGTACGGCTGCGCGGGACGTACCTGGCCCTCTTCGGGGCATGCTTCGGGGCGGCGTGCGGGGCAAGCCCGATCGTGGGCGGCGCGCTCCTGCAGGCCGAACTGCCTGACGTGATCTGGAGGATCCAACTCGTGGCCGCCCTCCTCGCCGCGACCGGCCTGCTGACGCTGGCGGCGCTACGAAACCGCGCAAGGCCAAAGAAGGCGCAGAGCTCGAAGCTTTGAGCCGTCGGCCAGTAGCGAGAACAAGAAAGCAGAAAACCCCGGCCCATCACAAGCAAGAGGCTGACTGCCGTAAGCGGAGGCGAAGCCGCGATGTTCCCCTACGTGGCGCGCACGACCAACAGCGCCAGGTCGTCCCGGGGGTAGCCCTCCTGGAATTCGAGGACGGCGTTCTTGAGGCCGCGGGCGATATCACCCGCGCTTTTTCCGGTGCGGGCGGCCAGGAGTCGGCGGAGCCGGTCCTCGCCGAAGAAGCCGCCGTCGGGGGAGCGCGCCTCGGTGACGCCGTCGGTGTAGAAGACCAGCGTCTCCCCCGGCACGAGGCGCGTGTGGGTATCGCCCAGCTCGGCGTCCGGGAAGACGCCGAGCGCCCGGCCGGGGCAGCTCAACTCCTCGACCGAGCCGTCGGCGCGCACCACGAGCGGCGGCGGGTGGCCGGCGCCGGAGACGTCCACCCCGACGCCGGGCCCGCAGTCTAGGGGCTCCAGGCGGGCGCAGGCCGCGGTGCAGAAACGGTCCTCGGGGAGTTGGCGAAGCATGGCCTCGTTAAGGGCGGCGAGAACCCCGGAGGGCCGGTCGTCCTGCATCGTCACGGCGCGGATGGTGTAGCGGATCAGGGCCGTCACCGCCGCCGCCTCGGCCCCCTTGCCGCGGACGTCCCCGATGGCGCAGACCCAGCTGTCCTCCACGGTGTTTATGACGTCGTAGAAGTCCCCGCCCACCTCGTTGGCCTCGCCGGAGGGTAGGTACTCGGCGCCGAGCTCGACGCCCGGTATATTGGGCAGGTGGGACGGCAGGAGGCTCCTCTGGAGGGTGCGGGCGATCTCGCTCCGGTCCCGGTAGAGACGAGCGTTGTCCACCGCGAGCGCGCACCGGTAGGAGAGGTTCTCCACGAACAGCAGGTCCTCGTCGTCGTAGCGGCGGTCGGGCCGGGAGGAGACGAGGGTCATGGCGCCTAAAGTTCGGCCGCGCGCCAATAGCGGCACGCTCATCAGAGACCGCGGCTCGAGGGCGCGCATCAACTCCCGGTGCTCTCCATCCAGCTCCCGCTCGTAGAGCCCGCTTCCGGAGAGCTCGGAGATCAGGACCGATCTCCCCGTCCGCAGCACCCGGGCGGTGCTCCCGGGGTCGTCCTCCCCGAAGGACCTGTGCTCCTTGAGCCGGCGCAGGAGCTCTACTTTTTCCGGGTCGGCGTGGGCCGCGGCAAGCTGTTGGACGCTCCCGTCCTCCTCCGCTATGTCGAGCAGGCACCAGTCCGCGAGCTCGGGGACCACCAGGCGCGGCACGCGCCGGAGCGTCTCCTCGTAGTCGAGGGAGGCAGAGAGGGCGGGCCCCGCGGCGGCGAGCAGGGCCAGACGCCGGCGGGCGGCGACCGCCTCGGCGCGCGCGAGCTTCTCCCCCACCAGCAAGAGGTCGCGCTCCTCTTCTATCCTCTTGCGCTCGCTGATGTCCTCGACCACCGCAATAAAGTACCGGGGCTCCCCGGGTCCGTCGCGGACCAGGGAGACGGTGAGGTTCACCCAGACGGGGGATCCGTCCTTTCTGACGTACCTCTTCTCCATCGTGTACGTCTGGAGCTCCCCCCGCAGCATCGCCCGGGCGCGCTCCAGGTCCCCCTCGAGGTCGTCGGGGTGGGTGATGTCCTCGAAGGTCCTCTCCAGCAGCTCCTCGGCGGTGTAGCCGACGATCTCGCAGAGGCGGCGATTGACGCGCAGCCAGCGGCCGTCCGTCCCGACCTGGGCGGCGCCCACGGCGGCGTGCTCGAAGGTGGCCCGGAAGCGCTCCTCGCTCTCGCGCAGGCTCTCCTCGATCCTGAGCCGCTCGGTGATGTCGTTTTGTACCCCGACGAAGTTGATGAGCCGCCCCGCCTCGTCGTGGACCGGCGAGACGTACAGCTCGTTCCAGAAGAGCGGGCCGTCTTTGCGGTAGTTCCTCAGCACAACCCGGCATCCCCGTTCCTCCCGGAGCGCCACTCTGAGCTCGTCGAGCGCCGGCTGGTCGCGCTCGTCGTTCTGCAAAAAGCGGCAGTTGCGCCCCCGGGCCTCCTCCGCCGAGTAGCCCGAGATCTTCTCGAAAGCCGGGTTGACGTAGACGATCGGGTTGTCCGGCAGCTTCGGGTCCGTGATGACGATGCCGTTCGAGCTCGCCGCAACGGCCCTGTCGAGCAGGCGACGCATCTCCTCCGGGGCGGAGAGCCCGGGGACGTCGCGCCCGGCCGGTGGGTAAGGAGCGTCCAAGAACCGCATTCTACAGCCCTTCTCGGCACCCCACCGTGACCCCGACGTCTCCCCCTCACGTTAAAGCCCGCCGATTCCGGGGTATGCTAGAGTCTGCAATGAAGGTAAGCTAGGAGAGGAGAAAGACAAAGATGGCATACGAGCTGCCGCAGCTCCCTTACGGTTACGACGCCTTGGAGCCTACGATAGACGAGCAGACGATGCACCTGCACCACGAGAAGCACCACAACACCTACGTCACCAACCTCAACGCCGCCCTGGAGAAGCACCCGGAGGCCGACCCGGGCACCGTCGAAGAGCTCCTCGCCAACCTCGACTCCGTCCCGGAGGACATCCGCACCGCGGTGAGGAACAACGGCGGCGGCCACTCCAACCACTCGATGTTCTGGCAGATCATGGGACCTTCCGGCTCGGGCGGCGGCAGTCCCTCCGGCGATCTCGCCTCGGCCATGGACTCCTCGTTCGGCTCTTTTGACGGGTTCAAGGAGCAGTTCGCGGCGGCCGCCGCGCCCGGCGCGCTGTTCGGGAGCGGGTGGGCGTGGCTGGTGGCCTCCCCCGACGGCTCCCTCTCCATAGAGAAGACGGCGAACCAGGACAGCCCGCTTATGGAGGGCAAGACCCCCGTGATGGGCCTGGACGTGTGGGAGCACGCCTACTACCTCAAGTACCAGAACCGCCGCCCCGAGTACATAAACGCCTGGTGGGACGTCGTCAACTGGGAAGAGATAGGCCGCCGCTACGACGCGGCCA
>CADCUZ010000162.1 GCA_902806015.1 uncultured Rubrobacteraceae bacterium
ATTGAGGAAGCGTTCCAAGAAGGTTGGGAAAGGTTGAGGTCTTTTCACCGACCGAGGACGACAAGGCTACCGGGAAAGGAGGGAAAGATGTGGAAGGATAACCTGAAGGTAGGAAAGCCGGATGTGAAGGTGGATGCACCGGCGCACACGCCGGGGGTAAATGCGGGCAACGAGCCCGGCGGTATCGAGGGGGACCCCGGCATCCATTACACCGGCGAGAACGAGGCGGGGCGTCCTCAAGCCAAGGCTACCATGCGGCTATCCACGGGCATCAACCCCGAGCTCAGGAACCCGATAGACCCGAACATGCCGACCATGCCGCCGCCATAACCACCTTGGCTGGCGGGGCGGTTCGCCCGACCGGGCACCGTTGTGAGGCCGTAACTGGGGCGTAAAGGCCAAGGAGCACGCAAGGTGATCTGCTTGGCCTTCTACGTCTCCTGCGGCAAGACCGGGGAACGAGGAGGATCGGCATTCTAAGCGTGAGAACACCAAGCAAGCTCCCTTTTAGAGGAGAACCGGGTGCCTGACCTGGATTTCGCGGTAGAGGATGCCGATGTTCTCGAATTTGCCGCCGTTCCGAGCCTCCTCTTCAAGTTGCGCCTCGAAAACCTGGAAGAAGAGCCCATCCGTTCCGTCGCCCTCAGCACCCAGGTTCGAATCGCGGCGACGCAGCGGCACTACGAAGCGGCGGAGCAGGAACGGCTTCTCGAGGTATTCGGCGAGCCTCACAGATGGGGGAGCACGCTGCGGAGCTTGCTCTGGACCCACACCACCCTCCAAGTTCCTCCGTTCTCCGGGAGCACGGTAGTAGATATGCCCGTTACTTGCACCTACGATTTCGATGTAGTCGCTGCCAAGTACTTCGATGCCCTCGAAGACGGCGAGGTGCCGCTAGAGTTCTTGTTCAGCGGCACGGTCTTCTACGCGGGGGAGGGCGGTGGGCTGCAGATAGCGCGGATCCCCTGGGAGAAAGAGGCACAGTTTCGGATGCCTGTCCGGTTGTGGAAGGAGATGATGGAGCACTATTTCCCCAACAGCGCCTGGATCAGGCTCCGCAAAGACGCCTTCGATCGGCTCTACGACTATAAGGCTCGCAGAGGGCTCCCGACCTGGGAAGCCGCCGTGGAGGCTCTGCTGCACGCGAGCGAGCAGGAGGTGGAGCGGTAGTGGACGCGGCGAAGAAGATCGCCGAGGCGGTGCTCTACGAGGGGTACCTGCTGTGGCCCTATCGCCGGTCGGCGAGAAAAAATCAGCAGCGCTGGACGTTCGGGGGGGTGCACCCGAGGGCTTACAGCGAGGCTAGGGGCGAGGACGACCCCTGGATCATGCAGACCCAGTGTCTGGTGCTGGAGGATGAAGAAACCACCATCGAGGTGCAGGTCCGTTTCCTGCATGTCGTCGAGCGGAAGGTAGGCGTAAAGAGCGGCGAACTCCTGAAGTTCGCGGACGAGTTGCGGGTCGGGGGGGAGCTTCACCTGCCATGGGACGAGGCGGCCGAGCGAGAGGTAGGGGTCGGGCGCTTCAAGCTCTCCGAGCTACCGGGTTCTCCCAAAGAGGTGGAGATAGACATCCCCGGGGGGAGCAGGGAGGAGCCGCTGGCGGAACCCACCGGAGAGGTCGTGGGGGCCCTGGTGCGTAGCTGGCGCCCTCTACGCGGGGCGGTAAGGGTGGGGGCCGAGCCGTTGCGAGATGGGGCCTACAGGGTAACGGTCAGGATAACCAACACCACCCCCTGGGGGGGCGAGGACCGGGAGAGCACGCTCAAGCAGACCTTCGTCTCGACCCACACGGCGCTGGAGGTAGAGGGGGGGGAGTTCGTCTCGCTCATGGACCCGCCGGAGGAGTTGCGGGAGGCCGCGGAAGGGTGCGAGAACCTGAAGACCTGGCCGGTGCTCGTCGGGGAGGAAGGGGAGACGAACATGCTGCTCTCCTCCCCGATCATCCTCTACGACTACCCCCAGATCGCCCCCGAGAGCCCCGGTGACCTGTTCGACGGGACCGAGATCGACCAGATGCTCATACTCAACGTGCTCAACCTCACGGACGAGGAGAAAGAAGAGATGCGCGCCTCTGACCCGCGGGGGCGGGAGATCCTGGCCCGGTGCGAGTCCCTTTCGACGGAGGAACTTATGAAGCTCAACGGGACCTTCCGGGATATCCGGATGCTGAGGCCGTAGCGTGGAGGAGTTCTTCCGGGAGCAGGAGGGGAGGCCCGCGCTCGAGAGCCTGCTCGTGGAGGGCGTCGAGCTACGGAAGGGTAGCCGGGTCCTGCTCCGACCCCACCCCGGGGGGGACATCATGGACCTCGCGCTCGCCGGGAAGGTCGCGTTTATCGAGGCCGTAGAGCAGGACTACGAGGACCGGATCCACCTGGCGGTAACGCTGGAGGACGACCCGGGAAGGGACCTGGGGGCCGACCGCATCCTCGGGCACCGGTTCTTCTTCTCCCCCGAGGAGGTCATACCGCTGGACCTGGAGACCACCGATGAGTAGCCGCGTCCTGATCGCCGGCGTCGGCAACATATTCCTCGGCGACGACGGTTTCGGGGTCGAGGTGGTCAAGCGGCTCGCCGGGCGCGAGATGCCGGGGGGCGTCGAGGTGAAGGACTTCGGTATTCGGGGGATGGACCTCGCCTACGCGCTCCAGGACGATTACGAGGTGGTCGTCTTCGTCGACGCCACCCCGCGGGGCGAAAAGCCGGGTACCGTCTACCTCATCGAGCCGGAGATCGAGGAAGACGAAGGGGTGGTGCTTGACACCCACGGGATGGATCCCGTCAAGGTGATCAGATTCGCCCGCGCGCTCGGTGGCGGGCCAACCAGAACCCTCGTGGTGGGCTGCGAGCCGCAGGTGGTCTTGAGCGGGGAAGACTACGACGAGATGCTTATGGAGCTGAGCGAGCCGGTGCATGCGGCGGTGGAGGAGGCCGTGAAACTGGTGGAGTCGCTGGTTGGGGAGATCAGTGAAAAGGGCGACAGGGTTCGCCCCGGAGGTTGAGGTGTCAGGTGGAGAGGAGGTGAAATCGGTATGAAGAAACTGCTGTTGTTGGGCTTGGTTGTGGGAGTGGGGTACATGGTGGCCGGGCAGTGGCCGGACATCCAAAGGTACATGAAGATCAGAGCGATGTAGAACCCGCAGCCGCGAGGGGATGTATGGGCGTGCTGCACCGGCAAAGGAGCACGTGCCGCGAATGGGCTTGAGTAGATCGGTGCTGGGAGGAGTCGCAAGGTTTTTCTTGGGCCTGCAAAGGCTGAACAGCCCTCCGGTGGAAGGCTCGGACGCGCCATGAGAACACCTACCCGGGAACGCCGGGAGGTCTCCGTCCGGGGCATAGTGCAGGGAGTCGGTTTCAGACCCTTCGTCTACGCCCTGGCGCGCAAGAACGGGCTCTTTGGGCTGGTCCGCAACGACGCCGAAGGGGTCCGCATCGAGGTGGAGGGCACGCCGGGGGAGTTGGAACGCTTCGTGCGTGCCCTCGAGGAGGACGCCCCGCCGCTTGCCGTGGTCGAGTCCGTCGGGTGGCAACCGCTCGCGACGCTCGGGGACCGGGAGTTCAGGATCGAAGAGAGCCGGGAGGGCGACCGGCGGCGGGCGCTCGTCTCCCCCGACGTCGCCACCTGCGACGACTGCCTGGCCGAGATTCTCGACCCCGCCGATCGGCGCCACCGCTACCCGTTCACGAACTGCACCAACTGCGGCCCGCGATTCACGATCACCCGCTCCGTCCCCTACGACCGGGCCACGACCACGATGTCCGCCTTCGGGATGTGCCCCGATTGCCGGCGGGAGTACGACGACCCCGCCGACCGCCGCTTCCACGCCCAGCCCAACGCCTGCCCGGACTGCGGACCACGGGTGCGTCTACTTGACCGTTTCGGACACGAGCTGCGCGTCAAGCCGGGGGACCCTATCTCGCGGACGGCGCAGCTGCTGCGCGGGCGGGCCGTCGTCGCCATAAAGGGCCTCGGCGGCTACCACCTGGCCTGCGACCCGTTCGACGCCGCGGCGGTCAGGGCATTGCGGGGCCGCAAGGTGCGCCAGGACAAGCCCTTCGCGCTTATGGCCCGCGATCTCGCGCAGGTGGGGGAGCTGTGCCGCGTGACGCCGGAGGAGGAAGCGCTCCTCACCTCACTCGCCCGCCCCATAGTGCTACTGGAGCGTCGCCAGGATAGCGGTGTGGCAGAAGAGGTGGCCCCGCGCCAGAAGATGCTGGGGGTGATGCTGGCGTACACGCCGCTGCACCAACTGCTGTTGGGCGACGCGGGCATCCCGCTGGTCATGACCAGCGGCAACAATTCCGACGAGCCCATCGCCTACCGGGACGAAGAAGCGTTCGAGCAACTCTGCGACATAGCGGACTACTTTCTCGTGCACGACCGTCCCATCCACACGCGCTGCGACGACAGCGTGTTACGGATAGCCGCAGGTGGACCCTATCCCCTCCGGCGCTCGCGCGGCTACGCGCCCGCGCCGCTGCGGCTCGCCGGGGGGTTCGTCCGTCACACCCTGGCCTGCGGCGGGGAGCTCAAGAACACTTTTTGCCTGGCGAAGGACAGCCACGCCTTCCCGAGTCACCACGTCGGGGACATGGAGAACTACGAGACGCTGCGGTCCTTCCGGGAGGGGGTCGAGCACTACCGCCGGCTCTTCGATGTGCAACCTGAGCTGGTCGCCTACGACCTCCATCCCGAGTACCTTTCGACCAAGTACGCCCGAGAGTTAGAAGAAGACGGGCTCCCGGCGGTCGGCATCCAGCACCACCACGCGCACGTCGCGAGCTGCCTCGCGGACAACGAGCGTCCCGACGGAGAGCGCGTCATAGGGATCGCACTCGACGGGACCGGCCAAGGCATCGACGGCGCGGTCTGGGGCGGGGAATTTTTCGAGGGCAGCCTGGAAGGCGGGTTCGTCCGGCGGGCGCACCTTGAGTATGCCCCGCTGCCAGGAGGATCGGCGGCGATCCGCCAACCCTGGCGAATGGCGATCGCGCGGCTCATCATGCTCTACGGCGAAGAGCAGGCCTTGAAGCTCCCGCTTAAGGTAGTTTGGGAGGCGGGGGAGCGGAACGTGCGCCTCATCGCCCGTCTCGTGGAGCACGGGCTGAATACCCCGCCGACGTCCAGCGCCGGGCGGCTTTTCGACGCCGTCGCGGCCCTCGTCGGGGTACCGGGCTCCGGGCGCGCCACCTACGAGGGGCAGGCCGCGGTGGAGTTGGAGCTGGCCGCCCGCGGTCCGGCGAGCCGGGGCTACGCTTTCCGGCTGCGGCCCGAAGAGGGGATGTGGGTGGTGGAGACCGGGGGGCTCCTGAGCGGGGTGGTCGAAGACCTGCTGTCTGGGCGGAAGACGGGGGAGATCTCCGCCACGTTTCACCGGACGATGGCGGAGGTGATCGTCGCCGGGTGCGAGCGGATCCGGGAGGAGGGAGGGGCGAGCGCCGTAGCGCTCTCCGGGGGGACTTTCCAAAACTTGCTACTGATGGAGCAGGTGTTAGAGTTCCTGGCGGGGAAAGGCTTCGCGGTCTACCGGCACCGACGGGTGCCGACCAACGACGGTGGGCTCGCCTTGGGCCAGGCGGTGCTAGCGAACAGTTCTGTTCAGAGGGGATAGGAGGCAGAGGGGCATGTGTTTGGGGATACCGGGCCAGATAGTCGAGATCTTGGACGAAGACATCTATCTTGCCAAGGCGGAGGTAGGGGGAGTCCGTAGGAACATAAACATCGGCCTGGTCCACTACGACGAGCAGAAGATAGAGGCGGGGGACTGGGTGCTCATCCACGTGGGTTTCGCCATGTCCAAGCTCGACGAAGCCGAGGCGCACGCCGCCTTGAAGGCCCTGGAACAGATCGGGGAAGAATACGAGCAGGAGCTGGAGGAGCTCAAGGCCTCCCAGATAGAGTAGCCGTGCGCGAAGAAGAGCCTATGCTGCCAGGCTACTGCACGCTGGACCACGACGGGTGCGTCACCTGCTCGGACGCCGGCATCCCGGTGCGGGTGGTCTCTTTGGAAGGGTACGATGCCCTCTGCGAAGACGCTGTCGGCAACCGGGCCGAGATAGCCGTCGAACTGGTGGCCCCCGTAGGGGTGGGAGAGGTTCTGCTGACGCACGGAGGTGTGGCCATCGGGAGGGTGGCCGCGCAGGAGGAGGATTCTTAGTGAAGTACGTGGACGAGTTCAGGAACGGCGAGATAGCCAGGGCGGTGGCGGCGCAGATTGCCTCGCTCACCGACCCGGGCCGGCACTACAAGCTCATGGAGGTCTGCGGGGGGCACACCCACACCATCTACCGGCACGGGATAAAAGACCTGTTGCCTGATCAGGTGGAGCTGGTGCACGGCCCAGGCTGCCCCGTCTGCGTGCTTCCCATGGGCCGGGTGGACGAGGGCGTAACCATAGCCGAGCGCCCCGAGGTCATCTTTACCTGCTTCGGGGACATGATGCGCGTGCCGGGATCCAGGGGAAACCTGCTGGAGGTGAAGGCCGAAGGCGCCGACATCCGCATGGTCTACTCGCCCCTAGACGCGCTGCGCATCGCGCGCGAGAACCCGGACCGCGAAGTGGTCTTCTACGCCATAGGTTTCGAGACCACGGCCCCCTCGACGGCGCTCACGTTGCAGCGGGCGAAAAAGGAGGGCATCGAGAACTTTTCTGTCTTCTGCAACCACGTCACCATCGTGCCGCCGGTTCGGGCGCTTCTGGATTCGCCGGACCTGCGCCTGGACGCGTTTATCGGGCCCGGGCACGTATCGACGGTGATCGGCTGCCGACCCTACGAGTTCATGCCCAAAGACTACGGCAAGCCGTGCGTGGTCGCCGGGTTCGAGCCGCTTGACCTCTTGCAATCCATCCTAATGCTCATGCACCAGCTCGATGAGGGGCGCTGCGAGGTCGAGAACCAGTACGGCAGGGTAGTGCTCTGGGAGGGGAACCTGCAGGCCCTCAGGAGCATGGCCGAGGTCTTCGAGCTTAGGCCTTACTTTGAGTGGCGGGGCCTGGGGTTTATCGCCCAGTCGGCGCTCAAGCTGTCGGCGGCCTACGCGGACTTCGACGCCGAGCTGCGCTACTCCACGCCGGGCGTGCGGGTGGCCGACCCCAAGGCCTGCCAGTGCGGCGAGGTCCTCAAAGGCGTGCTCAAGCCCCACGAGTGCAAGGTCTTCGGCACGGCCTGCACGCCGGAGCGTCCCCTGGGCGCGCTCATGGTCTCCTCCGAGGGCGCCTGCGCCGCCTACTACAACTTCGGCCGCAAGTCTTTCGAAAAGGTCGAGATAGGGTCGAAGGGATGAGCGAGAGAGAGCAGCGCGTCCTCGATACCCTGGAGCAGAATCGCCGCCGGCCGCCGAGGTTCACAGCCCAGCGCATAGACATGAGCCACGGCGCCGGGGGCAAGGCGACCCACAAGCTCATAGAAGGCCTGCTCCTTCCGGCCCTGGACAACCACGTCCTCGCGCCGCTCTCCGACGCGGCCCTGATCCCCTTCGGAGACGCCCACCTCGCCCTGACCACCGACTCTTTCGTGGTGCGCCCGCTCGTCTTCCCCGGCGGCTCCATCGGCGAGCTCGCGGTCAACGGCACCGTCAACGACCTCGCCGTCTCAGGCGCCACCCCGCTCGGTCTCTCCGTCGCCCTCATCATCGAGGAGGGGTTGGACACCGAAGTACTGGCCCACGAGGTCGACGCGATGGCGCGGGCCGCCGAGAGGGCCGGGGTACCCGTCGCCACCGGCGACACCAAGGTCGTCGAGCGCGGGAAGGGCGACGGCCTCTACGTCGTCACGACCGGGGTCGGGATCGCCGACCCGGAGCTGAACCTGTCGTCCGCATACGTGCGTCCCGGAGACAAGATCCTCTGTTCGGGCAGCCTAGGCGACCACGGGGCGGCCATCCTGATCGCGCGCGGAGACCTTGAGCTCGAAGCCGAAGTCCTCTCAGACACGCGGCCCCTGACCCCCCTGACGCGGGCCCTCAAAGAGTCCGCGGGACCCGGATTGCGTTTCATGCGGGACCCAACGCGCGGCGGCGTGGGGACCGTCCTGAACGAGCTTGCCCGCGACTCCGGGTACGGGGTGGCGCTCTGGGAGGAGAGGCTCCCGGTACGGGACGTGGTAAACGGGGCGTGCGAGATCCTGGGCATAGACCCCCTCTACGTCGCCAACGAGGGCAAGCTCCTCGCCGTGGTCTCCCCCGAAACCGCGGACGCTGCGCTTGAAGCGTTGCGCGGCCTCGAAGGCGGCGAGGACGCCCAGATAATCGGCGAAGTACGCGAGGAGCCCGCGCGCATGGTCGTGATGCACACGCAGTTCGGCGGCACCCGCATGATCGACATGCTCGTCGGCGACCCGTTGCCGAGGATCTGTTAGGGAGGTAAGGCGGGTGTATGAGGGGCTTGCAACCGACGATCAGAGTGTCCGCGCCCCGGCAGGCGGCGATAGATTCCGGGAGCGGCGTAGGGTATTCGGCTCCATGTCGATCGACCGCAAGGTGTCCGCTTCGGATACGAACGGCGGCTTCTTCGTCATCGAGAACACCGATGCACTCAAGGGTGGGCCGCCGCGGCACTACCATCATAGGCAAGAAGAGCGGTTCCACGTCATCGACAGCGAATACAGTATCGAAATCGGCGACGAGCATCATCAGCTGGGTCCCGGTGATTCCGTACTCGTGCCGCGTGTCTGGGCTCGCGCCGGAGAAGGGGGTGGCAGGCTGATCGTCGCCTTCCAACCCACAGGCCAGATGGAGGCGTGCTTTGGCGCATCGGGGAACGCAAGAGGCACCCCGGCGCGTGAGGAGCCTCAGATACTGTTTGGCTCGCGCGGCACGCCAAGTGACCGGACCACCCCTACTGATCCCATGACCTGCCCGGGGCCCGGCACACCGGGTTGCCGGTGACGGTTTGGCCGTCGGAGACGGAGAAGGGAGCTTCTGCGTTGTTCAACGGGACCATCGCCGACGAACGGGAGGTCTTGGATGCCTGTCTTGGCCATCTGCACGTCGGCGCCGGACAGGTGGTCCGCTCTTTGACCCTTAGCGGGCTGCGCGGGGAGGTCGACGAGGGGCGTATGCTCTCTTACCTGCGCGAGAACCTCGTAGGCCTCGGCGAAGAGACGCTGGCCGACTTTGTGGCGAAGAACCGCGAGAGGCACACGATCAGACCCGACTTCGACCCGGATGGGCGGTTTATCTGCCTGGATGATACGGAATTTTACCGGGTCTTCAGGGACGGGGAGGGGTGGGAGCGTTTCCGCCGGTTGTTCCCCGGCTCGGACGGCACGCTCCGGTTCTCGCGGGTCGGGCTCGACCGGGGCGGGACGCAGGCCTTGATCTACGCCGGACAGCAGTTCGACTGGAACGTGGGCTCCGGCGGTTACCGGCTGTTCTCGAAGCGCGACGGCTCGTGGGCCGAGCGCGGCAAAGTGGGGGCGTGGATCTCATGAGCACCAGCCGACAAGTGGACGCGAACGCCCTCGCCGCCCGAAGCAGGGAACAGCTGCTCCGACGCAACGCCATCTTCGAGTCCTTTTTCGAGACCGAGGCATCGCGCCTGGCCGGGGCCTGCCACGAGATGTCCCGCCGGTTCCTGGCGGGCGGACGACTGCTGGCGTTCGGGCGCGGTTCGGCGAGGACGGACGCCGAGCACGTCTCGGTGGAGTTCGTGCACCCGGTGATCGTCGGCAAGAGGGCCCTGCCGGCCTTAGACGTGGGGCCGGACTTCGAGAGGCGTCTGCCGGTGATCGTGCGCCCGGAGGACATGGTGATGGGCTTCGCTTTCCCTGAGCCGGACGGGTCGGTGGAGCGGGCGCTCAGGGCGGCGCGGGGGCGGGGGGCGCTGACTTTCGCGCTGACGGGGGAGGCGGGGGAGTACTCGTTCATGCCGCCGGACGGGGACCCGTTCGTGGTCCAGGAGGTCTTTGAGGTCCTCTACCACGTGCTCTGGGAGACGGTCCACGTGTACTTCGAGCACCGCGAGCAGGGCCACGACGTCGGCAATTCATCGTTCCTCTACCCCTTTCTCGGCAAGGGCCAGCAACCGCTCGAAGAGGTCGTAGAAGGGGTGCAGGGCTCGATGCTCCAGAAGATGCAAGAGACGAACCGCCTGCGGGCTACCGCCTCAGAGACAGAATCCGGCGCCATCTCGGAGGTGGCCAGGGTGGTGTCCGGGCAGCTGGAGCGGGGAGGTAAGCTTATCGCCTTCGGCAACGGCGGCTCCGCCACGGACGCCAACGATCTGGTCGCCGATTGCGCGGATCCGCCGCCGGGTCTGGGGCCCGTCCCTGCGGTCTCGCTCTCCGCGGAGCCGGCCAACATCACGGCCATCGCCAACGACATCGGGACGCAGGCCATCTTCACCCGCCAGTTAATCGCCCACGCGGGGCCGGATGACGTGGCCGTGGGCATCTCCACGAGCGGGGGGTCGGCCAACATACTCGCCGCCCTCGCCGAGGCCCGCAAGCGCGCGCTACTCACCGTCGGCATCTTGGGCTACGACGGCGGAAGAATAGTTAGTGAGCACCTCGCAGACCACACGATAGTCGTCCGCTCGGACTACATCCCCCGCATCCAGGAGGTCCAGGCGTCGATCTATCACGTCCTTCGTGGCCTTATAGAGGGACCCGGGGGGGCGGGCTGACCCGTGCACGAGCTTTCCATAGCCGCGCACGTCGTCGGCATAGCCGCCCGACACGCCGAGGGCCGCCGGGTGACGAAGGTCTTCCTTAAGGTCGGCCACCTCCGCCAGGTCGTCCCCTCGGCCCTCGCGTTCAGCTTCGAGCTCGTGGCCCAGGGAACCCCGGTGGAGGATGCTGAGCTTATCCTCGAGGCGGTCCCCGCCACCGGACGCTGCCGCGACTGCGGCGCCGAGAGCCGCCTCGACGGCTTCCCCCTCCTGTGCGGGGCGTGCGGGGGCCTGGACCTCGGGATCACGCAAGGAGAAGAACTCTACGTCGAATCGCTGGAGATGGAGGAGCAGGAAGACGAAAAGCCCAAAGCTGACCGCTGAAAGCGCCGACCACAGGGAGGCAACCATGCACCGCACCGCCGTCAAGAAGGTGGTACTCGAAGGAGTACTGGACGCCAACGACGCGCTCGCCCAGGCCAACCGCCTGCGGTTCGACCACGCCGGCAACTTCGTCGTGAACATGATGAGCTCGCCCGGCGCGGGGAAGACCGCGCTGCTGGAGCACACGCTCGACCGGACGCTCGGGAAGGTCCGGATCGGGGTGCTGGAAGGCGACGTGCAGACGACGCTCGACGCCGACAGGCTCGCGCGCTTTCACACCCCGATCGTGCAGGTCAACACCGACGCGGGTTTCGGCGGCGAGTGCCACCTCGACGCGAACATGGTCCGCTCTGGCCTGGCCGAGCTCCCGCTGCACGACATCGACGTGCTCGTCATAGAGAACGTGGGGAACCTCGTCTGCCCGGCTGAGTTCAAGGTGGGCGAAGACGTCAGGGTGATGGTCTACTCGATCACCGAAGGAGAAGAGAAGCCCCTCAAGTACCCCCTGATGTTCCGCTCGGCCGACCTCATCCTGGTGAACAAGGTGGACCTCCTCCCGCACCTCCACTTCGACCTTGAGCTTTTCTTGCGCAACCTGGGCGCGGTAAACCCCGGCGTCGAACGCATCCTCACCAGCGCCGCCACCGGACAGGGGATAGACGAGTGGTGCGCCTGGCTGCGCGGGCGTGCGGGCGCCTGAACGTCTGCGCCCGGCAAGAATCCCCGCAACAGGGGCAACTACCCTCCACCCGTCCTCCGGAGTAGGGTAAGCTCTGTCACCACCGGCGCGGGCCGGGGGTAATAGACTTCTGTCAGGCGCTTACAAGGGGGTTCGCGCGTTTTGCAGGGTAGCGGCGAGAGCCTGAAAGCAAGGACTTTGTTGGCGATGGACCGTTCCGCCCGGCTCATGGAGCGGGCGGTAAAGAGGCTGCCCGGCGGCGTCAACAGCCCCGTGCGGGCCTTCCGCTCCGTGGGCGGCGACCCGTTGTTCATGGAGCGCGGCGAAGGCTCGACCATCTTCGACGTCGACGGTAACGCCTACGTGGACTACGTGATGAGCTACGGGCCGCTCGTCCTCGGCCACGCCTACCCCGAGGTGGTCGAGGCCATAGGGCGCACCGCCCGCAAGGGGACCACCTTCGGCGCGCCGACGGGGCTGGAGGTGGGGGTCGCGGAGCTCGTGTGCGAGATGGTCCCCTCCGTAGAGATGGTCCGCATGACGAATTCCGGCACGGAGGCGACGATGAGCGCCATCCGGCTCGCCCGCGGCCACACCAAGCGCGAGCGCATCCTCAAGTTCGAGGGCAACTACCACGGCCACGGCGACGCCCTGCTCGTCTCGGCCGGCTCCGGCGTGGCCACTTTGGGCCTCCCGGACAGCCCCGGCGTGACGAAGGGGGCCGCCAAGGACACGGCCGTCCTCCCGTACAACGACCTTGAGGCCGTGCGGGAATTGTTCGAGCGGGAGGGCGAGCAGTTCGCCGCCGTCATCCTCGAGCCCGTCGCCGGGAACATGGGCTGCGTGCCGCCCGCGGAGGGCTACCTCAAAGGGCTGCGGGCGCTCACGCAGGAGCACGGGGTCGTCCTGATCTTCGACGAGGTGATGAGCGGCTTCAGGGTGGCCCGCGGCGGGGCGCAGGAGCGATACGGCGTCGTGCCGGACCTGACGTGCCTGGGCAAGATCATCGGCGGCGGGTTGCCGGTCGGGGCTTACGGCGGAAAGCGCGAGATCATGGACCTCATCGCGCCCTCCGGCCCCGTCTACCAGGCCGGCACCCTCTCGGGTAACCCCCTGGCGATGGCCGCCGGCCTCGTCACCTTGAAGGCCGTGCGCGAGCCGGGGGTCCATGAGCGCCTAGAGGAGCTCGGGGCGCGTTGGAAGAGCGGGATGGAGGCGGTCGCCTCGCAGGGCGATCTGCCGTGCACGGTGAACTCGGTGGGCTCGATGGTGAGCATCTTCTTTGCCGAGGGCCCCGTAACGGACTTCGCCTCGGCAGCCCGTTCGGACACGGGGGCCTTTAGGGACTTTTTCTGGCACATGCTCTCCCGTGGTGTCTACCTGGCGCCGAGCCAGTACGAGGCCGGGTTCATCTCCGCCGCTCACTCGGACGAGGACCTGGACAAGACCTTTGAGGCGGCCCGCGAGTGGTTCGTCGGGAGGAAGGGCTGATGGAGGGGACGTGGCGGCGAACGCCCGAGGTCTCGCTCGAAGACGTGTTCCTTAAGGCCGCGGCGGGCTTGCCGCGGGGCGACGACCTCCGCGCGGAGGTCGTCGCCGAGGCCCTCGGGTACCTGCAGCGGGGCTTCGACGCGCACTACGGCGGCGGGCCCGGGGGCGCGACGGACGACGCCGTGCTCGTGGGGGACAACGCCTATGCGCTCTCCGTGCAGGCCATCGCCCGGCTCGACGAGCCGCGCTTCGTGGCGGTGGCGAGCCGCATGATCCGGGACGGCGCCGGCCGCATCGCCTCCGGCGAGGTCGTCACCGTGGAGACCTGGACGCCGCACCTGGCTGGCCTGCTCGACGTGGTCTCCGGGGAGGGCGCCTCGGGGTCGGAAGAGAGGGTTCGTCGCGCCGCGCGGGAGCTTCGTGACGGGGCCGAGTAACCCCCTAGGAACGGCCGGAGAGAACCTGCCCTCCGGCGAGGAGCGGGCCCGACTCGTGCGGCAGATGTTCGACCGCATAGCCGGCCGCTACGAGCTCTTGAACGCCGTCATGACCGCGGGCCTGTACAAGGTCTGGAACCGGAAGGTGGTCCGGGCGACGGGCCTTCGCCCCGGCGACGCGGCCCTCGACCTCGCCTGCGGCACCGGGAGTTTGACCCGCTCGCTCGCGAACGCCGTCGGTCCGACGGGCTCCGTGCTCGGCTTGGACTTTTCGCCCGAGATGCTGCGCGCCGCGCAGGCCAGGCCCGCGCCCAACGTCGAGTACCGGCTCGGGGACGCGACGGATCTTGCCGGCGTGCCGTCGGGGCGGTTCGACGCGGCGACCATCGCCTACGGCGCCCGCAACATCCCCAACCTCGACGGCCTCTTCGCCGAGATGGCCCGGGTGCTCAAGCCCGGGGGCAAGGCCGTCTGCCTGGAGATAGCCCGGCCCGCGGGACGGCTCCCCGGCGCGTTCTACGGGCTGTGGTTCGACAGAGTCGTGCCAAAGGTGGGCGGCTTGATCTCCGGCGACGCCCGCGCGTACTCGTATTTACCGGAATCGGTGAAAGAGTTCGTGGCGCCCGATGAGTTAGCTGTCATAATGGGGCGCAATGGATTACAAAATGTTACATGGGAGAGAATCGGGGGCGGCATCATCACCCTCCACCGCGGAGCGGGAAGCCTCCACGGACCCCGGTAAGCTCCGCTCCGCCCTTCCGGAAGGGGCCTTCGAGACCGTGGACCAGGTCGAGGGGCTGCTGGCGGCCGTGGGCAAACGCGCCCCCGCCCCGCTCGTGCGTCCCTCCCTCGAAGCCCTGACCTCAGGTGGCAAGCGACTCAGGCCGCTGCTGCTGATCCTGGCTGCGCGGATGGGGGACACGGACCGGGACGATTTGCTCCGGGCCGCGACGGCCATCGAGGTGCTGCACACGGCCACGCTCGTCCACGACGACATCGTGGACGGGGCGGAGACGAGGCGCGGGGTACCCACGGCCGTGGCGCGGGACGGGCGCGAGATCGCGGCGGCGACCGGGGACTACCTCTTCGCCGAGACGTTCTCCGAGCTCGCCGGCATCGGGGACCCGAGGCTCATGCGGGCCTTCGCGGAGGCCTCCGTGGGGCTCGCGGCCGGGGAGCTGGAGCAGTATCGGGCAAACGGGGCGACCGTGGAGGTCGAGGCTTACCTGGGGCACATCAGGAAAAAGACCGCGGGGCTCTTCCGGGTTGCGTGCGTGGCCGGCGGGACTCTGGGCGGGCTCTCGCTATCGCAGATAGACGTCCTGGCGACCTACGGCCAGGCACTCGGGATCGCCTTCCAGATGTCCGACGACATCATGGACCTCGTGGGCAAGCCGGGCCTCATGGGCAAGGGCATCGGGACGGACCTCGTCGAGGGCACCGTTACGCTGCCGGTCATCTTCGCCCTGCGGGAGGACAACTCCGGAATCATCCGGCGGGTGCTCGCCGACCCGAAGCCCTCGCCGGGGTTGCTCGAGGCCGGCATAGAGGCCGTGCTCGCCACGGATGCCGTCGCGAAAACCGAGGAGTGGGCGCGGGGCGAGATCGAGGGCGCGTTGCGGGACCTGAGCCTGTTGCCCGACGGTCCGGAGCGCGACTTTCTGGAGTCCGTGGCCTCGGAGGTGGTCGGAAGGGATGCCTGAGGCCGGGATCTTGGCCGCCGACATCCTGATGCCCGCCTCGAGCCCCCCGATCCCGAACGGGGCCGTGTTGGTAGTGGACGGCAGGATCTCCGCCGTCGGGACGCTCCCGGAGGTGAGCCGGCAGAACCCAGAGGCGTCCGTCCGGTTTTTCCCCCGCTCCACCATAATCCCCGGCGCCGTCAACGCCCACGCCCACCTGGGCTTCAGGAGGGAGGACGCGCCGCCCGGCGGGACGTTCTCCGGATGGCTCAAGAGGCTCATAGAACGCCTGCCGGAGAAAGAGAGTTGGACCGCCGAGGCGGCCCGCGACTCCGCCCGCGAGGCCGTCGAGGCCGGGACCACATTTATGGCCGAGTCCTCGCCGTACGGGGAGTGCCTGCCGCCCCTCGCGGAGAGCGGCATGGCCGGTGCGGTCTACGCCGAGTTCTTCCCCGGGGACTACGAAGGCGCGGGGCCGCAGGAGATCGTGGAATCGATCATCCGGCAAGTGCGGGGCCTGAACGAGGGCCTGCCCCACCGGGTTCGGGCGCGGCTCAGCGTCCACGCCCCGTACACCGTGGACCCGGAATCCTCCCGCCTGGCGGCCCGCCGGACGCGGGAGATGGGTTGGACGCTCGCCTTCCACCTCTCGGAGAGCCCTGAGGAGGTCGAGTTCGTGCGGGAGGGGACGGGAGGCCTCTCTGACATCTTCGGCAGCAACGGTTGGGGAGGGGTCGGCGTCTCCCCCGTGCGTTACGCGGAGGGCATCGAGCTGCTCGCGCCCGAGACCATCGCGGCGCACCTGGCGACCGGGGTCGGGGAGGAAGAGATCGAGATCCTCTCCCGCACGGGCGTCGCCGCGGCGCACTGCCCCCGTTCCAACGAGAACCTCGGCTGCGGCGTCTCGCCGGTGCCCCGGATGATGCAGAGCGGGGTGCGGGTCGGGATGGGCACGGACGGCCTGTGGAGCAGCCCGAGCATGAACCTTTTTGAGGAGACGCTGGTCGCGGTAGGCTTGCACGGCTTGAACGGGGCGACGGCCTTGCGCCTCGCCACGCTCGAAGGGGCGCGGGCGCTCGGCGTCGAGGGGCAGACGGGCAGCCTGGAGGCGGGCAAGTGGGCGGACCTGGCGGTGGTCGAGGTCGCGCCGGGCGGCCCTGACCCCGAGCTCGAAACGCTCGAGGCGGCTGCCGACGGGGGTGTCGTGGCGACCGTGGCCGGCGGTAACGTGATATACAATCGCGCTGAAGGCTGAACGTCCCCGGGGGTAGCCCGCCATGATGATGAACCGCAAGAGGCTCGGCCGTGTGATGGCGGTGGTCGCCGTCGTGCTCGCCGCCTTCTTCTTACTCTCTTCCGTGCTCATGGGGCTGGGCACGAACGTCAGCTACAACCTCTTCGACCTGATCGGCGGCCAGAACCAATCCCAGCCGCAGGACCAAGGCCCAACCCCGCAGGACGCCATAGAAGAGGCCGAGAAAGACCTGAAAAACAATCCCAAAGACCCTGACGCCATCACGGACCTGGCTGTCCTCTACGCCCAGAACGGGCGATACGATGACGCGGCCAAAGTATTGCGCGACGGGCGCGAGGCGGCTCCGAAGAACGCCGAGATCCCGGCGTTTTTGGGGGCCGTTTACCAGCAGCAGGCGGCGGGCGTGGGGCCCGAGGAGCAAAAGAAGCTCTACGGCGAGGCCGGCGACTCCTTCGCCGCCGCGACGGAGTTGGACCCGAAAAACGAGGACTTGTACGCGTCGGCCGGGCAGAGCTACGACCAGGCGGGCGAGACCGCGGAGGCCATCAAGTACTACAACGGCTACCTCGACCGCGAGCCCGACGGGCAGGACTCCGAGGCTATAGAGGGGCGCATCTCGGCGCTTCTAAAGGGCGAAGAGGGCACCGCGAGCGGCCGGCCTTGATCCGCCTGGCGGGCGAAAGCGTATAATGTCCCGAAGAACCTTTTGGCTAATCCGTTAGGAGGAAAGATGGGTTTCGCTCTAATCCCCGGAATACCAACGCTGGGACCGATGGAGCTGATAATAGCGCTCGTCGTGATCCTGCTGCTCTTCGGGGCGAAGCGCATCCCCGAGCTCGCCCGCGGCCTGGGTAGCGGCGTGCGCGAGTTCAAGGCCGGCACCAAAGAGGGCCAGCTGGAGGACAAGGAGAAGGAGGACGAGAACGGGACCGTCTCCGAGGGCAACACCGACGAGGCCAAGCTCGAAGACGACGCAACCGTCCAGGCCGAGAAGGCCGAGCAGAAGCGCAGCTAGGCGAGCCTAGGCAAGCAGAAAACCTCCAAGCCAGCATGGCCGGCCGTCTGAGAATCCCCACGCGCCCGCGCGAAGACGTGCGGATGACCCTGATCGAGCACCTCGGCGAGCTCCGGTCCAGGATCATCAAGGTCGCCGCGGTCTTCGTCCTGGCCGCCATCGTTACGTGGTTCTTTCGCGAGCGGCTTTTCTATTTACTCCTCGAACCGGCGGGCGGCGGGTTCCAGGACCAGAGGCTCGTCGTTACCGCGGTAGGGGAGCAGTTCATCAGCGACATGAAGCTGGCCCTGTGGGCGGCCTTCGTGCTGGCTATCCCGGTCTTGCTCTACCAGGCGTGGGCCTTCGTGGCCCCGGCCGTCGGGGACATGGGCCGCGTCACTACGTACATAATCATCACGCTGGCCTCCTCGCTTTTTCTGGCCGGCATCGCGTTCGGGTACTTTTTCGTGCTGCCGGCCGGGCTGCAGTTCCTGCTTTTTTGGGATCAGGGCAGGTACGAGACCATGATCACACCGACGTACTACCTCTCGTTTACCACGCGCTTCCTGCTGGCTTGCGGGCTCGTCTTTGAGCTTCCGGCGGCCACCTACGTGTGCGCGAAGCTGGGGCTCATCGACGCCAACCTGCTCAAAAAATACCGCAAACACGCCGTCGTGGGGAACACGATACTGGCGGCGGCGATCACGCCCTCACCCGACCCCTTCACCATGGTCATGCTCGCCGTGCCCCTGGTCATCATGTACGAGCTCTCCATCGTCATAGCCCGCTACGTGAACCCGACCACCGAGGTCACGGCGCACGCGTTGGCGCGCAACGCCGACGACGAACCGGAGTACGGCGACCGGGACCGCGAGGATGCCGATCCCGACCCCCACGAAGAGAACGGCAACGAACGGGACCTGTAGGAGGTCGGGCTTCGGGCTTGGAGGCGTCTAGAGGCCGGGCCGCCCGGGACTACCCGAGTTGCCGCTCGAAGCGCCGGATGGAGCGCCGGAGGAGGTCCTCGGTGAGGCCCCGGAAGAACGGGCGGCGGGCGATCCTGTTCAGCCAAGCCGGTTCTACGCGGTAGTCGGTGGCGAGCGTCATCCGTACGGTTTCGACCCCGGCCTCCTCCACCAGCCAGCCGCCGCCGCCGGTGGCGCCCCCGACGTAGCGCCACTCGAGCAGGCGCGGGGCCTGGACTACGGTGATCTCGCTGACGACCGTGTGGGTGAGGCCGGCGGCGCTGAGGACGAACTCCAAGGTCGTGCCGGGGCGGATCTCCCGAGCCGGGAGCCCTTCCCCGTCGAGCGCTCGGGCGGAGCCGAGACCGACGGCCCACCTCGGGAAGCCGGGGACGTCCAGGAGCGCGGCGAAGACCCGCTCGGGCGAGGTACCGGAGAGCAGGTAGCCCGCCCGGTAGGGCCGGTCGGTCTCAGCCACCGAGCACGACGCCCGCGGTGTAGAGGAGGCCGAAGACCAGGTGCAGACCGGCTGTCCGCTTGACCACGGGATCGAGGCGCCGCGGCGTCGAGTGCTCGGCGACGTCTCGCCAGAGCCTGAGGGCGGCGAAGAGGCTCGGGTAGACGAGCGCGCACCCCAATGGGACCACCCCAAAGGCCATCAGAAGGCCGACCGCGACGTAGGGCTCGAGGAGCAGGAGCCTGTAGACCAACACGCCGGCCTCCCGGCCGAAGACTATCGGGAGCGTGCGGCGGCCGCCGCGGCGGTCGGAGACCAGGTCGCGGAGGTTATTGGCCAGCAGGATAGCCGCGACCGGCCCGCCGATGGGGAGGGCCGCCAGCGGCACGTAGAGGGGGAAGCCGCCGGCCTGGACGGCGTAGGCTATAACCACGATCAGCACGCCCATAAAGACGAAGACCGTCGCCTCGCTCGCCGGCGTGTAGGCGATGGGGCGCGGGCCGGCCGAGTAGAGGTAGCCGCCGAGCGCGCAGAGGCAACCGAGGACCAGGATCGGCCACCCCCCAACGGCTATGAGGTAGATCCCGCAAAAAAGGGCGAGCACGTAGCAGACAAGCGCCCCGAACAGCACACTGCGCGCCCGCACCCGCCCCCCGACTATCGAGCCCGCGATGCCGACCGTCCCCCGCACGTCGAGCCCCCGCTGTTCGTCGTAGAACTCGTTGAACATGTTCGTCGCCGCCTGGATGAGCAGGCTGCCCAGGAACATCGCCACGAACGGGCCCCACGAGAACGCCCCGTCGTCGGAGGCCAGCGCGGTCCCGAACAGAACCGGCACCGCCGCCGCCGTGAGGCTGAAAGGCCGCGAGAGCCTGAACCACTCGGCAAGCACGGGCCGCCGCGGCTCAGCCACGCGCCAGTGCTGCGAACTCGGCCCGATCCTTAGACATACCCGGCAGAGTTTACCCGCGTCTCCACGATCCCACCCGGAAAACGGTACCGCCCAACCGTCGGGACGCCGGAAACCTGAAAGCCGGCGGTCCGAGGTGAGGCCCGAAGCGCGCGGCGTACCGGCAACCCAAAGACGGCTTGCCGATAAGCTGGTATAACCGGCAATCGTGAAAGCGGGTGGCTCCATGGGATCTCCGGGGTCTTACCTCCGACTCGCGCGGCCGAAGCAGTGGACCAAGAACGGGTTCGTGCTGGCCGGGGTGGTGTTCGCGGGTAAGGCGTTGTCGGCCTCCCACATCGCGGACGCGCTCCTCGCGTTGCTGGCCTTCTGTTTGCTCTCCGGGGCAGTCTACGCCTTCAACGACGTCCTGGACGTGGAGGAGGACCGCAAGCACCCGCTCAAGAGGCTCAGGCCCGTGGCGAGCGGGGAGGTGCCGGTACCGGCGGCGGTCGCCTACGCGGCGTTGCTCGTGGCGGGGGGGCTGGCGCTTTGCTTTTACGTGGACGGGGGGGTGGGGGCCACGGGGCTCGCCTACCTGGCGTTG
>CADCUZ010000163.1 GCA_902806015.1 uncultured Rubrobacteraceae bacterium
CGACCGGGACCACGTGCGGCCGGCCCGAGGCGTTCACCGTGGCCAACCGTCCCATGCGCTGCTCCCGGAGGTACTCGATCTCCTTCTCCGTGAAACCGCTCATGACCGCCCCGCCCCTTTGCGCGCCGTCAGCCGCTCGTAGTTCCTGCTGAAGAGTTCCAACGCCCCGGCCACGTCCTCTGGTTGGCGAATCGGGTAGCTCACCCACCCCGTCTGGGGCATGACATGGTGCGCCCGGGCCTTGCCCGAAGCCACCAGCTCCTCCCGCACCTTCACGGGGAAGGGCAGATCCGCCAGCCGGTCGCCGTGCAGGTGCCCGATCTCGTGCCCGTTTACCCGAAACTCCCTCCCCCCGAACCGATGCGCCCCCTCCTCGACCCCGGGCCATCCTGCTACTTCGTGTCCGATAATCTCCCCAAACCCCGCCATCTCTACCTCCCACTCGCCTAAACTGGTTAGCCGGCTAAATAAAAGGGTACTACCGGCCGCCTGGCTGTCAACCACCGGCCGGACCCCTCGGTCGACCTGCCGAGATTATCCGGCCTGACGGGCGCCGCGACGACGGGCCAAAGGACGGTCCTGGACCTGTACGGAAGTACGGGGTTGTCTCGCCCTGTCAATCCAGGACGAGCAGCAGCGTCGAGACCGTCACCATCGAGACGGCCGTCGAGACGAGGACGGCTCCTGAGGCGCGGGTGACGTAGACGTCGTACTGGCGGGCCACGATAAAGACGTTGGCGGCGACGGGAAGCGAGGCACCGAGGAGGGCTGCGGATGTCCAGAGGGGGTTTACGTCGAAGATCACGGCCGTGGTCAGGAGGAGGGCGGCGGGGTGGACGAAGAGCTTGAGGGCGGTCATGTAGGAGATCTCAGCGGCCCCCCCGGCGACCGAGCGGCTGGCGAGCGTCGCGCCGAGGGCGAACAGGGCGCAGGGGCCCGCCGTCCCGCCGAGCAGGTCCAGAAAGTTGTTCACGGGCGTCGGGGGCGTGAGGCCGACGGCTGAGACGGCGAGCCCGGCGAAGATCGAGACGATGAGCGGGTTACGGGCAAGGTTCGGGAAGGTCGCGAGGATGGTACGGAGCGGACCCGCGCCGCGGCCCTTGTCCGATTCGATAAGCAGGATGCCCAAAGGTATTAGCAGGACGCCGTCCAGCGTGAGGCCGACGACCAGGGGGACCGCCGCATCCCGGCCGAAGACCGCCACCGCCAGCGGGATGCCCATGTAGCCCGTGTTCGGGAGGACGGCGGCCAGGCCCTGGATCGCCGCCTCCCCGCGTCCTACGTCAAAGAGCAGCCGGCTGCCCGCGACCGCGAGGCCGAAGACGGCGAGGCTCGCCAGCACGTAGGCCCCGATAAACGGCACGTTCAGAACCTCCGCGATGGGGGAGGAGGACATCAGGGAGAAGAGAAAGGCGGGAAGGGCGAAAAAGAAGACAAACGTGTTCACGCCGGCGGCGGCCATTGCGGTGAGGAGGTTCAGGCGGCCTGCGGCGTAGCCGCAGAAGATCAGGGCGAAAAAGGGCAGCGCGTTGTTCAGGATGGATTGCATTTGGGCGGCTAGCTCTCGGCCATCAGCAGTTGCCTTCCGTGAGACTGCCGGCGGACGGGGGTAAGCTATCAGACCGCAAGGCCGGTCGCTGAGATCCGGCGGCTCCTCATCGTCCCTCTCCCCGGCGTGGGGGATCTCCGCGCAGAATCTTGACCACCGACCGGAGGCTGACGAGGGCCCAAACGCCTTCGAGCAGTATAAAGCCGAGCTGCACCTCGATCACGGCCACCACGGTCAGGATCGCAGACCCGATGAGGTTGGCGAGCTGGTAAGGGAGGTTGTCCAGCCCGACCCTACCGAGCTGGTTCGCAGCGTAGGTCAGAAGTATAGCCAGCGCCCCGACCACCGATACCACCTGCAGCAAAGGGGGTTCCCTACTCGACCCGGGACCGCGGTTCGTACCCGCCGCGAAGGATCACGAACGCGCCCCCCAGGCTGATGAGCGTCCAGGCCCCCTGAAGCAAGATAAACCCCACCTGCCCGTCCACAACGGCGACGACCGTGAGGATGCTGGCCCCGACAAAGTTCGCCAGCGCGTACGACAGGCGCCCCGGATCCACCCAGCCGAACTGGTCGGCCGCGAACGCCCCGAGCACGGCGAGCGCCCCGATTATGGACACGAGCTGCAACAAAGGAACCCCCGGCTTCCTAAGCCGTGACCCGGACGCCCGCGCCATCGAAGATGTTCAGCGTCGCCGCCGATTCCACTGCGTCCTCTATCCCCTCTTCCGAGACCAGCGCGCGTTTCCATGCCGCCGTGAGGATGCCGAAGCCTAGGGGTTTCGTGAGCACCAGGGCGTCGCCGGGGCGGGCGCCCGCGTTGCGCACCACGTTATCCAACTCGACAAAACCCGTCACGGAGAGGCCGTACTTCGGCTCCTCGTCCTGGACGGAGTGGCCGCCGCAGAGTTTGGTTCCCGACTCCCCGATCTTGGACTGGCCGCCCGCGAGGATCTCGCGCAGTATCCCCATGTCCGGCGAGCTCGGGAAGGCGACGAGGTTCAGCGCCGTCAGCGGCTCGCCGCCCATCGCGTACACGTCCGAGAAGGCGTTGGCGGCCGCGATCTGTCCGAAGCGGTAAGGGCTGTCCACCACCGGCGTAAAGAAGTCCGCCGTCTGCAACAGTAGGCCGCCGCCGAACGGGACGTACCCGGCGTCGTCCCGGCTCTCCATCCCGCTCACGAAGCCGTCGCGCGACTCCGGCGCAAGTCCTCTAAGCGCCTGCTCCAGGTCCCCTGGAGCGGACTTGGACGCTCAGCCGGCCTTCGTCGAGTACTTCGTCAACCTTATGCGCCTGCGCTCGTCCATCGCAGGGGAGTATATCGCCCGCCGCGGTAGCAGGGGTTCTTGACGCGGGTTTGCGGCTCGGTTAGGCTCGCAATGGGAAAAGACAGCAAAGATGCATGGTTGCGGAAGGGAGAGCCCTATTTTGCGGTCGCGGCTGCCCTCCGGCGGGGGGCACTGGAGGTGGAATCTGAGGTAGGTGACGCTTTTCGCCGGGTTTCGTCGGGTCGAACGGGAAGAGGAGAGTGCGATGGCAGGAGATTACGTACTGGCGATAGACCAAGGTACGACGTCTAGCAGGGCTATAGTCTTCAACCACGATTCCGCGACGGTGGGGGAGGCCCAGCAGGAGTTCGCGCAGCACTACCCGAGGCCGGGTTGGGTCGAGCACGACGCCAACGAGATCTGGGACGTCACCCTAGGCGTCATGCGCCGGGCGCTGGAGGACGCCGGGGTCCGGCCCGAGAGCATCGACTCCATCGGCATCACCAACCAGCGCGAGACCGTGGTCATGTGGGACAAGGAGACTGGAGAGCCGGTCCACAACGCCATCGTGTGGCAGGACCGACGGGGGGCCCAGATCTGCGACGAGCTCTCCGAGCAGGGCTACGGCGACATGGTCTCAAGCAAGACCGGCCTCGTCATAGACGCGTACTTCTCCGGCTCGAAGGTCAAGTGGCTTTTGGACAACACCGAGGGCTTGAGGGAGCGGGCGCAGAACGGCGAGATCGCGTTCGGCACCATAGACACGTGGCTGATCTACAAGCTCACCGGCGGCCGGGCCCACGTCACGGACTACACCAACGCCTCCCGAACCCTCATGTACAACATCTTCGACCTCAAGTGGGACGACGAGCTCCTCGACATGCTCGGCGCCCCGCGGGAGATGCTCCCCGAGGTCAAGCCGAGCTCCTACGTCTACGGCGACACCGACGCCGACGTCTTCGGCGCCGAGGTCCCCGTGGCGGGGGTCGCGGGCGACCAGCAGGCCGCCCTCTTCGGGGAGGTCGCCTTCGAGAAGGGCCTCACGAAGAACACCTACGGCACCGGCTCCTTCGCCCTCATGATGACCGGGCCCGAGCCCATCCGAAGCCAGCGCCAGATGCTCACCACCATCGCCTGGGGCATAGGCGATAAGCCCGTAGAGTACGCGCTTGAGGGCGCCATCTTCATCACGGGCGCCGCCGTGCAGTGGCTGCGGGACGGCCTTGGCATAATCGAGGACGCCTCGGAGACCGAGGCGCTTGCCGAGAGCCTGGATTCCAACGACGACGTGTACTTCGTGCCGGGGCTCGTCGGGCTCGGGGCCCCCCACTGGGACTCATACGCCAGGGGTACCATCGTCGGGCTCACGCGCGGCTCGACCAAGGCGCATCTGGCGCGGGCGGCGCTGGAGGCCATGTGCTACCAGACCCGCGACGCCGTGGAGGCGATGCAGGCCGACTCGGGGGAGAAGATCCCGACCTTCAAGGCCGACGGCGGGGCGGCCGCCAACCGCTGGATGATGCAGTTCCAGGCGGACATTTTGGGCGTCCCGGTCGAGGTGCCCGAGACCCTGGAGACGACGGCGCTGGGCGCCGCCTACCTCGCCGGGCTCGCCACCGGCTTCTGGCAGGACCAGGAGGAGCTAAAGAGCCGGTGGCGCCTGCGGCGGCGCTACGAGCCGCAGATGGGCGAGGAGGAGCGCGAGCGGCTCTACGGAAGGTGGCAGGAGGCCGTCGCCCGCTCCAAAGACTGGGCCCAGGAAGCCGTCGAGTCCCCGCTCGCCTAAAGCCCGAAAGGATCAGGATGAAGAAGCTCATCAACGCCCCGGAGCGGGTGGTCGAGGAGATGCTCCGGGGCATGGAGCTCGCCCACGGCGGCATGCTCCGCCTGCTCCCCGAAAGCGGCGTCGTCCTGCGGGCCGACGCCCCCGTGCAGGGCAAGGTAGCCCTCGTCTCCGGCGGGGGCTCGGGCCACGAGCCCGCCCACGGCGGCTACGTCGGGGCGGGGATGCTCGACGCGGCCTGCGCCGGCTCCGTCTTTACGAGCCCGACCCCCGACCAGATGCTCGAAGCTACCAAGGCCGTCGACGGCGGGGCCGGCGTCTTCTACGTCGTCAAGAATTACACCGGCGACGTGCTCAACTTCGAGATGGCCGGCGAGCTGGCGGAGGCCGAGGGCATCCAGACCGACTACGTGGTCACCAACGACGACGTGGCCGTAGAAGACTCGACCTTCACGAGCGGGCGGCGGGGGATCGCGGGCACGATCTTCGTGCACAAGATCTGCGGCGCCGCCGCCGACGCCGGCGAGGACCTCGCGGGTATCAAGGCGCTCGCGGAGAAGGTCAACGGCAACGTCCGCTCGATGGGGATGGCCTTGACGAGCTGCACGCCGCCCGAGAGCGGGGAGCCGATCTTCCAGATCGGGGACGACGAGATGGAGATCGGCATCGGCATCCACGGCGAGCCCGGCACGGAGAGGAAGAAGGTAGAGCCGGCCGACGCCGTCGTGGACCAGATGCTCGACAAGATCCTCGGCGACTCCGTTGACTTCTCGGGTTCAGAGGTCGCGGTGATGGTCAACGGGATGGGCGGCACCCCGCTCATGGAGCTCTACGTCGCCTACGCCCGCGTGGCCGACCGGCTCCGGAGCGCGGGCGTAACCGTCTGGCGGATGCCGTACGTCGGGGACTACATGACCTCGCTGGAGATGGCGGGCTTCAGCATAACGCTGCTCAAGCTCGACGAAGAGATGAAGGGCTACCTAGCGGCGCCTTGCGACGTCTCCGCCGGCAGGCCGTTCTAGGAAAGGGGACCGAATGCAGGCATACCTCGGTGAGTTTATCGGCACGATGCTCCTCATCATCTTCGGCGACGGGGTGGTCGCCGGGGTGCTGCTGAGAAACTCCAAGGCAGAGAACTCGGGCTGGATCGTCATAACCTTCGGGTGGGCGATGGGCGTCGCCGTAGCCGTCTACTGCGTCGGCCAGGTCAGCGGCGCCCACATAAACCCGGCCGTCACCATAGGCCTCGCCGCCACCGGGCAGTTCGACTGGCTCCAGGTGCCAGGCTACGTCATCGCCCAGTTCCTCGGGGCGTTCGTCGGCGGCGTGATCGTCTGGCTGGCCTACCTGCCGCACTGGCGCCCGACGGAGGACCCGGGCCTCAAGCTCGGCGTCTTCTGCACCGCGCCCGCGTACCGGGCCACCGGGCCGAACCTGATCACGGAGATCATCGGCACCGCGGTTCTTCTCTTCGGCGTGCTTGGCATCGCTGCGAACGCGGGCGCCGTCGGCGGCGACCTCTCCGCCGTCATCGGCGCGGGCCTCAACCCGCTCCTCATAGGCCTGCTGGTCCTCGGCATCGGGCTCTCGCTCGGTGGCCCCACAGGCTACGCGATCAACCCGGCCCGCGACCTCGGGCCGCGCATAGCCCACGCGGTGCTGCCCATAGCCGGCAAGGGCTCAAACGACTGGGAGTACTCCTGGATCCCGGTGGTCGGCCCCATCATCGGCGGCATCCTCGGGGCGGGGCTCTTCGTCCTGCTCGGCTTCGGGGGTTAGAGTAGTCTTTTTCGAGGGGGGCGCGGGTCGTGCCCCCTTCTCTGAGGGGAGATACCAGTGCGCGTGCTCGACGCTTTCGACTTGACCGGAAAGGTCGCCGTCGTTACCGGCGGCAACACGGGTCTCGGGGAGGCCTTCGCAAAAGCCCTCTCCGAAGTGGGCGCGAGCGTCGCCGTCGCGGCGCGCACCCGCGAGCGCTCCGAGATAGTGGCGGCGGAGATCTCCGCCGCCGGCGGCCGGGGGGTCGCCGTGGACCTCGACGTTACCGACCCGGAGAGCGTGCGGGCCATGATCGGGGCCGTAAACGAACGGCTCGGGACCATCGACGTTCTGGTCAACAACGCGGGCGTCTGCTACCACCGTCCGGCGGCGGAGGTGCCCCGCGAGGAGTGGCTGAACACCTTCGAGGTCAACGTGCACGGGCTCTGGCACTGCGCCCAAGCCGTCGGCCGGCAGATGATCGACAACGGCGGGGGGGCGATCGTCAACATCGGCTCGATCTCCGCGATGATCGTCAACCGCCCCCAGTGGCAGCCGGCTTACAACGCCTCCAAGGCCGCCGTCCACCAGCTCACGAAGTCCCTCGCGGCCGAGTGGGCGCCGCACAACATCCGGGTCAACGCGCTCGCCCCGGGCTACGTCAAGACGGCGATGGCCCCGGTGGACGAGCCGCAATTCCGGCGGCACTGGATCGAGGACGCCCCCATGCAGCGCTACGCCCTGCCAGAGGAGCTCGGCCCGAGCCTCGTCTACCTGGCGAGCGAAGCGTCGGGCTTCATGACGGGCTCGGTGCTCGTCGTGGACGGCGGGTACACGTTGTGGTGAGGTAGGTCAGAGGAGGGAAGATGGAGAAAAGCAACGGCCTTTCGCTGCGGGACAAGGTGGCCGTCGTCACGGGCGGTGGACAGAGCCTGGGGTTGGCGATCTCGCGCGCCCTGCGCGACGCGGGCGCGGACGTCGTCGTCGCCGAGGTCAACCCCGAGACGGGCGCGGACGCCGCCGGGGAGCTTGGGGGCACCTTCGTCCGCACCGACGTGACCGACCCGGCCTCCGTCCGCGGGATGGTCGAGACCGTGGTCGACGAGCACGGCCGGATAGACGTGCTCGTCAACAACGCCGGGGTGGTGCACAACATCCCCTCCGAAGAGGTGCCCGACGAGGAGTGGCGCAAGGTCATGAGCGTGAACCTCGACGGCGTGTTCTACTGCTGCCGCGAGGTCGGAAAGGCCATGCTCGGGCGAGGGTCGGGCGCCATCGTCAACATCGCCTCCATGTCAGGCGTCGTCTCCAACCACCCCCAGCCCCAGGCCGCCTACAACGCCTCCAAGGCCGGCGTCATCACCCTGACCAAGTCGCTCGCCGGGGAGTGGGCCAGGCGCGGTGTCCGGGTCAACGCCGTCTCGCCCGGCTACATAAGAACGCCCCTCACCGAGCTCGGCATGTCCACCAAAGAGTGGGCCGACGTCTGGCTCTCGGAGACCCCGTTGGGGCGCCTCGCCGAGCCCGAGGAGATAGCCCCAGCCGTCCTCTACCTCGCCTCCGACGCAAGCAGCTACGCCACCGGAACCAACCTCATCATCGACGGGGGCTACACCGCCTGGTAGGGAGTTCTCGGTCTCTTTTTTCTGCATAGACCTCCGTACCCCGGCACCGAGGATTTCTACAACCCGATGCCCTGCACGAGGCCTAACCCACGCGCAGGGCGCAACTGAAGGCCGTCTGACAAAACGGGCGCTGGACCGTGAACGGGCAAACCTGGGGTGACGTCGTTAAGGACGACCTCAGGAAGGTGGTCGCAACCCCGAATCTCGACGAGGCCCAGGTCTGGGAATTGGAGAGCCCTTCGCGCGGCTGGTTCGACCCCCTGCGCATCCACCTCATATGCTTCAAGATCCTAGACCGCAACGGCAAGCCCCCCTTCCCGGGGGAACCCGGATCCAAGGACGTCGCCTACCTCGGCGAGAACGAGAAGGCGCGGATGATCGCCAGGTTTGGCTCGCAGCACGGCCGCTAAATGGGCCTCTGCCACGGCCTCGTCCACGAGGACCACGGCATAATGGTCCAGTTCAACTCGGCAAGGTTTACTCCGACCGCAGGGACGACCCCGCGAAGCCGATCTCCCGGATAGCGCCGCTGTAGGAGGCGGACGGCTCCACGGATGACGGCGCGCCCCGCTACCTAGTCGCCCTCAGGGTACGTGGCATCGCGCGACAACCGTCCCGTCACCTAGCGGCCCTCCGGGTGGCGGTGGGTCGTATGCTCCGGGGGAAGGCCGGCCGCTACGAGCCGGGCATCACCATCGGCTTGACGTTGGCGGCGTTCCTGCTCGCTTCGAGCGCCTCCGCGGCGTGGTCGAGGTCGAAGCGGCTCGTGACTAGGGCGTCGAGGTCCACCTTGCCGGCGGCGGCCAGCTGGATGGCGGCGGGGTAGGTGTTGGCGTAGCGGAACGTTCCGGTTACCCAGATCTCGCGGGTCTGCACGAAGGCGAGCGGCACGCTCGTCTCCTCGCTCGGCCCCATCCCCACGACCACGGCCGTGCCGGCCGGGCGCACGGACCGGATGCCGTCGTTCAGGGCGCGCGGGTTGCCGGAACACTCAATAAGGGCGTCAGCCTCCACGTCCGCCTCGCCAAGCGGTTCTTCGGCGACGTTCATCGTCCTCGTGGCGCCCATCTTGCGGGCCATCTCCAGCCTCTCCGGGGCTACATCGGTCACGGTAACCCGCGTGGCGCCCTGGGCGAGGGCGACCTGGGCCGAGACGAGCCCGATAGGTCCCGCGCCGGTGACGAGGACGTGGTCCCCAGCCCGCACGCCGGCCTTCCGGCAGGCCCAGATGCCCACGGAGAGCGGCTCCATCAGCGCGCCCGCGTCGTCGGAGAGCGATTCCGGCAGGGAGTAAGCGAAGTCCTCGTGGATGGTCACGTAGTTCGCGAACGCGCCGTCTATGGGCGGCGTGGCGAAAAAGCTGACGTTGGGGCAGAGGTTGTAGCGACCCGCCCTGCACTCCCGGCAGGTCCCGTCCGGGATCCCCGGCTCCAGCGTTACCCGGTCGCCGACTGCGTGTTTCGTGGCCTCGTTGCCGAGCCCCACCACCCGTCCCATCGACTCGTGGCCCAGGATCATCGGTCCCTCGACGACGAAAGAGCCGATGCGGCCCTCCTCGTAGTAGTGGACGTCCGAGCCGCACACCCCAACGGCCCCGATCTCGACGAGGACCTCCTTCGGCCCGGGGTCCGGCACGGCCCGCTCCTCGACCCGCACGTCGCGGGTCCCGTACATGATCGCCGCCCTGTTGTTCATCCCTCCTCCTTCTCGAACAGTAGTGCCTTCTTGCCCGCGCCGTTGCGGATCTCCAGCCGGTCCCCTTCTACGCGGTAGGTGGCGGCCCCGCTCAGGGCCCGCAGATACCTCCGTTCCTGCGACATGACGCCGCCGGTCTTGCCGCAGGCCATCTGCGTCGCGCTGAGGGTGGAGGGCTTTATCGTTTCTTTGCCGATCTCCGCTTCGTCCGCGTGGTAGGAGTTGCACCCGGCCTCTCCGCCCAGGCCGCCGTTGCGGAAGCGCAGGGTGATTTCGGTCCCTTCTACAAGCCCGCGCCCCCCCAACTCGGCGAGAGACCAGGCGGTGCCGGCGAGCACGCCCGGCTTGTGGGTCGGTCCTTTGGTCGCCGTCGGCGCGCCGGTTTTTTCGGGTCGTGTTGCGTCCGGCCGATCGGCGGCCGAATCGCGGCCTTGCCCTGCGGGTCCGCCGCAGGCGGCGAGCACCAGCATTGACGCCGCCACGAGGAGGGCCTGTCCTCCTTTGAGGGGCGTGTGCACAACCTACTCCCCCGTTACCGCGCCCAGTGTCAGGCCCTTGACCAGGTAGCGCCGGACGGCGAGGCCGACGACTACCATGGGCAGCACGACTATGGTGCCTATCGCCATGAGTTGCCCCCAGTTGATGCCGGTCTGGGTGATGAGCTGCGAGGCGGCGATGGGGAGCGTCTGGCTGCCCGGTCCCGCGAAGCTCTGGGCGAAGGCGTAGTCGTTCCAGGAGAAGACGAGGCACAGGATCCCGGTGGTCACGATGCCGGGGGCCGTCAGCGGCAGGGCCACGCGCCAAAACGCCCCGAACCGCGAGGCCCCGTCCACCATCGCCGCCTCCTCTAGGGCGGGCGGCAGGTCGGCGAAAAAGGCGTTCATGATCCAGATCGCGAACGGCAGGTTGAAGGTCAGGTAGGCGATGATGAGTCCCGGCGTGCTGTTGAGCAAATCCAGCGCCCGGAACACGGCGTACAGGGGCAGGATCACCGCGGCGATGGGCGCCATGCGGGTCGAGATGATCCACATGGAGACGTGGTGCTTGCCCCGGAAGCGGCTTCTGGCGAGCCCGTACCCGGCCAAACAACCGAGCGTGACCGCGATCAGGGTAGAGGCGCCGGCCGCAATCAGGCTGTTCTTTATGTACCCGCCGAGCGCGTTCCCGCCGGTGAAGAGCCCCACGTAATGCTCGAGCGTCGGCGCGAAGAGCAGCTGAGGGGTGGAGGAGACGAGGTCGTCGGGGCTTTTGAACGACGAGAGTACCATCCAGACCAGCGGCACCAGCGTCCACAAGAGCACCAGCGCGACGACGCCGTAGAGGGCGACCTGCTTGCCCGCGCCCCTCATCGCGCGAGCCCCTGACCCCTGAGTATCCGCATGAAGAGGTTCGCCACCAGGATAGAGAAGGCCAGCATCCCGAGACCAATCGCCGCCGCGTAGCCCAACTCCTGGAAGCGGAAGGCCGTCTCGTAGAGCCGGATCGGGATGACCTTCGTCGCGTCGGCCGGCCCGCCGTTGGTGGTGACGGAGATGATGTCGTAGTAGCGGATCGCGTCCATCGAGCGAATCAGCAGGGCCACCAAGACGACCCCCGAAATCAGCGGCGCCACCATGTGCCGCAGCCGCTGGAAGTAGTTGGCGCCGTCGACCTTGGCCGCCTCCATCACCGTCTGGGGCATCGAGGCGAGCCCGGCGAGCACGATCAGGGTGATAAGCGGCGTCCACTCCCAGACGTCCATCAGGACCACCGCCACCAGCGCCGAGGTCTTGCTGCCCAAAATTTCCCAGCTTATGAGGCCCGTGTTCTCCAGAAACCAGGCGTAGAGGCCGTAGGTCGAGTCGACCAGGAACCTCCCCAGTAGGCCGACTATGACCGGCGCCACGAACATCGGCAGCAGCAGCATCGAGAGGATGAGGTTCTTGCCCCAGACGAGCTCGTGCAACATCAGGGCTATGACGATGCCGAGCACCATCTCCAGGCCCACGGTCGCGACAAAGTAGATGCCGCTCGTGATCCAGCTATTGCGCACGTTCGGGTCGGTGAACATCTCAGTCCAGTTCTCCAGCCCGACCCACTCGAAATCGACCCCCCCGATAAGGGAGACCTCGTTGAAGCTCATGTAGATGATGTAGAAAAACGGAAACAGCGAGATCGCGGCCAGTAAGAGTAGGGCCGGCAGCAGCATCCGCGCCTCGAAGGACGGCACCAGCCGTCGAGCCCCGCTCTTGCCGCCGCCCGAAACGCCAGGGGTCTGGTTGGCGGCGCTCACCGCGCTAGACCCCGTTTGCCCGGTCGAAGCCCTTCTTGGCGGCCTGCATCGCCTGCTCGGGCCCCTTGTCCCCGGCGAGCATCTTGGAGAGCTCGGTGAAGATCACAGTGTTGCACTCGTTCCACTTCTCGATCTTGGGCCGCAGGCCGATGTTCTCCGGCTCCCACGCCTGGGAGACGGCGTCGTAGGTGAGCATGTTCGGCAGGTCCGTCGGCGCCTCGGTGGCGTTCTTGACCTCTGGCTGCTCGTAGACGGACTGCCGGGTCGGGGTGCCGCCGCCGACGTTGCTCTTAAGCCCGGAGAGCTGCGTCTCCGGCGAGGTGGCCCACACCAGGAAGAGCCACGCCGCGCGCTGCTCGTCCTCGGAGAGCTCCCCGTTTATGCCGAGCCCCGTACCGCCCCACATGCTGGCGCTGCGCGTGGGGCCGCCGGGCAGCCGCGCGTACCCGACCTTGCCGCCGAGCTTGGAGTCCTCGATGCCGGCGGCGAACTCGTGCCAGTTTGGGGCCATCGCGATGTTCCCCGCCCGGAAGGCCTCGTCGAGCGCCGTCCAGTCCCAACTCGTGCTGCCGGGGTGCGAGATGCCGACCAGCTTCTGGTAGAAGGTTGCCGCCTCTATGGCCCCGTCCCCGTCGAGCATGGACGCGCCGGGGTCCTCCGTGCCGATCTTCCCTACCTGCTCGCCGTTCTCGAAGTAGTCGCCGCCGTAGGACCACAGGATGTTCGAGAAGTCGCACATAAGCGAGTCGTACTGCTTGGACTGGTGCCCCGAGCCGTACTCGACCTCGTCCGCATTCTTGTTGAACCACTCGGCGATCTGGTAGTACTGGTCCCACGTAATCTTTGCGGACGGCATCGGGTCGAAGCCCAAGTCCTGGCTCATCTTGTCGCCGTATTTATCGAAGAGATCCTTGCGGTACATCCAGATCATCGTCGGACAGTCGTACGGGAGCGCGTAGAGTGCCTCCTCGTCCTCGAACCTCCCCGCCGCCGCCAGCTGCGTCGGTATGAAGTCCCCAAACCCCTTCTTTACCGACGGCAGGCTGTCGTCTTCTTCGAACTCGTTGAGGTCGGCGAACGCCGCCGAGAACGGGGCCAGCACCTGGTACGGGTCCGCGTAGATGACGTGCAAGGTCGGGTCCCCCGAAGATACGTCGAGGCTGACCTTCTGGACGAGCGCGCCGAGCTCGAGCTGGTTGATCTTTACGTCTATCCCCGTAAGGTCCTTAAATGGCTTGAGGTTGGCCGCTATCGCCGACGTCGGCGCCGTGTTCTCGGAGATAAAGTTGAGCGTCATCCCGCTGTACTGCTTCCAACCCTCGCCGCCGCCCTGCGAACCCTGCTCCCCACAGCCCGCGAGGCCGAGAAGCGACGCCCCCGCGAGCCCCGCCCCCGACATCCTTAGGAAATCCCTCCGGCTCAATCCGCCCGAAATCTTCATCCGCCTCATCCCCTAACTGTCATGGCTACCCGCGCCGTCGCGGCCGTCCGCAACCGTGCCGTACTTCGGTAGATTCTGCGACCTTCCCACTCTCCGACCACCTCGGCCACGATAGGGTATTCCCTTTCCTGTGTCAACTGTGCAAAAATGGAACAAATGTGAATTGGGGGTCGACACAGGCTTCGTGAGGACCCTCGCCGGGTTTCCAGGTGTTGGGCTGGCGCCCCCGGGATGGATTCCCGGGCCACGGGGTGTTCAGCGCGGGAGGGAGTGGGTCTTGCAGCGGCGTCGCGGGGGCGGTTTTTCGGGGGACGAGTTGTTGGCGTTGGCCGAGGTGGCGCGGCTGTATTACGTCGAGGATTTTACGCAGGAGGAGATCTCACGTCGCATAGGCGGGTCGCGCTCCAACGTCTCCCGGATGCTCAAGGAGGCGCGGGCGCGAGGGCTCGTCGAAGTCCGGGTGAGGTCGCCGCTCGGGACGGTCGCCGGTTTGGAAGACGCGCTCGGGAAGCGAATGGGTCTCAGGGAGTGCCTGGTGCTCGCCACTTCCGACGGTGAGAGCCGGGCTACGGCTTCGGGCGAGATCCCCGGCAAGATCGGGGCGCTCGCCGCCCGATTGTTGCAGCGGTACATCGTCGAGGGGAGCATCGTGGGCCTTTGCTGGAGCAGCACCGTTCATCATCACGTCGTGAGGAGCGCCCACCTGCGCCCGACGCGCGACGTCTCGGTGGTGCAGCTTATGGGCAGCGTCGGGGACTTCGTCCCGGAGCTGAACGGTGTGCACATCGCCTCGCGGCTGGCCGCCGCGCTTGGCGGGAACGCGCACTATCTGCACGCGCCCATGCTCGTGGCCGACGCTGGGGTGCGCGACGCCCTGCTGCGCGACAAGAGCATCGAGAGGACGCTGGAACTGGCCCGGCGGGCCGACGTCACGCTGGTTGGCGTGGGGGCCGTGGACCGGGAGGCCGGGCAGTACCGCACCGGATACCTCGACGATGCCGACCTCGAATACATCCGGGGTCGGGGGGCCGTAGGCGACGTGTGCGGCTCCTACTTCGCGCGCGACGGGTCTTTCTGTCCGGTCGAGATGAACGAGCGCACGGTGGCCCTGGACTTCGAGAGCCTGGTCCGGGTGCCCACGCGCATCGGCGTGAGCTGGGGGGTAGAGAAGGCTCTGGCAAACGTGGGGGCTGTCCGCTCGGGGACGCTGAACGTCTTGATCACGGACGAAGACACCGCCCGGGAGATGCTGAGGTTGACGGATTATAAGGAACCCAAACTCACGAAGGTGGGCGCGGCGTAGCCGGCGACGCCGGCCGACGCCCGAGTCGGGCGTCCGAACGGCCGGACTTCCCGTACCTTGGGTAGGGCGTCCTCGAGGAGCGCAGCGTGCAGAGCAGCCAAGTACATAGTCGCCGCACCGGCCAGCCATCGGGCGCCGTGACCGCGGGGGTCTGGGCGAGGGGCGAGTTCCCCATCTGGGCGTGGAGGTGACGGTCGCCAACACCACTGAGTCCGGCGCGAAAGGCGCCGCCCGCTGCGCCGGCGCCGGGGCGGGCCTCTAACGCTCCGCGGGGGAGGCCGTAGAGGCGGTGGTCCGCATCGACTACACGCACCGGCCCGACGCCCAACGCCACGCCGGCGCCTACGAGGCCCACGCTTCCCTCATCGAGGTCCTGGCGCAGTTCCGGTACCCGATAAGCGGGGCGTCTGGCCTAGCGGGAGGGGTCCGGAGGTGCCCCGAGGTGGCGTGTCGGGTATTCTGTCGGGCGGATGGGTCCCGCAAAAACGGGTGAGGGAAACCGGTTCGAAAAGGAGGAACGTTTGGCAGCCACGGAGGCGACGCAGCGAATCGTGCGGGCGATGGCCGCGGCGATGGAGGAGAACCGGCGGTACCTGACGAAGCTTGACTCGGAGATAGGGGACGGCGACCACGGCAACAACATGCGCCGCGGCTTTGGGGCCGCCCTTGAGAGGCTCGAAGGTGAACACCCCGCCTCTCCGGCGGACGTCCTCAAGGCCGTCTCCATGGCCCTTATAGGAAAGGTCGGCGGCGCCGCCGGCCCCCTCTACGGCACGGCCTTCCTGCGTGCCTCCACCGCCCTCTCCGGCGACGGAGTCTCGCCCGAAGACGCCGCCTCAGCCCTCGAAGCCGCCCTCGGCGGCATCAAGCAACGCGGCAAGGCCGAGGTGGGGGACAAGACCATCCTGGACGCCCTCACGCCGGCCGTCGAGGCCGCCAAGGAGGCGGCCGGTTCCTCGGAAGCAACGGTGGCGGCGGTCTTCCGGGCCGCGGCCGAAGCGGCCCGGGAGGGGGCGGAGTCCACGGTCCCGCTCACGGCGAGGAAGGGGCGGGCGAGCTACCTCGGCGCCAGGGCCGAGGGTCACAAAGACCCGGGGGCCGCCTCGACGCACCTGCTGCTGGATGCCGCCGCCCGCTCGCTCGAAGGCGCCGAGTAGTGGTCGGGCTGGTTCTCGTCTCGCACAGCCCCAAGATCGCCGAGGGCACGGCCGACCTCGTGCGCCAGATGGCCGGCGAGGTCGAACTCACCGCCGTGGGGGGCGACGCGGAGGGCGGCTTCGGCACGGACCCCCAGCGGATGGAGGCAGCCATAGTGGGCATGGGCGCAGACGAGGTGCTGGTCTTCATGGACCTGGGGTCGGCCGTGCTCTCGGCGGAGACGGTGCTCGAGATGCTCTCAGAAGGGGACCGCAACCGGGTGAGGCTCGTGGACGCGCCGTTCGTCGAGGGGGCCTTCGCGGCCGGGGTGTCGGCCTCGGCCGGGTCCGATGCCGGGGAGTGCGTGGAGGCGGCGATGGAGGCACGCACCGAGCCGAAGCTGCACGGCGAAACGTAGTAGGGCCACCGCGTAGACGTGGAGACCCGACAGAAAGAGGGGGCAATGGCCGCCGGAACGGCAAGAGGTTCGGACCTGGGACGCACCACCCACGTCGTGCCGGGCATGACCGAGGAGCAGGCGGCGAAGGCCCGCAGGCTCGACGCGCCGACCGTCGCCGCGGTGCTGCTCGTGATCCCCGCGCTCGTCCTCCATTTCTCGGAGCCGCGGGGCACGCTCGCCATGGCGAGCAACGCGCTCAACTGGGCGATCTACGCCTGGTTTTTCTTCGAGTTCGCCTACATGCTCCGGCTCGCCCCGGACAATGGGGAATTTCTCCGCCACAACAAGCTCGACCTCACGGTGTTGGTGCTGACCGTGCCGCTCTTGCCCGGCGTCCTGCAGGCGCTCTGGGTGCTGCGACTCCTCAGGCTCATCGACATGATGCCGGCGGTGCTCGGGCGCTTCGTCAATATCACGCTGCTCCCCTACGCGGTAGTGCTGGCGTTTATAGCCGTCTTCGGCGGCGGGCTCGCCTTCGCCCGGTTCGAGGGCGTGAGCGTATTCGACGGGATGTATTGGGCCAACACCACCGTAAACACGGTGGGCTACGGCGACATCTCCGCGCAGACCCCCGAGGGCAAGGTGCTCTCGATGGTGTTGCAGTGGACGGGGAACGTGATCCTGGCGATGCTCATAGGCGGCGTGGCCGCCTTCGCCCAGCAGTTGCTCTTGGGTGAGAACGTCGAGGAGATCGGCAAAGAAGTCGACGAGCTGGAAGAGGACGTGGAAGAAGTCGAGGAGGACGTGGAGAGCCTGCTGGAGAACGTGCGGGGAATGTCAGCGACGGACCGCGTGGTTTTGCGGGAGTTGGCTTACATAAGAGCCCGCCTCGATGAAGTACAACCAGGGGACTAACGGTCCTAGAAAGTGAGGTCACATGACCCGCCAGATCCCCGCGGACATAGGCGAGTATCCCTTCGACCTCGTAGTGGTCGGTGCCGGCATCAACGGCGCCGGCATCGCCCGTGACGCTGCCATGCGCGGCCTGAAGGTCCTGCTCCTGGATAAGGGCGACATCTCCAACGGCACCACCCAGTGGTCAACCCGTCTCATCCACGGAGGCTTGCGCTACCTGGAGCACTACGAAATCCACCTCGTCCGCGAGTCGCTTGCCGAGCGGGAGAAGCTCCTGCGCATAGCGCCGCACCTCGTAAAGCCGCTGCGTTTTGTCGTGCCGATCTACGAGAGGAGCAAGCGCGGGCCGGGCCTGATCCGGCTCGGCATGATCGGCTACGATACCCTCTCCTTCGACAAGTCGGTCCCCAACCACAAGATGCTCTCCCGCGAAGAGGCCCTAGAGCGCTACCCCGGCCTGAACCCGGACGGCCTCCGCGGCGCCGCCACCTACTACGATGGGCAGGTCGAGTACGCCGAAAGGGTGGCCGTCGAGAACGCCGTAAGCGCCCGTGAGCACGGCGCGACGGTGATAACCCACGCCGAGGTCAAGCGCCTACTGTTCGACGCCGGCGAAAACGGCGGCCTGCCCCGGGTGGCCGGCGTGGAGTTCGAGGACGGATTCGGGGGCGGGACCTTCAAGGCGTTCGCTCCGGTCATCGTCAACGTGGCCGGGCCGTGGATCGACCGGGTGCTCTCGGGCTCGGGCACCTTCGGGGTGGACCCCGAGGAGAGCAAGGAGGACGAGGCGAAAATGATTGGGGGCACCAAGGGTTCCCACCTGGTCGTCGACCCGTTCCCCGGCGCCCCCCAGGACGCCCTCTACGTCGAGGCCCGGCGGGATGGCAGGCCTTACTTTATAGTGCCGTGGAACGGCCGCTACCTAATCGGCACCACCGACTTCCGCTACAAGGAAGATCTCGACTACGTCTCCGCCGACGACGAGGAAATAGACTACCTGATAGCGGAGACCAACGCCGTCGTGCCCACGGCGAACCTCACCCGGGGGGACGTGCTCTTCACCTACTCGGGCGTCAGGCCGCTCCCGTTTAAGCCCGAGGGCTCGGAGAGCTCGATCACGCGCAGCCACGTCGTCTACGACCACGCCACGGGCCGCTCGGCCGCCGGCGGACGCCTGACGGTCGAGGGCGCGGGTCCCAAGGCCGACGGCCTCGTCTCCATCGTCGGCGGCAAGCTCACGACCTACCGCAACCTCGCCCGCCAGACGGTGGACGTGGCCTACAAGAAGCTCGGCCGGAGCGCCCCGCCCTGCACCACGGACAGGGTGCCGCTCCCGGGTGGGGCAGCGGCGAATTTCGACACCTTCTCTGCCGAGTTCAAGGCGACGAGCGGGCTCACCGACGAGCTGGCCGAGCGCCTGCTTAGGCTCTACGGCGCCCGCGCTCCGGAGGTGCTGGAGCAGGCCGGCGATGACCCCTCCCTGCGAGTCTCGCTCTCCCCGGACCCTTCGGTCGAGACGGGGCTTCTCGGGTGCGAGGTCCTCTACGCCTTCCGGCGGGAGATGGCGGAGACCTTGGCCGACGCGCTCCTCAGGCGCACGATGGCGGGCCTCGGCCCGAACGTGGCCCTGGACGTGGACGAGGCCGCGGCAAGGGTCGCCGTGGAGCATCTTGGCTGGACCGAAGAGCGCGCAGATGTGGAGGTCGAAAACTTCCGCAGGTACGTCCAGCGTTACAGGCCGAAGAGCTTCCGGGAGGGGGAGCCCGCCGGGGTCTGACACCGATCGGCCGGGGGTCCGCCGGCGGGAGCGTCCGTCCCCTCCTTCACGTTTATGCGGGGTGTGCTGGGGTAAGGTACGAGGGTAGTACAGAAGAATCCCAACAGGAGGTCGTGACCCGTGGAAACCAACCGAGGAAGCCAGGGAATCCTCTCGGAGGAACTGCGCGAGAAGCGCCAAGCCATCGTCGAGCTCTTGAAGACGGCCTACTTTATGGAGCTCGAGACGGTTATGAACTACGTCACCAACAGCATCAACCCCGATGGAGTCCGGGCCCAGGAGGTCAAGGAGAACATCGAGGAGGACATCCAGGAAGAGCTGGCGCACGCCCAGCAGTTCGCCCAGCGCATCAAGGAGCTCTACGGGACCGTCCCGGGCTCGATGGACTTCAAGGCGGTGCAGGAGAAGTTGCAGCCGGCGGAGGACCAGATCGATGTCGTCCACGTCATCAAGGGCGTCATAGACGCCGAGGACGGCGCCATAGAGCACTACACGCGCATCATCCAGGAGACCGAAGAGGTCGACCCCGTTACAAACGATATGGTGATCGCGGTACTGCGCGACGAGCAGGGCCACCGCCGCCTCTTCGAAGGGTTCCTCCGCGAGTACGAGGTCGAGGGACTGGCGTAGGGGCACCGCGCCGATGGGGAGGCCCAATGGGGCATCTCCAGGAGCATCGTTGTGGGGGCCTGGCCGCTGTGCGGCGGGCCCCTTCTCTGCGTAGGTTTCGTTGGGTTGGGCGGCTGCGATATAATGCTCCCGTAACGCGATGGGAGAGCTTTATTTGATCCGGCCCTTGTCCGCCCCGCGCGCCCGCGACGGGACGAGAAAACGCGCTTGGGCGATCCCCTCTTAGCCTGGCTCAACCTGCTGGCTGCCCTGGTGATGGTGGGCCTCAACGCCTTTTTCGTGGCCGCCGAGTTCGCCCTGGTGCGGGTGCGCGAGTCACGCATCGTACAGCTGGAGCAGGAGGGAAGCGCCCGGGCCGGGGTGGTGCGCGGGACCCTGCGCGACCTAGACTCCTACCTCTCCGTCTGCCAGGTCGGGATCACCGTCGCCTCCCTCGCGCTCGGCTGGCTCGGGGAGCCGGCGGTCTCGCACCTGATCGAACCGGTCCTCGCCGGCGTCGGGGTGGGCAGCGATCAGGTCGTCACGGTGGTCTCTGTCATCGTCGGGTTCTCCGTCATAACTTACGCGCACCTGGTCTTCGGGGAGCAGGCGCCCAAGTACTTCTCTATTCAGAGGGCCGAAAGGGTCGCGCTCTGGGTCAGCCGGCCGCTGAACCTTTTCAGGCTCGTGCTGCGGCCCGTGGTGTGGGTGGTCAACGCCTCGACGAACTTTATCTTGCGGCCCTGGGGCATCAGGCTCGGGGAGGAGATGGAAGCGCATTCCGAAGAGGAATTGCGGATCATGATCTCTTCCTCCACCGCCTCGGGCGTGCTCGACCCGGAAGAGCGCGAGTACCTGAACAACGTCTTTGACTTCGGGGACCGGGTGGCCCGCGAGATCATGG
>CADCUZ010000164.1 GCA_902806015.1 uncultured Rubrobacteraceae bacterium
TCCTCCTGGATGTGCAGAAACTCCTGCTGGAGCCTGTCGCGGGTGATCGGGTCGACCGCCCCGAAAGGCTCGTCCATGAGCATGATCGGGGGGTCCGCCGCCAGGGCCCGCGCTACCCCAACCCGCTGCTGCTGGCCGCCGGATAGCTCTGCTGGGTAGCGGTCACGATACTGGTCGGGCGCGAGGCCGACGAGGTCGAGCAGCTCGTCCACGCGACGGCTGGTGCGCTCCTTTTCCCATCCGACCAGCCCCGGCACGGTGCCTACGTTTTGGCCGATGGTGCGGTGGGGGAAGAGGCCTATCTGCTGGATGGCGTACCCGATCTTGCGCCTGAGCTGGGTGCCGCTCATCGAGGTGTTTTTCTGGCCGTCGATGAGGATCTCGCCCGCCGTCGGTTCGATCAGGCGGTTGATCATCCGCATGCTCGTCGTCTTGCCGCAACCGCTAGGCCCGACCAGCACGCATATCTCGCCGTCCTCTATGTTGAACGTAAGGTCGTTTACGACCGGCCTGTCAGAACCTGAATACGTTTTGCTGACGCCTTTAAATTCGATCATCGCTTCTCCTATTTCTCCATGCGCAACATTGCTCCCTGTGATCTCTTTTCGTCACCGGTTCCGTCACATCGCCTCCTGCTGCCCCACGGAATCGCTCCGGGAAGTATACGGCATTCTTCGCCCCGAGGTGCAAGCATTCGACAAACATGCTCGTGCCGCAGTATATAAATGGCGCGTGAAACCGTTACACCACAGGCCCACTATAACCCTAGCCGGGGGCGGCCACGCCCACCTTTTTTTGCTTCGCCGCACGGGCGAATTGACCCGCCGCGGCTTCGACGTCGTCCTCGTCGACCCGTCCGAACACCTCCATTATTCGGGCATGGCGACGGGCGTGGTCTCCGGCTCCCACGCCCCTTCCGAGGGCCGCGTCGACCTGCGTCGCCTCGTCGAGCGGGGTGGGGGACGGTTCGTGGTGGGTCGCGTCGCGGAGGTCCTTTATCGGGACCGCGCCCTGGTGCTGGAAGACGGCCGCACCGTCCCGTACGACGCCGTCTCCTTCTGCCTGGGAAGCAGGGCTCGGGGCGGGGGAGACGCGGTGACCGTAAAGCCGGTCGCGAACCTGGAGGGGGCCCGAAACCGGCTTCTCGCCCCGCGCGTCCTCGTAGTCGGCGGGGGGGCCGCCGGGTGCGAGGTCGCCGCCAACGTCGCCCGCCTGAGGCGCGACGCGGGCCGCGAGGTTGGGATGACGCTCGTGGAGGCCGGCCCGGAACTTTTGGCCTCCTCCCCCAAGGCCGCGCGGCGCGTCATGCTCGAACACCTGCGGGCGGGAGGGGTGGAGGTGGTCCTTGGCCGAAAGGCCGACCTGCTGCCCGGGGCTGCCGTTCTGGACGACGGCACGAGGATCGAGGCGGACCTGATCCTGACCGCCACCGGCGTCTCGCCGCCGGACGTCTTCCGCCGTTCGTGCCTGACGACGGGCGAAGACGGCGCCCTCTGGGTGAACCGCCACCTGCAGAGCCCGAGCGACGCGAGGGTCTTCGGCGGCGGCGACGCTATCGCCTACCGCGGCGACCGCCTGCCCCAGTTCGGGGTCTTCGCCGTCCGCCAGGGCCCCGTCCTCTACCACAACCTCCGGGCCATCCTGCGCGACGAGCCCCTGTTTTCCTACAAGCCCCAAAGGCGCTACCTCTACATCCTCGACCTCGGCGACGCGACGGGGCTCGCGATCTACGGCCCGCTAACCTGGCGGGGCCGACTTCCGCTGCTTCTCAAGCATGGCATAGACAAACATTTCGTGAAAAAACACAACCAACGAGGGGCACGCCGTGCCCTTCGGAGGCCGCCTTAAGCCGGCGCGAAGCGGCCCGTCGCCTAGCCCTTTTTCCCTACCCCGAGTAGGAGGTACAGGATCAGGTACAGTCCCGCCGCGGTAAGGGCGACGGTAAAGAAGCTGTTGGGGTTCAGGTACTGCTGGATGGCGGGGAGGGCGCTTATGAGGAGGGCGGCCGGCGATTCCAAAAGGGCGCCGAGGCTGTAGACGGCTTCCGTGACGGTGTTCGCGGCCCTTCTGACGCCCACGTAGACCAGGGCCGCGTGGGTCAGGATAAGCAGGATGACAAACCCCAGGATCGTGCGGATGAGCGACATTTCCTAGCCCCCTCCCCCCGCGGGCGCCACTTACGAGGCGGCCCGCTTGTAGCCCGTCCTGTTCTCCGTGGTGGTCTTCTCGGACCCTTCGGGCGTTTGGCCGTCGGGTCCTCCCCTGCCCCGCTTGCCGGGGCCTTTGTGCGCCCCCTTGAAGTGGAGGTGGACCGCGCCCGCCAGCAGAAAGCAGAGCGCCCCGACGAGGAACGTGACCACGTCGCGCATTACCACGCCGGCCGCCCCGGCGGCCGCGGACACCCAGCACAAGGCGAAGAGGACGCCGGGTTCGCGGTTCTTCCCGTTCAGGGCCATGTAGACGCCGAGGGCGACACCGGCCAGGCAGACGATCAGGAGCACGATTCCGATGGAGACCAGGATAAAATTCACAGCGCAATACTAACCGACCGCGAAAGGTTTGGCACGACGGCGGCCTACCGCCGGGCCATGGCCCGGCGGTAGGCTTTCATGGCGGCCAGGCACTCTTCCCATGGGCGCCCCGGGCTCTCAAGACGGTTGCCGTAGAGCGAGAGCTTGTGGACGAACTCGTGCAGGGCGGACTCGTCGTCGGAGATGCAACCCGGGCGGGCCACGATGAGGGTTTCCCAGTCCTCCTTTTCCTTTATGTTGCTGATCGCCTCTTTGAGGGCGGGCTTGTGGTAGAGGAGGGTGCCGGGGGCGTCGAGGTCCTCGTAGCGGGCCACGATCCTGTGGCCGTTTTCGGCTGCGAACGCCTCGCAGAGGGCCGCCTGTTCCCACTGGGAGGGCAGCTCAGACCCGGGGTTTGTCCTTATGTAGAGGGCGGCTCGGGACACGGAAAACGGATGATAGCACGGCCTGCGTCTGGTATGATTCGGCCCCACGAAGAGGCGCGTCGGGACGTGGCGCAGTCTGGTAGCGCACTCGGCTGGGGGCCGAGTGGTCGCCGGTTCGAATCCGGCCGTCCCGACTCTTCGAAACCGCTTACGTGGAAAGGCCGCGAGAGTTTTGGATACGATCTACCTGCTGCTAGGCATCGTTGGGTTCATGGTCGTCATCGCGGCCTTCTTTTTCGGCGGCTTCTTGCTGCTGGACTTTATCTGGGGCCGCCGCGGGGGAGACGCTTAGCGCGGGGCCGCCTCTCCGCCCTCTCCTCGCGCTTGATCCCTTCGCTCAAAGACCTGCGCCTCGTGGAACCGGGGTGCCTGATCCTGCACGAGGCCCACGACGAGGATCGCCTCGCCCGCCTGAAGGGGCGCGTCGAAGCCGAAGGCGAGCAACGCAACCCCGTTATAGCCTCCCCTTACGAGGACCGCTTCCTGGTCCTCGACGGCGCCCACCGGGTCCGCGCCATGGCCGAGCTTGGCGCCCGCTTCGTTCTCGTGCAGGTCGTCGAGCCGCCGGAGCGGGCCGAGGGTTGGGGGCACCTCGTCGGGGGCATGGAGTCCTTCGGGACCCAAGGGACGAACGGGCTGCTCGTCTCGGAAGGGCCGGACGGCGAGGTCGTCGCCGAGGTCGAAACGCCCGCCGGGGGGACGGCGTTCGTGCTTTCCCGCGAGGGCGGGCCCCTCGCCCGGTCCCGCGTCATGTGGGACCTGCAGGCGCTCTACCAGAAGGGGGCGGCGGTGCGCCGCATCGAGCCAGACGGGGCGGTGCGTCTCTCCGGGGGGGAGGCCCTGATCCGGTACGGCGCCTTCGCCCCGGAGGAGCTCGTCGAGATCGTCGCCTCGGGCGCGGTTCTTCCCGCCGGCGTCACCCGGTTCCGCGTGCGGGAGCGCATCCTCGGCGTGCGCTACCCGCTGGACAGGATGATGGGCGGCGAACCCCGCGCCCGCAACGTCGAGCTGAGAAGGTTCGTCGTGGCGCGCTGGGCCGAAAACCGCGTCCGCTACTACCGGGAGCCCGTCGTCCTCTTCGAGTAGGGCGGCCCGCCCGGTTGGCCGGTGGCTTGCACGCGGTGGTATAAATCCCGGCCAACGGGAAAGAGGGGCAGACGACGACCTGCCGGGATGCCGACGTCGGCGGGCCCTTTTTCGGGGAGGCCGGTGGCGCACCGGACACAGACCGTTCGCCGGGCGCGCCAGGGGCGTCGGCGAACTGGAAGGAGCGGGTGGATGAACGAGTCAGCGGCACGTCGCGCGAAGGGCCTGAGCCGCCGCGGGTTCTTGAAGATGGGCGGCGGGCTCGCCGGGGCGGCGGTGTTCGGCGGCGTGCTGGCCGGCTGCGGGGGGGGAAGCTCCGGTGGCGGAAGCTCCGGGGGGGCGGTCGAGATCACCCTCGGCTTCATACCCGACGAGGCGGGCGGGCTGCAGAAGATCCTCGACCGCTTCAACCGGGAGAACAAGGGCGAGATACAGGTCGAGTGGCGCCAGATGCCGGCCTCCAGCGCCGAGTTTTTCGAGCAGATGCAGGCCGAGCTGCAGAGCGGCAGCTCCACGATGGACGTGATCGCGGGCGACGTGGTCTGGCCGGCCCAGTTCGCCGCCAACGGCTACATCCTCGACCTCTCGGACCGATTTACCCCGAATATGCAAAAGGACTACCTCGAAGGCCCGGTCCAGGCCGTCCAGTACGAGGGCAAGACCTACGCCGTCCCGTGGTTCACGGACGCCGGGATGTTCTACTACCGCACGGACCTTCTTGAGGGGAGCGGCTTCTCCGAGCCCCCGAAGACCTGGGAAGAGATGAAAAGGATGTCCGAGAGGGTCCGCGCGGACCAGGGGACGAAGTTCGGGTTCGTCTTCCAGGGGGCGCAGGACGAGGGGGGCGTCGTGGACGCCCTGGAGCACATCTGGAACGCCGGGGGCGACGTCCTGGACGGCGACAGGGTCGTCATAGACAGCCCGGAGGCGGCCGAGGGGCTCAAGCTCCGGCGGAGCCTCATCACCGACGGCGTGGCGCCCGAGGCCTCGGGCGACTACACGACCCAGGAGTCCCAGGCGAGCTTCACCAACGGCGACGTGGTCTTTATGCGCAACTGGCCCTTCGTGTACGGGCTGCTCTCGGACCCGGAGACCTCCAAGGTCAAGCCTGGGCAGGTGGACATCGGGGCGTTGCCGGTGGCGGGCGCCGGGGACACGAGCTTCAGCGGCCTGGGGGGCTGGAACTTCATGGTCAACGCCTCCGCGGAGGACAAGATCGACGAGATTTGGGCCTTCATCGAGTTCATGTCCGCGCCCGAGCAGCAGCAGACCTTCGCGGTCGAGAGTGCGCGCCTGCCCACCCTAAGAAGCCTCTACGAGGACGAGAAGGTGCTAGAGAAGCTGCCGGTCGCGAGGCTCGGCCGGGAGGCGCTGGAGAACACCCGGCCGCGCCCCGTCTCGCCCCTCTACTCGGACATGTCGCTCGAGATGGCCGAGCAGTTCAACGCCGCCCTCAAGGGAGAGGTCTCCGTGGACAAGGCCCTGGCCGACCTCCAGAGGGGGCTGCAGGAGATAGCGGACCAGGCCTGAGGGCCCGGGCGGGGCTCGCCCCGGCCCCGCGGGTTCCTCGTCGGGCGTTTCAAAACCGCAAAACCATGTGCTACGCTGCTGGCGTGGCAGAGAGCGCAGGTCCCGACCGGATAGCGACAGTTGACGTCTCCTGGTCTGGCGTACTCAATTTCGCCCCCCGCCGCTTCCGTCTCGGCGTCCTTAACACCACCGCGGAGGTAAAGCTTTGACGGCCACGGTCGTGCTCGGGTTGGCCTGGGGGGACGAGGGGAAGGGCCGCGTCTGCGACTCGCTCGCCTCAGATGCCCACTACGTCTCGCGTTACTCTGGCGGCAACAACGCGGGGCACACCGTCCGCGTCGGCGACGAGGAGTTCAAGCTGCACCTCGTCCCGTCCGGGATCGTGCGGGAGGACGTGGTCTGCACCATCGGTAACGGGGTCGTGGTCAACCCGGAGGTGCTCGTCGAGGAGGTCGAGGCGCTGGAGGCGCGCGGCATCAGCGTCCGCGGCCGGCTCAAGATAGACGGCCGGGCGCACCTCATCATGCCGTACCACATAGCGCTCGACTCGCACCGCGAGATCGCGCTCGGCGACGCCCGCATCGGCACCACGAACCGCGGCATAGGCCCCGCCTACGAGGACAAGGTCGCCCGCTACGGCATCCGCATCCAGGACATCTCCGACGAGGGCATTCTCAAGACGAAGCTGAAGGCGGCCCTGCGCGAGAAGAACTCGATCTTCGAGAACGTTTACGGGGAGAAGCCCTACGACGTCTCGGAGCTCGCCTCCTGGCTGCGCGGCCTCGAGGACTTTATCCGGCCGATGGTGGCCGACACGGGCGCCGTGCTGCGCGAGGGCCTAGGCCGCCGCGAGAAGGTCCTCCTCGAAGGCGGCCAGGCCACCCTCCTGGACAACGACCACGGCACCTACCCCTTCGTCACCTCGTCGAACCCGACGGTGGGGGGGGCCGTCACGGGCTCGGGCATCCCGGCGCGGCACCTTGAGTACGTGGTGGGGGTGACCAAGGCCTACACGACGCGGGTCGGGGACGGGCCTATGCCTACCGAGCTCTTCGACGAGGTCGGGGAGACCCTCCGGGAGGTGGGGCGCGAGTACGGGACCACGACGGGGCGGAGCCGGCGGGTGGGATGGCTGGACCTGCCGGCCATCCGGTGGGCGGCGTCCCTGAATGGGATCACGCACTGCGCCCTCACGATGCTCGACGTCCTCTCCTCGGTTGAGGAGATCAAGATCTGCACCGCCTACGACGTCGACGGCGAGCCCTTCGAAGGCTACCCGATGCACCAGACCGACCTCCACCACGCCCGGCCCGTGTACAAGACGCTGGCGGGCTGGGGCGAGGACATCACGGGGTGCAGGATGCGGGTGGATTTGCCGGAGGCCGCGCGGGACTTTGTCGGGTTCGTCGAGGCTGAGGTCGGGGCGCCTCTGTGCATGATCAGCGTGGGCCCGGAGCGCGACCAGGCCATCGTGGAGAGGATCGGGACCTAGCGCCGTGCGGGTGTTGGTCGTCGGCGGCGGGGGGCGGGAGCACGCCCTCGTAGAGGCCCTGGCCGCGAGCTCCCTGGCCCCCGAGATGTTCGCCGCCCCCGGCAACCCCGGCATCGCCCGCATAGCCCAGGTGGCGGACATCCCCGTGGACGACCTCGTTGCCCTGCGAGACTTCGCCAAAGAGAACGAGATAGACCTGACGGTCGTGGGGCCGGAATCGGCCCTGATCGGGGGTATCACCGAGTGCTTCTGGGAGGAGGGGCTGAAAATTTTCGGCCCCTCCCGCGCCGCCTCCCGCATAGAGGGCTCCAAGGTCTTCGCCAAGGAGCTTATGCGCCAGGCAGGCGTCCCCTCCGCCGACTTTGAGGCGTTCGACCGCGAGGCGGCGGCCCTCGCCTACCTCGCCACCCGCCGCGACTACCCGGTCGTCGTGAAGGCCGACGGCGTCGCCGCCGGCAAAGGCGTGACGATCGCGCACAACCGCGACGAGGCCGAGGAGGCCGTGAGGGCGTCGTTTGCCGGCAAGTTCGGCGCGGCGGGGGAGAGGATCGTGATAGAAGAGTGCCTGGAGGGGCGGGAGGCCTCCGTCTTCGTGGTCACGGACGGCCACGACATCCTGCCTTTTCTGCCGGCCCAGGACTACAAGCGGGCCTTCGACGAGGACGAGGGGCCCAACACCGGGGGGATGGGGGCCTACTCGCCGATCATGTGGATGGAGCCCGCCACCTACGCCGCCATCCTCGAGGACATCATCCGCCCGACCATCCACCACCTCTCCCTCGTGGGCGCCCCGTACACGGGCCTGCTCTACGCCGGCGTCATGGTCACCGAAACCGGGCCGAAGGCGCTTGAGTTCAACTGCCGCTTCGGCGACCCGGAGACCCAGGTGATACTCCCCCGGCTAGGCTCCGACCTTCTGGAGCTCATGATCGCGGCCGGAGAAGAGGACCTCGCCGGCCGGGAGGTCGTCTGGTCCGCGGACAAGACCGTCTGCGTCGTGCTCGCCTCGGAGGGCTACCCGGACTCGTCGCACTCGGGGGACGAGATCTTCGGCCTTGAGAACATCCCGGCCGGCGTCTACGTCTACCACGCCGCGACCGAAGGGATGGACGGCAGGTTCCGAACGGCGGGGGGACGGGTCCTGAACATCGTGGGGACCGGACGGTCGATTATCGAGGCGCGGGCGCGGGCTTATGCCGCGGTCGAGCAGATCCACTTCGAGGGCATGCACTACCGAACCGACATAGCCCTGGAAGCGATCGACTGGGAAAACCTTTGAGTCCCCAAGTAGGCATCCGCGTCGGCGACGACGACCTCCCCGCCCTCGAACGATGCACCGCGCGCCTGAAGGGCTACGGCATCGAGTACGAGGTCGAGGTCCGGGACGTACACGCCAACCCCGAGTCCGCCTCCGGGTACGCCGGCACCGGCCGCGAACGCGGCCTCAAGGTCATCATCTGCGCCGCCGGCATGTCCGCCCACCTGGCAGGCGCCGTCGCGGCGAGGACCACCCTGCCGGTCGTAGGCATCCCCGTTGGGACGGGCACGCTCGGCGGCTTCGACGCCCTGCTCGCGACGCGACGACTGCGAACAACTTCTACGCTCGAGCACCTGCGACACCGTATCCTTCTGCGCGTAGTCTTGGCGCCCACGACGCTGCTGGGGGCGGCGCACCTCTGGGCGCGCCTTTCGTCTGGTGTCACCGTCGGAGCGCGGATTTTCGCGGCGCTCGGCTTCTTCGTTGCGGGCTACGGAGTGCTGATCGATGCGCCGATCCTACCGAGCCAAAGACGAGGTGCCCTCGTTGCGAGCGCAGGGGCGTCGGTGTGATCGAGCGCTACACCCTCCCGGAGATAGGCAACGTCTGGACCGAAGGGGCGAAGTACCGCGCCTGGCTGAAAGTCGAGCTTGCGGTTTGCCGCGCACGGGCCGAGCTGGGCGAGATCCCAACCGAAGAGGTCGAGGAGCTGGAAGAGAAGGCGGACTTCTCCTTGGAGCGCATCCACGAGATCGAGGGAGAGACCAACCACGACGTCATAGCCTTCGTAACGAACGTCGCGGAGAACGCCGGGGATGTCGCCCGCCACTTCCACTTCGGCCTGACGAGCTCGGACGTGCTGGACACGGCGGGGGCGTTGCAGCTTCGGGACGCGCTGGATCTCATCAGGGGCGAAGCGAAGGCTCTGACGCTGCTGCTGGCCGAGATGGCGCTGGAGCACCGGCGCACGGTAATGGTCGGGCGGACGCACGGTGTCCACGCGGAGCCGATGGTGCTGGGGCACAAGCTGGCGGTATGGACGTTCGAGATGGAGCGGAACCTGGGGCGGCTGGCGCGGGCTGAGGAGGTCGCCGCGGTCGGCAAGATCTCCGGTGCCGTCGGCGTCTACGGGAACGTGGACCCGAAGGTGGAGGCCCTGACGTGCGAGGATCTCGGCATCTCGTCTTCGCCGGCTTCGACGCAGGTGGTGCAGCGGGACCGGCACGCCGAAGTATTGTCGGCGCTCGCCATCCTCGGCTCGACGATGGAGAAGGTTGCCTTGGAGGTAAGGGGGGCGCAGCGGACGGAGATCCGGGAGCTCTCGGAGCCTTTCGGGCGCGGCCAGAAGGGCTCCTCGGCGATGCCCCACAAGAAGAACCCGATCCTGTGCGAGCGCCTGTGCGGCATGGCGCGCCTGATGCGCGGCTACGCGGCGGTGGGCTTCGAGAACAACGCCCTCTGGCAGGAGCGCGACATAAGCCACTCCTCCGCCGAGCGCGTCGTCTTGCCCGATGCAACCACCCTCGCCTTCTATATGCTCCGCACGACGCAGCGCGTCCTGCGCGGCCTCCAGGTCCACAAAGACAGGATGCGGGAGAACCTCAACGTGGGCGGCGGCATCGTCTTCTCCGGCCGCGTCCTGCTCGCGCTCGTCGGGGCCGGCATGACCCGCGACGACGCCTACGCCGTCGTGCAGGGCGCCGCGATGCAGGCCTGGGAGGGCGAAGGCGGCTTCCGGGAGCTCCTTGAGGCGAGGGAAGAGGTGCGCGAGCACCTGGACGGCGACCTGGACGGGCTCTTCGACCCGGCGCACGCGCTCCGCAACGTGGGCGTCGTCTTCGAGAGGGTGCAGAAGCTGAAAGAAAGGCTCGAGGATGGCTAAGACCCTTCTCTACGAGGGCAAGGCGAAGAAGGTTTTCGCCACGGACGACGGGGCCGTCCTGCTGCATCGCTACAAGGACGACGCCACCGCCTACAACGCGCAGAAACGCGGCTCGTGGAAGGGCAAGGGCAAGACCAACGCCACCATGAGCGCCGCCATGTTTACCTACCTCGAAGCGAACGGCGTTGCGAGCCACTTCCTGGAGCAGACCGACGAGACGACCATAAAGACGAAGAAGCTCACGATGTTGCCCGTCGAGGTCGTCGTCCGTAACCTCGCGGCGGGCTCCCTCTCGCGTCTGCTCGGCTTCGAGGAGGGGTTCAGGCTGAAGGCCCCTATAGTGGAGCTCTGCTACAAGAACGACGCCTTAGGCGACCCGCTGCTCAACTGGCACCACTTCCGCGAGCTCGGCGTCTCCGACGAGGAACTGGGGTTTTGCGAGGGGCTCGGCCTCAAGGTGAACGGCATCCTGGCCCCCTTTTTCGACGAGAGGGGCGTTACCCTGGTGGACTTCAAGATAGAGGTCGGGCGCGACGGGGGCGGACGGCTCATGCTCGCCGACGAGATATCCCCGGACACCTGCCGCTTCTGGGACAAGGAGACCGGCGAGAGGTTGGACAAGGACCGCTTCCGCCGCGACCTCGGCGGGATGGAGGAGGCCTACGCGGAGATGTTGCGCCGGGTTACGGCGGGGGCATCAGGTAAAGGCGAGGAGGGCGGCGCTTGACGGTAAGGACCGAGGGTCGCCGGCTGGCGGAGGGACACGAAACACGCCGTCGCCGGGCACCGTCGCGGCCGACGAACGGCGGGTACGGGTCGAGTACCACAAACCTAAAAGTCGAAGCCTGATGCCTTGAAGATCCGTGTTCTCGTCCGTCCCAAGGAGGGCATCCTCGACCCGCAGGGGGAGGCGGTGCTGGGGGCCTTGCCGGCGCTCGGGTTCGGGGGCGTAAAGACCGTTCACGTGGGACGCCTGATCGAGATGGAGGTCGAGAGCGCGGACGAGGTGGACGCGATGTGCCGGCGGCTGCTCGCCAACCCCACCGTCGAGGAGTACGAGTGGGAGGTGGTCTCGTGAGGATCGGGGTCACCGTCCTTCCGGGCTCGAACTGCGACACGGACGCGCTTTACGCCGTCGAGAGGGCGGGCGCGGAGCCGGTCGAGCTCTGGCACGCGGAGGCGGACCTCAAGGGGGTGGACGCCGTGATCGTGCCGGGGGGGTTCTCCTACGGCGATTACCTCCGCCCCGGCGCCATCGCCCGCTTCGCGAACGTGATGGGGCCGCTGGAGGATTTCGCGGCGGCGGGCGGGCCCGTCCTCGGCGTCTGCAACGGCTTCCAGGTGCTCTGCGAGGCCCACCTGTTGCCCGGCGCCCTGCTCCAGAACACGCACATGCGCTTCGTCTGCGACCGGGTTCGCGTCCGGGTGGAGGCGGCGAACACCCCGTGGACCGCCGGGTGCGAGGCCGGCGAGGAGCTTACGCTGCCGGTCGCCCACAACGAGGGCAACTTCTTTGCCGACCCGCAGACGCTCGCCCGCTTGGAGCACGAGGACCGGGTGGTGCTGCGCTACGCGGAAAACCCCAACGGGTCGGCAAACGACATAGCCGGCGTCTGCAACGAGGGGCGCAACGTCGTCGGCCTCATGCCGCACCCCGAGCGCGTCTCGGACCCGGCGCTGGGCTCCGACGAGGGGCTCAAGATTCTTCGCTCCGTGCTCGTGGGGGCCGCCCTCTGAACGTAAGGGAAGCATACGGCGCCTTGGGCCTCTCCGAATGGGAGTACGGGCGCATCCTGGACCTTATGGGCCGGGAGCCAAACTACCTGGAGCTCTCGCTCTTTTCCGTGATGTGGAGCGAGCACTGCGGCTACAAGAACTCGCGCCCCCTGCTGCGCCGCTTCCCGAACGAGGGGCCGCGGGTTTTGCAGGGCCCAGGGGAGAACGCGGGCGTGGTCGAGGTGGGGGACGGGTGGGCGCTCGCGTTCAAGATGGAGAGCCACAACCATCCCTCGGCCGTCGAGCCCTACGAGGGGGCTGCGACGGGCGTCGGTGGGATCATCCGCGACGTCCTCGCCATGGGCGCCAGGCCAGTCGCGCTCCTGGATTCCCTGAGGTTCGGCCCGCTGAACGAGGAGCGCAACCGCTACCTTTTCCGCGAGGTCGTGCGCGGCATCGGCGGGTACGGCAACGCCGTCGGCGTGCCGACCGTCGGCGGTGAGGTCGAGTTCTCGCCGGCCTACTCGGGCAACCCGCTCGTCAACGCGATGTGCGTCGGGCTCATACGGGTGGAGGACCTTATGCGTTCCAGGGCGACGGGCGAGGGCAACGCCGTCGTCCTGCTCGGCTCGAAGACCGGCCGCGACGGCATACACGGGGCGACCTTCGCCTCCGACGAGCTGACGGAGGAGTCCGAATCCAAGAGGTCCAACGTGCAGGTTGGCGACCCGTTCGCCGAGAAAATGCTCGTGGAGTGCTGCCTGGGGTTGCTGGCACAGGATCTGCTCGTCTCCCTGCAGGACCTCGGGGCGGCGGGCATAACCTCGTCGGCCTCGGAGATGGCCGCCAGCGGCCGCGTCGGCATCGACCTGGAGGTGGAGAAGGTCCCCAGGCGGGAGGCGGGGATGGAGCCTTGGGAGGTCATGATCTCCGAGTCCCAGGAACGCATGCTCGCCGTCGTCGAACCCGAGAAGGTCGGGGAGGCGCTGGCCCTCGCCGGGCGCTACGGCATCGGCGGCACGGTCGTCGGTCGCGTCGCCGGCCACGGCGACCTGCGGGTAATCGAGAAGGGGGAAGTCGTCGGCACCGTCCCCGCCGAGCACCTCGCCGACGCCCCCGCCTACGAGCGAGAGGTCGTCCGGCCGAAATACCTCGACGAGGTCCAGAAGCTCGACGAGGGTGCGTTGCCCGAGCCCGAGGACTACAGCGAGATCCTGCTCACGATGCTCTCCCACCCGAACGGGCGCTCTCGCCGGTCCGTCTACAACCAGTACGACCACCAGGTCGGCACGAACACCGTCGTCTTGCCGGGTGCGGACGCCGCCGTGATGAGGATAAAGGGCACGAAGCGCGGCTTCGCCGTTACCACCGACGGCAGGGGCCGGCACTGCTTTCTTGACCCGCGGGGCGGCGGGGCCGCGACCGTCGCCGAGGCGTACAGGAACCTCTCGTGCGTCGGGGCGGAGCCCGTGGCCGTCACCGACTGCCTCAACTTCGGCAGCCCGGAGAAGCCGGACGGCTACTACCAGCTTGCCGAGTGCATCGAGGGTATGTCCCAAGCGTGCGAGGTCCTCGGGACGCCTGTGGTGAGCGGCAACGTCAGCCTCTATAACGAGACGGACCGGGGGCCCATCTACCCGACGCCCACGGTCGGTATGGTCGGCATCCTTGAGGACGTTAGCCGCCACGCGACCCTTGGCTTCAAGCGGGAGGGGGACATCGTGGTGGCTATCGGCAAGGGTGGGCGATCCGGGCTCGCGGGTTCGGATTACCTGGAGGTCGTCCACGGTGAGGTCGCCGGCGTGCCATCGGAACCCGAGCTGTCCGCCGAGAAGCAGTACTCCGATCTCGTGCGCCGCTTGGTATCGGAGGGCGTAGTGGACACGGCGCACGACGTCTCGGGCGGCGGAGAGATTGTTGCCCTGGCGGAGATGGTTCTCGCCGGAAACGTCGGTATGGAGTTCGAGGATGCCGAGATCGGGCCTATGTTGAGCGGTGCCGGGGGCAGGGGAGACGTGGCGCTGTTCGGAGAAGCCGGTGCGCGATTCTTGGTCACCGTCCCGACGGAACGCTGGGACGACCTGCAGAGGGCCCTGGCGCAAGTCCCCTACGATAGCATCGCTGTGACCGGTGGCGACCGGTTCCGGGTACCGGGCCTGGTCGATGTGAGCCTGGACGAACTCAGGGAGGCCTACGCGCAAGATCTCTTCGGCGTTCCGGGCGAGGCCGTCGGCGGAACGGAGGCCGCCGGATGAGCCCGGGCAAGGTGGACCTCGCGGAGAAGCTCTCGCTTTTCGACGAACGCTGGAGCCCGAAGATCGTCGGCGAGATGAACGGCAAGCACGTGAAGCTGGTGAAGCTTCTCGGCGAGTTCGTCTGCCGCCACCACGACGCCGCAGACGAGTTGTTCCTCGTCGTGAAGGGCCGGTTCAGGATGGACTTTCGGGACCGAGAAAAGTGGATCGAAGTGGGCGAGTTCGTCGCGTTGCCGCGCGGGGTGGGGCGCCGGCCGCTCGCGGAAGAGGAGGCCCACGTTATGCTCTTCGAGCCGGCCTCTACGGTAAAGGGGAGCGCCGGCGGCGGGATGACCATGGCCGAGCTGGACAGGGTCTAGGACCCGGAAGGTGGGCGTTTTGCACGAGGACTGCCGCGACACGGACGGCAAGCCCAAGGAGGCTTGCGGGGTCTTCGGGATCTACTCCCGGAAGCTGGCCGGCGAGCTGGCCCAACGCACGTACTTCGGCCTCTACGCCCTGCAGCATCGGGGACAGGAGTCGGCGGGCATCGCGATCTCCGACGGCGAACGGACGACGGCCTTCAGGGACATGGGCCTCGTCTCACAGGTCTTCGACGGCCCGCGCCTGGCGGCCCTGGAATCGGGCCACCTCGCCCTCGGCCACGTCCGCTACTCGACGACGGGATCGGCCTCCTGGGAAAACGCCCAGCCCGAGTTCGGGGGCCGCGGCGAGGTGAACGTCGCGGTCGCCCACAACGGGAACCTGGTGAACGCGAAGTCTTTGCGGGAGGAGCTTGCGGCGGACGGTTTCCGGTTCAACTCCACCTCCGATACGACGTACATCGCGGCGGCGGCGGTGCGCGAGCTGGAGCGCGGACGCTCCGTCGGGGAGGCCGTGCGGGAGGCGATGCACCGGCTGAGTGGGGCTTACTCGGTCGCCATGATCTTCCGCGACAAGCTCGTCGCCTTCCGCGACCCGCACGGGTTCAGGCCGCTCGCCATCGGGCGCGTCGAGGGCGGCTACGCCGTCTCCAGCGAGACGTGCGGCCTGGACATCATAGGCGCCGAGTTCCTGCGCGAGGTGGAGCCGGGCGAGGTCGTCGTCATAGACGACGGGGGCCTCACGAGCCACCGCTCCGAGAGCCCGCGCCGCGCGCTGTGCGTGTTCGAGTACGTGTACTTCGCCCGCCCGGACTCCCGCTTCGACGGCAGCGAGGTCGCCGCCAGCCGCAACCGGATGGGGGAGCTGCTAGCCGAAGAAGCCCCCGCCGAGGCCGACGTGGTCATCCCCGTCCCCGACTCCGGGATGATGGCCGCCATCGGCTACTCCCGGCGCAGCGGCATCCCCTACGCGGAAGGGCTCATTAAGAACCGCTACGTCGGCAGGACCTTTATCCAGCCGTCGGACGGTATACGCCAGCTCGGCATCCGGCTCAAGCTGAACCCGCTCCCAAGCGCGATCCGGGGTAAGAGGGTGGTCGTGGTGGACGACTCCATCGTGCGCGGCAACACGAGCCGCAAGCTTGTCGAGCTGCTCTTCGAGGCGGGGGCCACGGAGGTCCACTTCCGGGTCTCCTCGCCGCCGGTGACCGGCCCGTGCTACTACGGCATAGACATGGACAGCCCCGACCAGCTCGTGGGCGCCAACTTCACGGTCGAGGAGATCCGGGACCAAATCGGGGCGACCACCCTCGCCTACCTCTCCACCGACGCGATGGTCGCCGCCACCGGGCAACCGAAGGACCGTCTCTGCCGCGCCTGCTTCGACGGCGAGTACCCGACGCGCGGCACCTCGGAGAAGTTCGCCCTGGAGAACCGGACCCACCACGCGGCCTTCAGGAGCCGGTGACGCCCCCGACGGCGGAACCCCTGACGATGCGCCGCTACGCGCCGGCCGACAGTGAGGCCGTGCGGCGATTACACGACGATGCCCTAAACGCCGTCGGCGCGCACCTCGGGGACGGCCCGTGGGACAGCGGCCTCGACGCCATCGAATCGTCCTACCTGAACGACGGCGGCGAGTTTCTCGTCGGGGTCCTCGAAGGGAAGGTGGTAGCGATGGGGGCGCTGCGGCGCACCCCCGGGGGGCGGGCCCAGGTCACGCGCATGAGGGTCACCCCGGGACTCCGGGGCCGGGGCATCGGCCAGAGGATCCTCGACAGGCTCCACCTCCGCGCGGCCGGGCTCGGCCACGAGACGCTCTACCTGGACACCACCGTGCAGCAGGCGGCGGCGCGGCGCCTCTACGAAAAGAACGGCTACCGGGAGATCGGACGGGGCACGGTGGGGCCGTTTTTTTGCCTCTACTACGAGAGGAAGAGCGTTGCCTGAAGACAGGGGCTCGTACGAGTCTGCGGGGGTCTCCATCGAGCGCGGGGAGCTGGCCGTGGACCTTATGCGCTCCGCCGTCGAGAGGACGCACGGCCCGGGGGTGATCGGGGGCCCTGGCGGGTTCGCGGGCCTCCACGCCCTGGCCGGTTACAGGGAGCCCGTCCTCGCCTCCACCATCGACGGTATAGGCACCAAGGTCCTCGTCGCCCGCAGCGTGGGACGCTACGACTTCTTGGGCGCGGACATCGTGAACCACTGCGCGAACGACGTGCTCGCCACGGGCGCCCGGCCGCTCTTGTTCCTGGACTACGTCGGTACGGGCAGGCTCGACCCGGAGGCCGTCGCCGCGTTGGTCCGCGGGGCTGCCGAGGCCTGCCGGGAGCTCGGCGTTGCCCTCATAGGGGGTGAGACGGCGGAGATGCCGGGCCTCTACGCCGAGGGCGACTTCGACGTGGTCGGCGCCTGCGTTGGGGCTTGCGAGAGGGACGAGGTCGTCACGGGGCAGGCGGTGCGTCCGGGGGACGCGGTGCTGGGCCTGGCCTCCAGCGGCCTCCACACCAACGGTTACACCCTCGCCCGCAGGGTGCTCGATGACGCGGGCGTCTCTTTCGGCGATACGCCGGGAGGGTTGGATGTTCCGGTCGGTGAAGCCTACCTGAAGCCGCACCGGCCGTACTCGCGCGAGATCGGCGCGCTGCGCGGGGCGGTAGGGGTGAGGGGGATGGCGCACGTTACCGGCGGCGGGCTCGTAGGAAACCTCCCGCGCGCCCTGGGCGGGCGCGGCGCGCGGCTCGACGCAGGCTCGTGGGACGAACCCCCAGTGTTCGGCCTCATACGCTCCCTGGGGGACATCCCCGAAGACGAGATGCGCCGCGTCTTTAACCTCGGCGTCGGCTTCTGCGCGGTGGTCGCCCCGGAGGACGCCGAAAGGGGCCTCGAGGCGCTTCGCGCCACCGGGTGCGAGGCGTGGAGGATCGGGGAGGTTCTCGAGGAAGTGGGCGTCGCTTTTGCCTGAGGGGCTGCCGGAGGGCTCGCGGTTCGCGGTGCTGGCCTCGGGCTCCGGGACGAACCTCCAGGCCCTGCTCGACGTCTACCCCGCGAACGTCGCCGTGGTTGCCGGGGACAAGGGGGACGCGTTCGCCTTCGAGCGGGCGCGGCGGACCGGGGTGCCGGCGGAACACGTTGACCCGGCGGGCCTCGCGGGCAGGGAGGACTTCGACCGGGAGCTGGCCGAACGGGTGGCGGCGCACGACGTGGATCTGGTCGTGGGCGCCGGGTACATGCGGGTCCTCTCGCCGGTCTTTTTGGAGAGCTTCCCGGCCGTGCTGAACGTGCACCCGTCGCTGTTGCCGGAGTTCCGGGGGCTTCGCGCGGTGGAGCGGGCGCTGGAGGCGGGGGTTGGGCAAACGGGGGTGACGGTCCATTTTATGGTCGAGGAGGTGGACGCCGGGCCGGTGGTGGCGCAGGAGGCGGTGCCGGTGCTGCCCGGCGACACCAAGGTGAGCCTGCTCGAGAGGTTGCACCCGGTCGAGCACCGGCTGCTCGTGCGGGCCGTGGCGGACTTTTTCTGGGGAAAGGTGACTGTATGAAGCGTCGGGCACTGGTGTCGGTCTCGGACAAGCGCGGGGTCGCCGCCTTCGCGCGCAAGCTCTCGGGGATGGGTTTCGAGATCATCTCCACCGGCGGCACCGCGAAGGCGCTGGAGGAGTCGCGGGTTCCTGTGGTCCAGGTCTCCGAGGTAACCGGCGCCCCCGAGATGCTCGGCGGCCGAGTAAAGACCCTCCACCCGAAGATCCACGGCGGCATCCTCGCCGACCTCGAAAACCCGGACCACGTCACCCAACTTGTCGAGCACGACATCGGCCCGATAGACCTCGTCTGCATAAACCTCTACCCGTTCGAGGAGACGATCTCTAAGGACCCGTCGGAGAAGGGGGGCATCGAACAGATAGACGTGGGCGGTCCCGCCATGCTCCGGGCGGCGGCCAAGAACTTCAAGAGCGTCACGGTGGTTCCCTCTCCCGAGTTCTACAAGGAGGTAGCGGCCGAGCTCGAAAACGAAGGACAGGTCACCGAAGAGACGCGCCGCCGCCTCGCCGTCGCCGCCTTCCGCCGCACCGCGGAGTACGACGCCGCCATCTCCGGCTGGCTCGGTGGTTCCGAAGAAGACCCCTTCCCGGAGAGAAGGGTTGCCCGATACGAGAAGGTTTCGTCCCTGCGCTACGGAGAAAACCCGCATCAGGAGGCCGCCTTCTACGCGGAGGCGGGGGGGGAGCACCTGCTCTCCGGCGTGGAGAAGCTGCAGGGACGGGAGATCTCCTTCAACAACCTCTACGACCTCGACGCGGCCCGAACCTTGCTGGCGGACCTCACCGGCCTCGAAACGCCGGCCGCCGCCGTGATCGTCAAGCACGCGAACCCCTGCGGCGCGGCGGTAGGTGGTTCGCTGGCAGAGGCGTACCGCAAGGCGCTCGCCTGCGACCCTCTCTCCGCGTTCGGGGGCATAGTGGCCCTGAGCGGCGGGGTGGACGGGGAGCTCGCGGCGGAGGTCGCGGAGGTGTTCACGGAGATCATCGTGGCCCCGAACTTCACGTCAAAGGCCAGGGAAACCCTCTCCGCCAAGCCCAACACGAGGGTCCTAAGGGGCGGTCCCATCCCGCGTCCGGCGCTCTCCGCCAAGCACGTCACGGGCGGCGTCCTTCTGCAGCAGTCCGACGGGATCGAGGACGCGTCCGGGTACAAAGTCGTCACCGAAAAGCGCCCCTCGCCGGGGCAGATGGACGACCTGCTCTTCGCGTGGCGGGTGGCCCGCACCGTGAAAAGCAACGCCATAGTGCTGGCGAAGGCGGGCGCGACGGTGGGGGTCGGGGCCGGCCAGATGAGCCGGGTGGACTCTTCGGAGATGGCTGTCAAGAAGGCCGGGGATCGCATCCGCGGCGCCGTCGCCGCCAGCGATGCCTTCTTCCCTTTCGCCGACGGGGTCGAGGCGCTGGCGGAGGCCGGCATCGGGGCCGTCATACAACCGGGCGGATCGGTCCGCGACGAGGAGGTCGTGGCGGCGGCGAACCGCCGCGGCGTGGCGATGATCTTCACCGGCCGCCGGCACTTCAACCACTAGGCTCGTGGGGCGCGGTCCGGGCGCTTCCCTGTAGGGCCCACGCTTGCGCGGCTCGCGGGCTTCGCCGAGGAGTATCGGCAAAACCACCCTTCTACGCGTTGGCTGCTCCTGACCGATCAGGAGGTCGTACCCGACCCGCAGCACCACCCACCGGATCACGCGGCCGGTGACGAGGACGCGGAGACTCCTTGCGGAAGGTCGGGGCCAGCCTTCGGTGCACAAGCGGCCTTTGCGGCGCCCGGACGCCGTAGAGCCCGAGCCGGCCGGCGCTCGCGGGCATCATCTTCAGGTTCGGCACGTGGTCCGTGGTTGTCGTGGGTATCGTCGGATTTTGCTGTTAGAATCGGCGTAAAGGCGGGCCAGTAGCTCAGTGGTAGAGCAGGGGACTTTTAATCCTCGTGTCGAAGGTTCGATCCCTTCCTGGCTCATGAGCCCCCATCGTCTAGAGGCCCAGGACACCGCCCTTTCAAGGCGGCGGCACGGGTTCGAATCCCGTTGGGGGCACCGGGTTGGCCGGCAAGGGCGATTAGCTCAGGGGTAGAGCGCCTCCCTTACAAGGAGGAGGTCGCTGGTTCGAACCCAGCATCGCCCACTTCAAAACTACCTGCAAAATGCGCTATTTCGCAGGTAGGAAGGAGGACCTGAGAGCGCA
>CADCUZ010000165.1 GCA_902806015.1 uncultured Rubrobacteraceae bacterium
GTCGCCGGCCACGCGGTCGGCTTCCCGGAGGCATGGAGCGATATGGTCTTCTGGGACCTGGATAGACGGGGGAGGGGGGACGAGATCTTCCTGACCGACGTCGACGGCGAGCGCCACACCTACGAGGTCTTCGACAAGTTCGTGGTGGACCTCGGCGCCGTTCGCGTCCGGCGCCCCGTCGAGGGCAAGAGCGAGGTGAGCCTCCAGACCCGCTCCCTCCCTGACTACTTCAGGCGCCTAATAGTTCAGGGGAAGCTGAAGAGCGCCGGTTAGGGCGCGATCGCGGGCCGCAACCTTTCGGAGCGGGCCCGTTGGCTTTCCATACCCAAGTTGTAACCGCGATGTTACTTTCCTAGAGTATGCTCCGTTCGAGAGTTCGCACAGGAGGCGTTCAAGGGTGAAGACGTACCGGAGCAAGAGGGGCATTGGTAGGGCTTTTGGTTACCTGCTCGCCACGCTCATGGTCTTTTCGGGGCTGGTCCTCATCGGGTACTCATTCCTCATGGGCGACCCGCTCGCGACGACGGCCATCTTCGGCAAGGAGCCGCCGAAGAGCGGCGACCTGAGCCTCACCGTGCCCGAGATGCGTCGCGTGGACGACGTGCCCGTCTACACGGGCCCCGCCAACGACGAGGCCGCGCTCCACGACGGCACGCTCCACGTAAACAGCACGGGCTTTCCGTGGCAGGACGGCTCCAACGTGTACATCGCCGGCCACCGCATGGGCTTCCCGGGCACGGCCAGTTTTCTCGTCTTCAACGACCTGAACAGGCTGGAGGCCGGCGATAGCGTCGTCCTCACGGACGTCAACGGGACGCGCTACAACTACGAGGTCTTCGAGAAGTTCGTCGTCGACCCTGACGCCTACTCCGTCACCCAGCCCCTCCCCGGCAGAAGCATCGTGAGCCTCCAGACCTGCACCCTCCCTGACTACTCGCGGCGCCTCATAGTCCAGGCCGAGCTCACGAGCGTGGCCTAGGGCGGTTCGGGGACGGCAGGTTCCCGAGCCGTGCCGTCGGCTAACAGCCTTCAGCGTGTTGGTTGCGTGGGGGCGAGGGGTCTCGCGCAGAAGGCGCCTTTGCGAGCTGTTTTTACCGCTTCTTACGCGGCCGTAGTTCGGCCGCGAGGTGCTCGACGGGCTCGCCGCCTTTGAGATGGCACTCGACGATCTCGTGGACATCGGCTTCGATCAGGCCGAGGTACCAAGTCCCCGAGGGGTAGACGATGGCGTTGGGGCCGTGCTTGCAGAGGCCGAGGCACTCGACGGAATCTATCCGGACGGCGTGGTTCATGCCGACGGCGCGCAGCTCGTCCTTGAGCGCTCCCTGCACGTCCTTCGAGCCGCGCTTTTTGCAGTCGCCGCCCTTGCAGACGAGCACGTGGGCGTCATAGGCGCGGACCTTCGCGCCCGGCTTTGGCAACGCCGTTACGGCGTCGGGAGGACGGCGCCCCTTCGAGGCCTTGTTGCCCTTCTTTTTCGGCACAATTTTCCCCGGTCCTAGCGCCGATCCGCGCGTCTGCCCCGTCAGAGATGAAGGTTTCTTCTCGACGCGGCGAATATATCACCCCGGACGGCGGGGCGGTATCATGGGCGGTATGAGTGTTCACGCCGCGCGGTGGGGGGCAAGATCTTGAGTCGCTATTCGGTCGTAGACGTGGGATCAAACACGATACACCTCCTCGTCGGGGAGGTGGAAGGGGGGGAGGTACTGCCCGTTACCGGGGAGAAGTTCTCGGCCAGGCTCGGGGCGGGCGTGGAGAAGACGGGACGCCTCGAAGGGGAGAGGCTCCTGCTCGCGGCCGAGGCCATAAACTTCTTCTCCCGGGTAGCCGCCTTAAACGGGGCCCCGTCGCCCAAGGTGCTCGCCACGAGCGCGGTCCGCGACGCGGAGAACGGACCGGAGCTGGCCGAGAGAGTCCGGGAGGCGACCGGGCTGAAGATGCGCCTCATCTCCGGCAAGAAGGAGGCCGAGCTCGGCTTCCGGGGCGCCCTCTCGGCGCTCGGACGCCGGGAGGGAAAGGTGCTCGTGGTGGACCTTGGGGGAGGTTCTGCGCAGTTGATCCTCGGCGGGGCGTCGGGCGTCGTCGAGGAGCGCGTCTCGCTGCAGCTCGGCACCAATCGTACCACCGAGCGCTTCGTGCGGACCGACCCTCCAACGGAAGAGGAGCTCGGAGCTTTGAGGGACCACGTCGCCGGGTTCCTGCCGGATTGGGATATCGGGGGGGCGTCCGTCGTGGCGGTCGGCGGTTCGGCGCGGGCCATGATAAAGATCACGCGTGATCCCCTGACCGTCGAGCGCCTTTGGCGGCTCTTGGGAGAAATTCGAGGGGTGTCCTCCGGGGTGCTCGCCAGGGAGCACGGGCTCGCGCCGGAGCGGGCGCGGGTCTTGCCGGCGGCGATCACGACGCTCGCCGCGCTGCTGGAGGTCTTCGGCAAGGGGCAGTTGACCGTCGCGCGCGGGGGCCTCAGGGAAGGCACCCTGCTCGCGCTGGCTGAGGGGGGGCAGGTATGACCGACGTTGCGCGCAGGCCCAGCCTCTCGGACCCGTCGCTGTACATCAACCGCGAGCTCTCGTGGCTCGGCTTCAACGATAGGGTGCTCGAGCAGGCCCGGGACGGGCGACACCCGCTGCTGGAGCGGGTCAGATTCGTCGCGATCTCCGAGACCAACCTCGACGAGTTCTTCATGATCCGGGTCGCCGGGCTTCAGCAGCAGGTCGCCTCGGAGCTGCCCAACCCCGTCCCCGATGGGATGACCCCAGAAGAGCAGCTCTCCCGCATAAAGGAGAGCACCGACGGGTTCTTCGAGGAGCGGCGCCGCATCCTGAACAGGGAGATCATCCCCGCCCTCGAAGGGGAGGGCATCAAGGTAGTGCCCCACAAGAAGGTCCGGGCTGCCGAAAAACGGGAGCTCAAGGAAAGGTTCGTCCGGGACATCCTGCCGATCCTGACGCCGCTCGCGATAGACCCGGCCCACCCGTTCCCCCATATCTCCAACCTCTCTCTGAATCTGCTCGTCGTCATAGAGGACGAGGGCCGGCGGGTGATGGCGCGGGTAAAGATGCCGACGACCATCGACCGCTTCGTGCGCCTGGCGGACGGGGAGCGCGGCCCCGAGGGGTGGCCGGAGATGCGGTTCGTGCGTGCGGAGGAGATCATCGCGGCGAACCTGGACGAGCTCTTCCCGGGCAAGGCGGTCTCGGCGAGCTACGTCTTCCAGGTCACGCGCAACGCGGACTTCGTCATAGAGGAGGACGAGGCCTCGGACCTTCTGCAGGCGATAGAGGACGAGCTCGAAGGCCGCTGGTTCGGCCAGGGCGTGCGGCTCGTGGTGGCGGACGAGATGCCCGACGACCTCAGGGAGTGGCTCGCGGACAACCTCAAGCTCGACGAGAACTCCGTCTTCGCGGCGCCCCACCCCATTGGGCTCGCGGACCTCGAGGAGCTCACGCACCTGGACCGCCCGGACCTGCTCTACCCGCCGATCTCGCCGCGGGTGCCGCAGGAGATCCGCAACGCCCGCTCCATCACCCAGGCGACCCGCAACGGCGACATCCTGCTCTACCACCCCTACGACTCGTTCGCCCCGGTCGTGGACTTCGTACGTGCCGCCGCCAACGACCCCGAGGTGCTCGCCATAAAGCAGACCCTCTACCGGGTCGGGTCGAACTCGCCCATAGTCGAGGCCCTCTCCGAAGCCCGCGACGAGCAGACGCAGGTAGCCGTGCTTGTGGAGCTCAAGGCGCGCTTCGACGAGGAACCGAACATAACGTGGGCGCGTCAGCTGGAGGCGCGGGGCGTCCACGTGGCCTACGGCATCGTGGGCCTCAAGACGCACGCCAAGATCTGCCTGGTCGTCCGTCGCGAGGGGCACGGCTTGAGGCGCTACCTCCACCTGGGCACGGGCAACTACAACCCCGCCACGTCGCGCGTCTACACGGACTTCTCGTACTTCACCGACGACCAGAAGCTGGCCGAGGACGGCTCGGACCTCTTCAACTACCTGACCGGCTACTCCGAGCACGAGGAGTACCAGGAGCTGCTCGTCGCCCCGGTAACCCTGCGGGACCGGGTCATGCGGGGGATAGAGGAGCAGACCGAGAAAGCCAGGAACGGAGCGCCGGCTCGCGTCACCTGCAAGACCAACTCGCTGACGGACCCCAAGATAATAGAGCTGCTCTACGAGGCTTCGCAGGCCGGGGTGAAGATAGACCTGATCGTGCGCAGCATCTGCTGTTTGAGACCCGGCGTGGAGGGCGTCAGCGAGAACATCCGCGTCTTCTCGCTCGTCGGGCGCTTCCTGGAGCACGCCCGCATCTTCGCCTTCGGGGAAGGGGACGGCGAGAGGATCTACCTCGGCAGCGCCGACCTGATGCAGCGCAACCTGGACCGGCGCGTGGAGACGGCCTTCCCCCTGCGCGAGAAGCGCCACCGCGAGAAGGTCCGCCGCCTGCTCGACCTCCAGCTCTCCGACACCGCCAACGGCTGGGAGCTGAATACCGACGGCGAGTTCGAGCGCCGGCACCCCGGGGAAGGGGAAGAGCCCCTGGACAGCCAGGCTCTCCTCCTCGCGGAAGGCTTCTAAGGCACGCGGCGGGTTGGTGTGGCCGGAGCGATGACGCCGGGCTGGATGCCCCTGGCGGTCTCCGTCGAGCTCTGCGCGGCGGTCGCGACCCCAAAAGGCTTTCCGACTGGGAGCGGGTTCGAGGACTGATGCCCGCATTTGAGAAAGCCGCGGCGGCAGTTCCCGCTGCGGGCCCACGTTGCGGTCGGCCCGATCGTCTACGCGATCGACGGCTTGGTGGCCTACCGGGTGCTAACGGCGGTCCCGTCCGCGGGGGACAGGGCGGTCGCGTCGACGGCGCTCGTCGTCGGGATGGTGCTAAATGCCCCGTGGAACCACGCCTACTTCGAGTACCGCAGCACCCTGGTTGGGTTTTCGGGGCCGCTCTGCGTGCTCCAGACGGCGTTTGCCTACGACGCGGTTGCGGCGTAGATGCACCTTGCCTACACGCTCTACGCGCTGGCATGCGACCTCCCGCCGTTCTACGCGATCTGGCGCCTCTACCCCGGGCGCTGACCGTCGACGGGCTTAGGGGCTCATTCGACTTCCTGCAATCCCGTGATCTCCACGCGGTTTACGCCGGGGAGGGCCGAGATCTCGCCCAGCATCTCGTGAACGTGGCGGCCGGGGGGGACGCGCAGTTGAAGCTCGTAGCTGGCCCGTCCGTCTTCGATCACCGCGTCGGTGGTGCGGATCCTCACGTCCCGGCTTTCGAGGATCTCGACCACCCTGGAGGCGTCAGACCCCCCGTCCTTGAAGCGAACGCTCAGAACGACGAAGGCCGTGCGAAAGCGCGAGACGACGTAGACTCGCACCCCCCGCAGCAGGTACAGGGCGACAAGCGCCACGGTGGTCGTCGCCGCGGCGCCGAAGTAGTAGCCGGCACCGGAGGCCAAGCCGATGGCTGCCGCCGTCCAAAGGCTCGCGGCCGTCGTGAGGCCCCGGACGTCAACGCCCCTGCGGATGATCGCGCCCGCCCCCAGAAAGCCGACGCCCGTGACGACCTGCGCGGCGATCCTCGTCGGGTCGAACTGCACGCCCCGCCCCCCGGTCTCCAGCGCCGCCCTCGTGAACTGCGCAAAACCGTAGGCCGAGACGAGCGTGAAGAGCGCGGCGCCGAGGCCGAGTAGGATGTGCGTCCTGAACCCCGCCGACTGGTCTCGCGTCTCGCGCTCCAGGCCGATCAAGCCGCACAGGACCGTCGTCGAGATCAGCCGGACCGCCACTTCCGCGTACGAGATCGTCAGGTTTTCCACGCGAACCACCCCGTAAAGGACCCCGTGCCGCTTCGGCGCGGCACCCAGAGCGGAATATACGGGCCCAAGACCGGGCTTTCAAACCCCCTGCCTCACGGCCCCTCTAACGACCCGGGTACAACAAATTGTGTACACGGTGGCCGTGCTCGGGATGGCCGTGTTTGCTATATTTCGCGTCTGTTGACTCGTCGTCGCGTGCGGCGGCCGAAGGGGTGACGCGGGATGGCGCAGCAGGGGATCGGGCGTAAGTGCGAGCGGCTGCGCTACGCCCTGGGGTTCGTCCCCGAGGTCTACGCCGGGCCGCCGAATGGGGGGCTTGATCGCACGGCTAAAGGCGCTACGGGACAACCCAGGCGACCATCAGGACGCCGTCGCCGCAACCTCGCGGGAACTGGGCACTGCGACGAAAGGCCCGCACCTCCCCCACGGCGGCGCCTTTCCGATGGGCGTCTACCCCGAGCGCTACCGTCGGGAGCCGCCGAACTGCGCTCCAGAATGCTCCAGTCCTCACCGCTTCGCGCCCTCAACAAGGGCAAGAGCTGGAAGGGCTTCGAGAAGGCCATGAGGTCCGCGGCCAAGAATCCTAAGAAGGACGCCAGCTAGGCCCGCGTGGACCTCTTCCTAATACGGCACGCCGCCGCCCACGGGCGCGACCCGGAGCTCTGGCCCGACGACTCGTTGCGCCCGCTGACGCCCGAGGGGAAGGAGGCCTTCCGGCGCTCCCTCCCCGGACTCGCCCAGCTGGCGTCGCGGCCGGACGCGCTACTCAGCAGCCCCTTCGAGCGGGCGTGGCGCACGGCCGAGGTGCTGGCCGAGCTCGAAGGTTGGCCCGAGCCGAAGTGCTCGACCCCGCTCGAACCGACGCTGCCGCCGGAGAAGGCGGCGTGGCTCCTCGAAGCTTACGAGGGGGCCGGGGCCGTCGCCGTGGTCGGGCACCGGCCGGGCCTGCACGAGCTGGCCTCCTACCTGCTCACCGGCGAGGCGGACGGGGCACAGATCAACATAAAGAAAGGCGGCGTTGTTTGCCTGCGCTTCGAGGGACCGGTAGGGCCGGGCACCGGCCAACTGCGCTGGCTCGCCACCCCCAAGATGCTGCTTGCCATGGCCGGCGCTTAAAGCAGACCGGCCATCGGCTTTTTCGGGCCGCCGAAGGCCCGGAGGCCGTCCGCTAACGGTCGCGGATGGCGACTACTAGACCTTCTCGGCGCGCACCACGTAGCGGACGTTCCAGTTCGGTCCGGCGGTCCAGTAGTCGCCGTAGTCTTCGATGCAAGTCTGCAGGCTCACGACGTCGCTTCCGGTCGGCTCCGTCACCGACATGTCCGTGATCGGCACCTCCAGGATCTCGCTGACCGCGTAGTTGTAGGTCCGGCCGTTGGCATCCGTGAGCGAGACCGGGTCGCCGATCGCCACCGAAGGCAGGTCCCAGAAGATGTGGTCGCTGCCGGTGCCGGGATAGCCGAGGCGGTGGCCGGCCACGTAGGTGTTGGAGCCGGGTATCCACGGATACCCCGTGCCGGCGAGGTGACCCGTGCCCGCCGAGAGAGAACTCTCGGCCGTGCCTTCGTAGACAGGAACGCCCGAGAGGCCGATGCTGGGGACGCTCAGGGACATGGTGGTGTCGGCCGGCGCGGAGGCCGGGGCTTCTGCCGTCGTAGCTTCCGCTGGGGCATACTGCGAGGCAGCGGCGGTCTCCGGCTCCGCGGCGGCCACTTCTACCTGCTCTCGGTCGCTGGTCTCCTTTTTCTGCTCCTCTGCGCTGTCTTTTTTGGCCTCGTCTTTTTTGGCCTCGTCCTTGTTGGCGCTTTCGTCCTTCTTCCCAGCCCCTTTTGCCTTGGCGGTGGTATCCTCGACGGCGCTCTGCGCCTGCTCCTCGCCCGCCCCCGGGAGCAGCCGCGTTCCGACAAAGACCGAGGTGCCCAATACCACGAGCGCGACGACGCCGAGCAACAACACACCGGCCCTTCCCCAACCGCTACCGGATCTTCCCGCCATCGCTCCTCCTTGCTTCTCCCCCCGACGGAGAACACATATTCTGGACCAAACTCTCGCTAATTCCCGCCCGGATGCGGCGGCAGCAACCACATAATTAACACCTGGACACCCTTCTTACAAGAGTTCTAACGGAAACGAAACGAAAGCGAAACATGGCGTTGTCCGGCGGCCGGTGGTCGTCGGACTCGAAGCCCGCCCGCCTCTCCGAGGTTCCGATGGGGGCTCGCTAAAAGCGGGTGAGGCCCGCTATGCCGCCGAACTCGTCCCTCAGGACGTCGGTGTTCTCGTTCTCCCCGCGCATAAAGTCCAGGCGGGCGCCGCGGGCCGCGGCGAGCTCCACGAGCACGTCGGTGAGGGGCCGCACGCGGGTCGGTTCCCCGGAGAAGGGGCTCTTCTCCTGGGTGATGTCCATGATGGCGAGGCCGTCGGTGTCGGACCAGCGCACCTCCCCATCCAATTCCCACAGTACCGCGAGGTGGTAGACGCGGTTCTCCTCTTGAAGGGCCTTTATGGTGTCTTCGGGCCCGCGGACGCCGCGCTCTCGGATCGCCGCCAGGAGTCCTGCCTCACGCTCGTGCTCTGCCCTCTGCCGGATCTCCTCCAGGCGGTCCAGGATCTCGCCCTCCGAAGCGCTGAGGTCGACGCGCTCCTCGGCCGCCACCCTGTCCTTGAGATCGTTGGGGAGCGCCTCACGGAAGCCGGCCGTTATCTCCCTGGGGCCGGCGAGGATCAGGCGCTTCACCCCCTCGCGGAAGGCGACGTCCCTCGCGAGCTCGCCCATCTCCTTGTAGTAGCGGTGCGTGAGTTCCTGCTGCGTGCGGCCCGCCGGGTCCATGTCCGTCGAGCCGTGACTCCTGGGGTAGGGTCGGCTGGGGCGCAGGTCCAACTCCCGGAAGCCTTTGCCCTTGATCTGCTCGTCCCCCTCGGGCCCTGCCAGCGGCGAGACCACGAAGTACCGGAACCTCTCGGCGTCCAGGACGATCGCCCCGTAGGCCTCGTACTCGTCGAGCACGAGGGTGAGCGGGACCACGTACGGGTCCCCCCAGCGGCAGGACTCCGGCAGGTCGACCTGCAGCCGGTAGACCTCAAAGAGCCCGTCCTCGGCCGCAAAAACGGCCAGCGTCCTGGCGCGAGGATGGCTCCCCTCTTCGAGGGCCTCGCGCACCCGCTCCTGCAACGCCTCCGGCACACCCTCGTCGTTCATTGCGTCTCTGAGCCGCACGAGGTAAGCCTGCCCCTGGTTCTCCGGGATGGCGGCGTTCACGCTCACGTAAGCCGACAGCATCGGCCCCCCGCGGCCCGCCATCGCGGTTACCGTCTGCCTCAGGTCCTGCGCCTGCGCCATGTGTGAGCACTCCTGATCGGTAATAGTGTGGGACGAACCTTCAAGGTTCCCGCGTACCTGTTCGCGTAAACACGCCCGCTTCCGGCCGTGTTAGCCTTGCGGCTAGCTACCGAGGAGAACCCGTTGTCCCGTCGCGCGTATCGGCTTCCCGAAGACCTGGCCCGGCACGCCCCGGACGAGCGTTTCGCCCCCGACGAACTGCGCGAGGCCTGCCGGAAGGCGGGAGAAAACCTGGGCTCCGAGGACGCCCAAAAGGCCCGCTTCAGATCGGCGGCGGAGATGGTGGAACTGTGGCGCGGTCTGGACCTGCCGGCCTGGATCTCACCCTACGCCCTGCGCGACGCCCGGCTCGGCTATCTGCACGGCTACGAGAGGCCACTCGTATCCGGAGAACTCACCAGGGACCAAACCTCCCGCGCCGCCCTGGCGCGCTGGGGCGAACGGTGGCAATACAAGCTTGAGTCGGCCCGACGAAGGGCCGCCAACCCGCAACAGTCGCCCGCCCCCGAATAATCCTTCACCGCACGGGGTAGCACGCTCGCAGACCTCGTCACAATTTACCCGGCTTATGCGTACCGCCAACCGGGCAGTAACGGTGCCGCCCACTTTCGACCGTGCGCTCGAAAACGCGGGCCGGAGCGTGGTAGCGTGGGCCCTCACGGCTGAGGTCGCTGCCCTTGTTATGACGGGCCGGGAAGACCGACGAGCTCCTACCGTAACCAATCAGGTCCCCAAAGATGACCGCGTCGGGCGGGCCTGGGTCCTTCGGGGGCCCGGACTTTTCGTGCCTAACTCCCGAGAAAGCTTCGCGTTAGCCGTGTGTAACCCAGCTAGCGGGTCTATATGCCCATCGCCATAGGACCGTTACGTCAACGCGCCCCGAGGCGCGGAAGTCGGGGTGCATCTGGCGCCCAGGCCAGCCGAGCGGGATCGGTTTACTAGGCATATCTCCAGGTGCTTCACGTGTTTTAAGGCTTGATCCGGGTTTCCATGACGAACGACCGCAGTTCCGGTTCGGCGCGGCGGCCGTGGGCCTCGAGATCTTGCTGGCGCCGGTCTACCGGAAATTCTCGCGCTCCTCGGGATCACGCCGGCGCAGGGGGCCTGAGGCGCCCTTAGCAGTCCCTCTTTATGGTGTCGCAGTCTTCCAGGCACTCGCGGTTGTCGCGGAGGAGCTCCTCGCCGAGACCGAGGATCGTCCTGATACGCTCGTCCGAGACGGAGTAGTACGCGTTACGCCCTTCGCGTCTTACCTGCACGTAGCCGCACCCGGAGAGGCAGCGGAGGTGGTCCGAGACGCGGGGTTGCGGGGCTTCGAGTTCGTTCACCAGCTCCCCGACCTTCATCTCGCCCCTCTGCACGAGGAGCAGCAAGATGGAGAGCCGCGTCGAGTTGGCGAAGCCGTTGAAGAGCCTGGCCAGCAGGCACATCTCCTCGCTCTCGCGCCCGACCGCGATGCCCGATAGGGGCCCGTACTCGATGACGTTTTCCCGCAAAACCAGCTCCTTTCACGTCGCCTAGGTGCGCCCCCCGCCATTAAGTGTACACGCTTTCACATACGGTAAGCGGCGTTCCACAGCGCCCGCCCTGGGTTGCGGGACGCGGGTCTAGAAATCCCCGCCGCCGAAGTCTCCGCCGCCGCCGAAATCGCCGCCTCCCCAATCGCCCCCGCCGAAGTCTCCGCCGCCCCAGTCGTCACCGAAGCCCGTGGAGGGGTCGCCCATGTACATGTAGTCGTTGTCCAGGGCCTCGAAGAGCAGGAGCGCGGTGAGCCAGTCGCCCCCGAAGAAACCGTAGCGGGCGTTGCCCAGCTGGTACTCGTATTCTCTGAGCCTCTGGCGCTGGTAAGGGTCCATCAGGTGCTCGTTGGCCCTCGCCTGCGCCAGGCGGGCCTCGAGCTCGTTCAGCTTCTCTTCGCCCTCGCGCTTTTTGCGGTCGGCCGCCGCTGTGGCAGTCTTGAGCCGGCCCGGGGCCCGCATCACTTCCCCTGCGAGGTCGGAGGCCTCCCGGAGCAGGGAGCGGGCTTCGGCGAAGCGGCCGGCGCCCTCGGCGCGGTCCGCGCGGTCCGTGTGGCCTTCGGCGTGGAGCAGATTCGCGGACAGCTCCCCGGCGTTCGGAACCTCCTCGAGCGCGGCCGGGCCGAACTCGTTCAGCGCCCTCTGATGGGACCGTTCGTACCCCTTGAGGGTCTCACGGGCGCGGCCGATCGCGCCCTCCGCCGCGTGGCGTTCGTCGGGGAGGGCTTCGCGGGCGGCGACCTCGGCCCGCAGCGCCGTCCGGTGCGTGCGGGCCTGCTCCGCCAGAGCCTCCACCGCCGCGAGGGCCTGGCGGGGGTCGTACTCGTCCCGGCGCGAGGCCCGGTCCGCGGCCTCGCGCGCCAGCCGGTCGTACTCCGGTCGCAGATCGAGGTGTTCGACGGCGACCCCCTCGGCCCGGGCGGGCTCCTCGGCCTCCTCGGCCGCCCTTATCTCGTCCGCCGCCGCCCGGAGCTTGCCGTCCAGGGCCCTGTCGGCGGCCCGATAGTCGTCTATGGTCCTCTCGGCCTCGTCGAGGTTCTGCATGGCCCCTACGAAGAGGCCGCGTCCGCGCTCCATCCCCTCGCGCGCGGAGACGGGATCTGAAGCGAGCCGCGACGCGGCCTCGTTGAACTCCTGGGCGAAACCGGCGGTCTTGGCGTCCGAGATCTTCGTCTCGACCCAATCTTCGGTCCGTTGGTCCAGCACAGGACGCTGGGCCTCAAGGTAGCCGGAGACGAGCTTCTCCTTCTCGTCGAACTCGTCCAGTCGTACGGTCAGGCCGGCGAACTCTTCCTCCGCGATCCGGCGTTCTTTTTCGAGGCGCCGCTTGTTGGTGCGGCGGTTCCTGAAAAGCAAGAAGGCCCCGGCCGCCGCCACGAGGAGCAGCAGCAGCCCGCCCCCCGGAAGACCGCCGGTGTCGTTCTGCGCCGCAACGGGCTCGCCGCCTACCTCCTCGGCGCCGGCCACGAGGCCCGCCGCGAAGTCCCCTTCCTGGAAGTATGGGACCATGGTCTCGTAGACGGCCTGCTCGGAGGCCCCGTCCAAGTTCGCCAGCTGGACCCATCCGTCCTCAGGGGCGACGAGGATGACGCCCGCGTCTTGCGGAAGGTTCTCTTCGCGCGCTTCGCGGGCCAGTAGCTCCCGCTGGGCCGCCTCGTCGTCCACGCCCGTGTCCGGGACCAGAAAAGCATAGAGCGGTTGTCCGGACCCTTCTTGCGCGGCGTCGAAGGCCTGCTGTACCTGCTGCTCCTCGGGACCGCTGAGTTCGTTGGCCTCGTCGTAGATCGTGTCCGAGCCCTGGGCCGCCGCGAGCGCGGGAAAGGACACGAATGCGAGAACCGCCGCAAGCGTGCAGAGGAACAACGCCGCTTTTCTTGGCACGTAGGTCAACCCGGACGGATTATACCCGGGCGGGTGCCCGGCAACGCGTCGCGCGCGGCTACCGGGAGAAAGCCGCGCGGGCGGCGGCCAGGTCCCAGAGGGCGTGCCCCACGCTCTTGAAGACCACCGTGACCGTCGGACGTTCGTTTTTTTGGAGGGCGTCTTCGAACGGGATCGCGTCGGCCCAGCGGAAGGCGCGTGCTCTCTCGGCCCGGATCAGGTCGCCGGCCTCCTCCCTCGCGCCCTCGATGGTGTCCACCACGACCGCGGAGCCGGAGATCAGACCGGGCGGCAGCTCCGCCGCTTCCGGCTCGAAGGACCCGACCGCCGCCACGAACGCGCCGTCGCGCACGCCTTCCGACAACACCGGCTCCCGGCTCGTCGTGGCGGTGACGATTAGGCCAACCTCGGCCACCTCGCCCCCTTCCGTCCGGATCACGGCCTCGCTCAACATGATGTACCGAGGAGGCGCCCGTCCTCCTCCGCGACCAGGGGCAACCTCGCGTGCCCCCGTCGCGCAAATCGTCCGCAAAGCGCGCCTCACCTTCTCTCCAGAACGCCCCGCCGTGGACGACTCCGATCCCGCGTATGTCTCTTCGCGCCTCCTGACGGATCTCCACGCCCATCAGAAGCGTTTCGGGGAGAAGAGGCCCACGGGGTGGCGGGTCCCGCCCTCGATGGCGAGGTCGGCCAGGATCTCGCCGACCACGCTGCAGAACTTGTAGCCGTGCCCGGAGAACCCGGCGGCGACTGCGACCTGCGGGTGGTCCGGGTGCGCGGAGATCACGAAGTTCTGGTCGGGGGTGTTGGTGTACATGCAGGTCTTGGCGCCGAGGAACTCGCCGTTCATGGACGGGGCGTGCTGGTCGAGGTAGCGGCGGATGAAACCCACCTCATCCTCGCGCACCTCGCGGTCTATGGTTTTCGGGTCGGTCGGGGTGCCGTCGGCCCGGAAAAAGGCGGCCTTCACAGTGTCCGCCCCGTCGATGGCCGGGAAGCTGTAGAACATGTTGCCGTCGTCGGGCTCGTAGATCCAGATGGGGAGCCTCTCCGGCGCGAAGGCCTCCGCCCCGCCCCGGGGCCGAAACCAGAAAAGGATCTGGCGCGTCACCTCAAGGGGCAGCCCCATCCCGGCCAGCAACTCGCCCGCCCACGCCCCCGCCGCGACGACGAGCCGCTCCGCCGCGTAGAAACCATTTTCGGTCCGCACGCTGACGCCGGAGTCCGTCGCCTCCCACGAGACCACCGGCTCCCCGAACCGGAGGTCCGCGCCGAGGGCGGCGGCCCGGTCGAGGTGGGCCTTGACGGCCCTCTCCGGACGCACGAAACCGGCCCGCCGCTCGAAGAGGGCGACGGTCTCCGGACCCGGCTCGAAGACGGGAAACCGGCGTTTGAGATCGGACGAGTCCAGCATCTCGTACGGCAGGCCGTGCTCGGCGGCGCTGGCGACGCTGCCGGCGACGAGCTCGCCGTCCTCGGGGCCGATCATGAGCCCCCCGCAGAGCGTCACGAGGTCCTCGCCGGTCTCCCTTTCCAGTTCTCCCCAGAGCTCGTAGGCGCGCAGGATGAGGGGCACGTACTCCGCCCCCTCGAAGTACGCCTGGCGGATGATGCGCGACTCGCCGTGGCTTGACCCCTTGTCGTGCGCGGGCGCGTGCCGCTCCAGCCCGAGCACCTTCTCTCCCCGGGCGGCCAGGCGGTAGGCGGCGGCGCTCCCCATCCCGCCGAGCCCGACGACGATGACGTCGCGCACTAGATGCCGCCCCTCTCCACCTCCGGCAGCGTGAATTCGAGGTCGGCCGGGAGGTCTGCGACGTCCATCTGGGCCTTCTGGAGCCGGCCCGCGTAGTCCCAGTTCATGGACTGCCAGCGGGTGAACTGGTCCAGAACCCATATGCCCGAAAGGCGGCTGCCGTTGCCGCTCCTGCCGTTGCCCCCGAAGGGCAGGTGCGCCTCCGCCCCGCTGGTCGAGTTGTTGACCGAGAGCATCCCAGCCCGGTTCCCCTCCCGGAAGCGCAGGGCGTTGGCCGCGTCGCGGGTGTAGATCGCCGCCGAGAGCCCGTAGCCGTGGGCGTTCGAGAGCTCGACCGCCTCGTCGAAGTGGGTGAACTTCGCCACCCCGACCAGCGGCCCGAACGTCTCGGTGTTGAAGAGGTCGTCTTCGGCCCGCACCCCGCTAACGAGCGCCGGGTGGCAGAAGAAGCCGGCCTCGGGGTCGCCGACGAAGCCCTCGCGCGGGTTGCGGTGCGTGATGCGCCCGGTCCCGGTCGAGCCGCGAACGGTGTGATGGTCCTCGAGCATGCCCAGAGCGTCGACGAAGCGGTCCATGAACCTCTGACTAAGCATCGGGCCGTAGAGCACGTCCTCCGCCGTCGGGTCGCCGACCTTGGCCTCCCCGACCCTCTTCGTGAGCCGGGAGAGGAACTCGTCGTGGACGGACTCGTGGACGATGGCCGTGCCAAGGGAAGTGCAGCGCTGGCCCGCGGTGCCGAAGCCGGAGAAGAGGGCACCCTCGACGGCGAGGTCGAGGTCCGCGTCGGGCATCACGACCAGGGGGTTCTTGCCGCCGAGCTCCAGGCAGGGGGACTGCAGGTGCCGGCCGCAGAGCTCCCCAATTTTCTTCCCGACCTCGGAAGACCCCGTGAAGCCGACCTTGTCCACGAGGCCCTCGTCCAGCGCGTTCTCCAGGCCCTCGAAGGCGGCCGGACCCTCGCACTGGACGACGTTGAGCACGCCGTCGGGGAGACCGCCGGCCGCGAAGAGTTTCGCGAGGGCGTCGCCGACGGCGGGGGAGTACTCGGCCGGTTTCCAGACCACCGTGTTGCCGCAGGTGAGCGCCGGGATCAGGTACCAGGAAGGGACGGCCACCGGGAAGTTTCCCGCCGTGATGATCGCCGCGACACCCACCGGCATCCTGAAGGTGAAGAGCTGCTTGTCCGGCATCTCGCTCGGGACGGTCTGACCGTATAGACGGCGGCCCTCTCCCGTAAAGAAGTCGCAGGTGTCTATGATCTCCTGCACCTCGCCGAGCGCTTCTACGCGGGGCTTGCCGACCTCGCGGGTGACGAGCCGCGCGAGCGCCTCCTTGTTCCGCTCGACTATGCGACCCACCTTCTTTATGACCCGCGCACGAATAGGGGCCGGTACCGCCGCCCACGCCTCCTGCGTCCCCCGCGCGGCCCGGCAGGCCGCGACGAAGGTGCCGGCGTCGCCGAGGAGGACCTCCGCGACGGTCTCCTCCGCGCGGGCGGGGTTGACGGATCGCGTCCTGCCGCCGGGCGCGTCTTCGAGGGTGCGTCCCCCGACTACGGAGGCGATGTTTTGCGCGGCGAGGCCGGCCTCGCCGCGGGCGTCGGTGGTGTACATCCGCTACCTCCGGGTGTAGGATTCCTTGTTTCACGGTCATCCTACACCAAAGCCCACGCGTGATCGTTGAAGTAAAATCCGGGTACAGGGCATAGGGTTATCCGTCGGACGTTTTGTGGGGTTTGAGAGCATGGGAATAGTTGACAGGGCCATAGCGAACTCGGTGCCGGTGATCCCGCGCCCCATCGTCAAGAGGATCTCCGGCCGCTACATAGCCGGCGATACGCTGGAGGAGGCGGTAAAGACGGTGCGCGGCCTGAACCGCGAGGGCTGCGTCGCCACCATCGACCTTCTCGGCGAGAGCACCGAGAGCAAGGCCGACGCCGCCGGCAAGCTCAAGGACTACAAAAAGGTAATCGACACCCTCGACGAGCACGACCTGAAAAGCGGCATATCCATAAAGCTCACAGGCCTCGGCCTCACCCTGAACGAGGAGCTGTGTCGGGCCAACGCGGAGGAGATAGTCCAGTACGCGGGCGCACGGGGCCGCTTCGTGCGGGTGGACATGGAGGACTCCCCCCACACGCACGCGACCTTGGGCATCGTCCACGACCTGTACCGGCGCCACAGCAACACCGGCGCCGTCCTGCAAGCCTACATGCGCCGCAGCCTAGATGACGTGCAGGACGTCGTAGGTGCCGGCTTCTCCGTCAGGCTGTGCAAGGGCATCTACGACGAGCCCCGGCCCATAGCGTACAAGGACTTCGATACCGTCCGCCAGAATTACATCTTTCTCCTGGACGAGTTGTTGAAGGGCGGCGTTTACGTGGGGATAGCGACGCACGACGAGTACCTGATCTGGCACGCCCTGAGGCTCATCCACCAGCTAGAAGTCCCGGAGGACCGCTACGAGTTCCAGATGCTGCTAGGCGTGGACGAGGAACTCAGGAGCATCCTGGTAAAGGCCGGGCACAAGGTCAGGGTCTACGTGCCATACGGGGAGGACTGGTACGAGTACTCGACCCGCCGCCTCAAGGAGAACCCGAAGATAGCCGGCTACGTCGCGAAAGACGTGATCGGGAGCATAACCGGCAAGGTAAAGAGATAGGAGCACCGATGGGCCTCGTAACTTACAAGAACGAAGCGTACCTCGACTGGTCGGACGAGGGGAACGTCGAGAAGATGCGCGCCGCCCTCGGGGACGTGGGTGGCAGGCTCGGCCGGAGCCACCCGGCCGTCATCGGCGGCAAAAGGATTGAGACGGACGGCGAGATCGTCTCCGTCAACCCGGCCAACCCCTCGCAGGTCGTCGGCCGCACCGCCGCCGCCACCGAGCGCGAGGCGGATATGGCCCTCGATGTGGCCACGGGGGCGTTCGAGCACTGGAGCAGGACTTCTCCCGAGGCGCGGGCCCGGGTGCTCTTGCGGGCTTCGGCGATCATGAAGCGCAGAAAGTTCGAGCTCTTGGCCTGGGAGGTCTTCGAGGGCGGCAAGCCCTGGGCCGAGGCTGACGCGCAGGTCGCCGAGGCCATAGACTTCCTCGAGTACTACGCCCGCGAGATGATGCGCCTCAAGGACGGCGTCGAGATCTACGCGATACCGGGCGAGGAGAGCCGATACTTCTACCAGCCGATGGGCGTCGGCGTCGTGATCGCCCCTTGGAACTTCCCGACCGCCATCCTCACCGGCATGTCCAGCGCGGCCATCGTCACCGGCAACACCGTCGTGATGAAGCCCTCGGAGTTCACGAGCGTCATCGGGGCGGTCGTCGCCGAGATCTTCGAGGAGGCCGGCCTCCCCGAGGGCGTCCTGAACTTCCTCCCAGGCTACGGCTCCGACGTTGGCGACTACCTAGTCCAGGACGCGAGGACGCGCTTCATTTCCTTCACCGGCTCCATGAAGACGGGCTTGAGGATAAACGAGCTCGCCGCCAAGCAGATAGAGCGGCAGCGGTGGGTCAAGCGCGTCGTAGCCGAGATGGGCGGCAAGGACGCGATGGTCATAGACGACTCAGCCGACATCGACTCCGCCGCCGCCGACATCGTCAAGAGCGCCTATGGCTACTCCGGCCAAAAGTGCAGCGCCGCGAGCCGCGCCATCCTGCACGAAGACGTCTACGACGAGGTCTTGGACAAGGTCCTCGAAAGGGCGCGGGCGCTCAAGATAGGAGTACCGGCCGAAGGCGGCGCCGAGGTGAACGTGGGGCCCGTCATAAGCGAGCCGCAGTTCGAGAAGGTATCGGGCTACGTCGACGCCGGAAAGCAGGAGGGGGAAAGGGTTTTGGGCGAAGACCCCGGAGACCCCGAGAACGGCTACTTCGTCAGCCCGACCATCTTCGCGGTCGAGCCTGGGGCGACGGTGGCGCGCGAGGAGATCTTCGGCCCCGTCCTCTCCGTTCTGAGGGCCCGCGACTTCGACGACGCCCTCGAGCTCGCCAACGATTCCCCCTACGGCCTAACCGGCGGCGTCTACTCCAAAAACCGCGACCACCTCGAACGCGCCCGCCAGGAGTTCAAGGCCGGCAACGTCTACTTCAACCGCAGCATAACCGGGGCGCTCGTCGGCGTCCAGCCCTTCGGGGGCTTCGGCATGAGCGGCACCGACTCCAAGGCCGGCGGCCCCGACTACCTGCCGCTGCACATGCTCGCCCGGACGGTCGTCGAGAGGTTCTAGAGAGGCCCGCTACTGGGAGGCCCTGACGCCCTCTTGGGCGTGCGCTTCCAAACTGCCCGAGAGAATGGTGGCGGCCTGGATGACTGGGCTGAGGGCGGGGCCGTAGGGGGGAGAATAGGCGAGGTCTATGTTGATAAGGTCCGGGTAGGAGAGGCCGCCCCAGAGGGCCGTGGCGCAGATGTCGGTGAGCTTGTCCGCGCCCGAGCCTGCCGCTTCGGCCCCGAGCAGGCGGCCCGTTTGGGCGTCCGCGATCAGCTTGAGGAAGACCTTCTCCGCGCCGGGGTAGTAGCCCGCCCGGTCGCGGGCCTCTATGGAGGCGCTCGCGGTCTCGAAGCCGGCGTCCGCCGCCTCTTCCTCCGAAAGCCCCGTCTTGCCGACGCCGAGGTCGAAGACCTTGAAGATGCCGGTGCCGAGCACGCCGGGAAACGTCAGTACTTCCTCCCCAGCGGGGCTTGCGACGTTGGTGCCAACGACCCGGCCCATCTGGTTGGCGGTGTCGCCGAGGGGGACCCAGGCGGGCGTGCCGGAGACCAGGTTGACCGTCTCGACGCAGTCGCCGGCGGCCCAGACGTCGGGGAGGTTCGTCCTCATGTGTTTGTCCACCCGGATGGCGCCGGTGGGTCCGAGCTCCGCCCCGGCCTCCTGCGCCAGCCCAACGGAGGGTTTCACGCCGACGCCCAGGATCACGAGCTGCGCCTCAAGCTCCCCTTCGCCGAACCTCACGGCCCGGACCCGACCGTCGCCGACGAACTCCTCGACCCTCTCGCCGGTAAAGACCCGGATGCCGTTCCTTTTGAGCTCGGCTTCCACCCTTTCGGAGACCTCGGACCCGTAGGAGAGGGCCACGCGGTCTTCGCCCTCTATAATGGAGACCTCCATCCCCATTCGGCACAGGTTCTCGGCCACCTCAAGCCCGATGTACCCGCCGCCCACGACGACCGCCTTTCCGGGCGATTGGGCCTTCGTGTAGCGCAGCACCTCGTCGGCGTCCGTGAGGAAGCGAAGCTCGAAGATGCCGTCGAGGCCCGCGCCGGGAATGGGGGGGAGGACCGCCCGCGCGCCGGTCGCGACGACGAGCCGGTCGTAGAAGTCCTCGAAGGTCTCGCCAGTCGCGAGGTCGAGCACGGTGAGCTTTTTCGTGCCGGGGAGGATCTTCTCGACCCGGTGGCGCACCCGCATGTCTATGTTCCCCTCGGCGAACTTCTCCGGGGTGCGGGCGACTAGCCGGTCGCGGCTCTCCACCATTCCCGAAAGAAGGTAGGGGAGACCGCACTCGCTGATGGAGGGTTCGGGCTCTGCCTGGTAGACCGTAATCTCCAGCCCCGGGTCCAGCCGCCGCGCCCTCGACGCCGCCTTCGTCCCCGCCGCAACCCCGCCCACTACCACCAGCCGCATAAGATTCGTCCTCTCCGCTTCGCCCTCTCTACCGGCCTACTCTAACGGATGGAACCTCCGGCGGGTCGAGTCTTTTCGAACGGTCTCCGGGGGATCCCCGGGTGGAGGGGCGTCCGGCACGCAAAAAGCCCCCGGGGGGAGACCCCCGGGGGCCCCGTTGCTGCGCTGCTTCGGCTAGGCGTTCCTGGCGGCGTCGTAGCGGCGGCCTACCTCGTCCCAGTTGACGACGTCCCACCAGGCGTTTATGTACTCGGGGCGGCGGTTCTG
>CADCUZ010000166.1 GCA_902806015.1 uncultured Rubrobacteraceae bacterium
CGTGGCCGGGGACCTGACGAGCGTATGGGTGTACGTAGTGGGTCCGATAGTAGGGGGGGTGCTGGCCGCGCTGCTCTACGACCGCACCATGGCCCAGACCGAAGCCCCGGCGTAGGAGACGAGCAAGGGCAGACTGGCAGGACCAACAAGAGAGGATCAAACGGATGACGGACAGGCAAGGAAACACCGGCGCGCCGGGGGTTGAGGAGCGCGAGGTGCGCACCGGCCGCGGTTCGGGACACGCGCCGCCAGAAGAAGGCAGGGGCACGAGCTGGGTTAGCGTCGTGCTCGGCTGGCTCGCGGCACTAGGAGCGGGCCTCATTCTCAGCGGCATAGTCGGCGGGATAGTGGGCGCCATCTTTGGCACGGCTGGAAGCCAGGGCATCGCGGAGGGCGGCACCTCCGCCCTCGTGGGGCTCCTGATCACGCTGCTATTGGCCTTCCTGATAGGTGGTTACGCTGCGGGCCGGCTGGCGTCCCGCTCGGGCTTCAAGCACGGGCTCCTGGTGCCGCTTTTGGCCCTGATTGTCACGATCCTCCTGGCGATAGTGGGTGGCCTCGTCGGGGTGAGCTTCATAGACCAACTCTCGGGTATCACCCTGCCCCAGAGCGCGCAGAGCAGCGCCCAGCAGGCCGCACCGCAGCAGGGGTTAGGCACAGTCCTGACGGTCGCGGGCATCCTGGCACTGCTCTTCCCCTTCATCGGTGGGGCCACAGGCGGCGCCTGGGGCGCCAGGACCGGCCGCAGGCGACCGTAGGGTAAAGGGAACAAACCAATTTAAAGGAGAACTATTGGGTGGTTGAGTCACTACGGCACACTAGGCGACTTCCTCTACTACATACCGCAGCCCGGGGCTAGAAGCCGTCCTTCCGCCGTGGGGTGTGACGCAGATCATACAGTAACCGCGAGTGCTCGCGGTCGCGGGGGCGTCCTACGGGAACGCCCTCCCGTTTTCAAAGAGCCCAAGGCTAGGATCGCATCGTGATCGAAGGCGTCCCGGACGAAGGACAATGATGGATCTTGGCCAAGGTGGACATCCTCCAACCATCGTCGCTGGAGGAGATCGAGTGCCTCGCCTTGCCCTCCGTTTCTGTGCATCCCGGGACGGAAGAAGCCTCCGCCCTAGATGAGGGACGGTACGCTCTTTTCCTGTTGACTAGCGGGCGGGTGCGAGTCTAAGGGCCGAACGCCACAGGCCCCGGCCTCACCCTCTCCGCGATCGAGTACCCGACCGATGGCACGCAGACCGGCGCTGCCCGGCCCCCGCGGGCATTGGTCGTCGGGGCCCTCGAATCGTCCGTCTTGCATGGCCGTCGCCGACGGTTCAGGCGGGCCCGAGCGCAGCGACCTACCGTTCGGGACGACCCCGGGTCATGGCTCCTCGCTCGCCCGCCGTGGTCGCCTGCGCGAGCACCCGGGCCAGCAGCTCGGGCCGCGAGAGCATCGGGTGGTGGCCGGTCGGTAGCCCCATGACGCGAAGGGTTTGCGACAGTGTTCGTGTCGGGGATAATTGACGCATGGAAGAGTGGCCTCGCGTGCTGGAGCGCGCCGTCGAATCGACGAGGAGCGGCGTCCTGATCATTCACGACGCCCCGACGCTTGCCCGGCCGCCAGCGACGGTCGCCTTGCCTCTTCCCCGGCCCCCTCCTCGATGAGGGTGAGTAGCGCCGAGTGGTCCCATCCGCCCCTCCCCTTGGCCACCAGGGCCCCGAACATCTGGTCCACGAGCGCCGTGACGGGGAGCGCCACACCGTACTCCCTGCCCGCCGCCAAGGCTATGCACAGGTCCTTGCGATGGTACTCGGCCTTACCCCCGGGAGCGAAGTCGTGGGAGAGGAGCTTCTTGCCCTTGACCTCGAGGACCTTGTTGGCGGCGAGGCCCCCGGAGAGGACCTCTAAGACCCTCTCGGGAGCCACCCCGGCCTTAGAGCTCAGGACCAGGGCCTCCGATACCGCCTCGATGATCAGCGCAACCACGACCTGGTTGCACGCCTTGACCACCTGACCGGCCCCGGCCGCTCCCACGTGGACGACCGTCTCGCCCATGGCCCCGAAGAGGGGCCTCGCCCGCCCGAAGTCGTTTTCTTCTCCGCCGACCATGATCGAGAGCGTGCCCTCCCTGGCCCCGACGTCCCCGCCGGATACCGGGGCGTCGAGCATGCCCACGCCCCTGACTTTGGCGGTGCGGGACAACTCTCGGGCGAGGGCGGGCGAGGAGGTGCTCATGTCGATGATGAGGGAGCCTGCTGCGGCCCCTTCCAATAGGCCATTCTTCCCGGCGACGACCTCCTCGATCTCGGGCGGTCCGGGAAGCATGGTGACGACCACGTCGCTCTTCTCGGCGACCTCCCTCGGTGAGTCGGCGACCTGCGCCCCGTGCCCTGCAAGCTCTCTTGCCTTCGCCCTGGTGCGGTTGTGGACCACCAGCCCGTGGCCCGCCTCTACTAGGTTCCTCGCCATGGCCGCTCCCATGATCCCAAGGCCCAAGAACCCCACCTTCTCCATCGTACCGTCTCCTTTCGGCAAAATCCCTGTTGGGAGAAGGTTAATCCATCCGCCGGGCTCGGTTCTTGGAGATCGCAAAATCCGGCACGAACGCTCGGCGTCCCGAAGATCTCAACCGACCGCTAAGATGCCCATCGCCGTCCTTACCGCCGCCTATAGGGACTCGCTACTGCGTTTGCCGTCTACCGTGTTGGCGGTTATGAGGTAGCGGTAGTCCGCCCCCTAGTTGACCTTGTAGGCGGCGTAGCCCAAGTGTACGAACGGCACGACAGAGAGCACCACCATCACAGGAACGAGCAGGAAGCCCACGATAATCCCTATCGAGAAACCCTCGATAGTCCAGCCGACAGCCAGGATCACCATCCAGGCCACCTGGTACCACAAAGACTGGAGGGCGTGGAAGGAGACCCTCGGGGAGCGGTCCTTGTACACCAGCCAGACGATGGGCGCCCACCAACCCAAAAAAGCCCGTGACGAGGTATAGGAAGACCGAGACGTGGGGGCGAGAACGGACCGGGTCCTCTCTTCACCGGTGCTCATGCCCTTAGTCGGGTCGGTGCGGATTCTCCTGACCCTCGAGGGGTCGGTGGTTGTTCCTACGGCGGGCACCCCCGGTCTGACGAACCGGATCGAGATGAAGGGACGACACCTCATCCTAAGGGCCTTGTCCCTCCTCGGCGTGCACCCGAGACGGAGTCGACGACCATCCTCGGCGGAGCGGATGCCCCCTGCTGGCGGCTTATACGTGAATTGTGACTTCAGGGTTCACGAGAGGTCCTCAAAAGGCGCGCTTCGAGCGGAGGGCCGCGGGCTAAGGCCCTCTTCCGCGCTCCCGTAGCGTACGTGCGGTTTTTGGCAGCCGGGTACACCCAAGAGTCGGGTGCCCGTGTCCGAGGCGGTGACCTATACTGTTCGTATGAGGCCCATATGCTTTATGTCGGACTACGGCCTTACCGACGTCCTCGTGGGCACCTGCAAGGGCGTGATAATGGGCCTCGCGCCAGGATGCCCCATAATAGACGTGACCCATAACCTCCCCGGGTTTGACGTCATCCGGGGTGCGGAGGCGCTGCGGCACGCCACCCGGTATATGCCCGAGCGCAGCGTCTACCTGGCGGTCGTAGATCCGGGGGATAAGACCAAGAGGCGGGCGCTCGCCGCCGAGGTTCGCAGCGGCGCCTACCTGGTCGGCCCGGATAATGGTATCCTCCTGCCCGCGGCCGAAGCTCTGGGCGGCATCGTGCGAGCGGTGCAGCTAACCAACCCCCGATACCAGGTGCATCCCATCTCCAGCACCTTCCACGGCCGTGACGTGTTCTCCCCGGTGGCGGCCCACCTCGCCGCGGGAGCGGATCTCGACGATCTGGGAGAAGGGGTGACGCTGGCCTCGATGGTTTCCCTTGGCTTCCCCGGGTTCCGGCGGGAACCCGACGGGGGTGTCGCGGCGGAGATAATCAATATCGATCGCTTCGGTAACGCCAGGCTCTCTGTCATGCAGGAAGATTTGGACCTCTCGTACGACACGCCCCTGGAGATCGGCGTTCGGGACGAGGTCATCGAGGCGAGGTACGTGGAGACCTTCGGGACCGCAGAGGACGGTGACCTTGTCGTGGTGCCCGACTCCCACTGGCGCTTGAGCTTCGCCGTGAACAATGGCAACGCTGCCCGAGCTCTTCTGCTATCTGTTGGCGAAGAGGTTCGCCTCAAACCTTCGGCAGGCCCGGCCCACCCATAGATTTTTGGCATCTCCTGTTCGTCACACCCGCTACAACTTGGCTCAATACCGCGGGTGACCGCTAACCTTGGCGTCGACCTTTTCCTCGGAGCGGGAGTACTCTCGAGTCGTTCGGTCGAAGCGTACCCCGAGCTCCCGCTCCTTGAACGGGTACTTACGGTAAACCTCCACCCGCCCTTCCTTCGCCTCGATCACGTTGTAGCAGGGACGGGTGTTGCCCCTGAGGCGAAGAGTCGAGGCGGTCCCCGCGTTCACGATCAGCATATCCTCCAATCTCCAGGAGTACGGCACGTGCTTGTGCCCCGAGAGCACGAGATCCACCCTGGCCTCCACAAGCCTCTCCAGAACGTCACCGGCGTCGAAGATGATGTTGCGCTCGCGACCGGTTCCCGGAAGGGAGATGAGGTGGTGATGGACGACGAAAATCTTGAGCTTGTCTTGGGCATCGGCGAAAGCCTCCTCGATGAACCCGTAGTGCTCCCGGCCCACCTGCCCGTCGTTGAGGTCCGGCTCGGAGGAGTCTACCCCCACCAAGACCACGTCGTCGAGATCCATTAGCGACTGACGCTCCCCGAAGAGCCGCTCGAAGTGGACGTAGCCGACGTTGCGCGAGTCGTGGTTGCCGGGGATGACCATCACGTTCTCGCACTCGATACGAGCGATGTACTCAGCGGCTTGTTCGAACTCTTCTCGGTAGCCCGCGTCGGTGAGGTCACCGGAGACCACGACCGCCGTCGGATTCGCGCGGTTGATCTCGATGATCGTCCGGTCCAGAAGTTCGGGAATGAAGCGAGCGTTGCCGCAATGGATATCGCTTATCTGGCAAATGGTCAACCGGCCGTTACCCACGTTTTGCTCCGAACCCGGCCCCGGCCTGGATCATCCACGCTCCTTGTCGAACGACCAAAGCTCAGCCCTCCTCAGCCCAGGCATCCTCTAACACCGCCAAAAAGCATTATAGCGGGCTTGTCGTTAAGACCCTTGCGAATCTATCTTCCAGCATAGCGTCGAGCGAACCATCCTCGTCCAGCTGCTTGGCACGGGCGGATGCCCCAGCGTGTCTGACGTTCACTCCGACATGGCCTTACGACAGCAGATGCCGGCCAGTACCGCGCCGGCGATCGTCTGCCGACCGAGAGCGAGCTCGCGGAGCAACTGGGCGTCGGCAGGACCTCGGTGCGCGAGGGGCTGCGGTTCCTGGAGAAGCTGGGCATACTGGAGATCCGCCAGGGCACGGGGACGGTGGTGCGCTCCCTCTCGCTGGGGAAGGTCTTCGAGCATCCGGTTCCTGTCCAGACAATCACCGATCTCCCCGACAGGGACGTCCGCGACATCATGCGCGTGAGGCGCATCTTGGAGGCCGAGTCTGGTCCAACTGGCGGCTCGGCACGCCACCCAAGGGCAGCTAGCACGTCTGGAGGAGCTGCTAGACGGGATGGCCGCCTCCCTGGAAAAAATCCTAGGGATTACCTGGAGATGGACCTCGAGTTCCACGTAGTCGTAGCCAAGACCTCGTCCAACCCCGTGCTGGCGCAGTTCATCAACCTGATCGGCGGCATCCACACCAGGTACTTCGAGATCGTGCTCAGAGACCCCGAGATGAACAAAACCTCGCTCGACTTTCACCGCCGACTCTACGCTGCCCTCCGCGACCACGATGCCGACGCCGCCCGCCAACACATCCTCGCACACCTCAGTCAGGCCGAGAGGGACGTGCCGAGGCTGCTCGACGACGTTGACGAGAACGTCCAGACTTCCTCGCCCGCGTAACCTTCCTCCGCTTCTTCCTCGGGAACAGTCCAAGCCCCAAAAAAGCCCGTCAGACTGCCCGAACCGCCGGGCGTTGCGCGCAAGAAACGCAGGTGATAAGGTGCGCAACAGTTGGCCTGATAAGCCGTTGATCAGTTAACTGGTGTGTCAGGCTGCGGGGAAGGGTTAGGGGACGGAAGACCAGGTGGGCGCCAGGCTCTAACTTCCGCGAGAGGAGGTTGATGCTATTCGAGGTGCTCGAGTGCGGGTCGCCGGACGATGGGGGACACTTGTCTTGTGTGCGCTCGGGGTGACCGCTAGCGCTTGGCGGACCACTCTGGGGTGAGGTCTTGCGGACGGATCGCTGGGCCGGGCGTTGCTCATGGCATATACCTCGAAGGTACCCTTAGAAAAGGAAGAGACAAGTAGACAGAGGTAACACGCTTATCCACGAGTAAGTTAGGGCGTTGGGGCCGGTGGGTGCGTCACCGTGGCTCGAGGCCCGAGGGGAAAGGCAGGGGTATGTCTGCGGGAAGTGCTAGCGCAGGGACCGCCGAGAGGCGGAAGTTCGTAAACAGGGCTGCTGCGATCACGGCCACGGGGGGATTGCTCTTCGGGTACGACACGGGCGTGATCTCGGGCGCCCTGCTGTTCATCAGGCAGGACTTCGAGCTGACGTCCTTCCTGGAGGGCATCATCGTCAGCTTCCTGCTGGTCGGCGCCATGGTCGGGGCGCTCTCGGGCGGGCCTCTCTCCGATCGGATCGGGCGCCGTCCCACCACTCTCCTAGCCGCCATCATCTTCGGGGTAGGCGCGGTGGCGGTGGCATTCGCGCCAAGCGTGGCGTTCATAATCCTCGGCCGCTTTTTGCTGGGCTTGGGCGTCGGGCTGGCGTCGATGATCGTGCCGCTCTACATCGCTGAGATAGCCCCTGCCAGCAGGCGAGGGGCGCTCGTCTCGCTTAACCAGCTCATGATCACTATAGGTATCCTGCTCTCCTACATCGTAGGTGTCCTCTTCACACCCATCGAGGGGTGGCGCTATATGTTCGGCGTCGCGCTCATACCGGCCCTCGTCCTCGGCATCGGTATGTTCTCGTTGCCGGAGAGCCCGCGCTGGCTCTTCGAGCACGGCCGGTTGGACAAGGCCCGCGAGGTGCTCGGCCGCTCCCGCAGCCCGGAGGAGGTCGACCATGAACTTCAGGAGATGCAGGACATAAAGAACCAGGAAGGGAATCAGGAGCGGGTCTCCTACGCGGAGCTCCTGGCGCCCTTCGTCAGGCCGGCCCTGATCATCGGCATAGGTCTCGCCATCTTCCAGCAGATAACCGGCATCAACACGGTGATCTACTACGCGCCCACGATCCTGCAGGGCGTCGGCTTCTCGGAGGGGGGCGCCATCGCGGCCACGGCCCTTGGCGTCGGCGTCGTCAACGTCGGGTTCACGATCCTGGCCGTCCGAATCATCGACCGGGCGGGGCGCAGGCCGCTGCTCCTCATCGGGCTCGTCGGTATGACCATAAGCCTCGCGCTTCTTGGCACGGTCTTCGCGTCCGGTGCCACCGGGGATGATGCAAGCGTTCTGGCGGGCGTGCTCGCGACCGCTTGCCTGGCGGTTTACATAGCCTCGTTCGCGATCAGCCTCGGGCCGGTGTTCTGGTTGATGATCTCGGAGATCTACCCGCTGAGGATCAGGGGTACGGCCATGAGCGTGGCCTCCATCGCCAACTGGGGCTCGAATTTCCTCGTCGCCCTGATGTTCCCGGTTTTGCTGGCGGCGCTCGGCGGTGCGACCTTGTTCTGGCTGTTCGCGTTTCTCGGCATCGTCGCGTGGGTCTTCATCTACTTCCGGGTGCCCGAGACCAAGGGCCGCTCGCTGGAGGAGATAGAGGCCAGCTTCCGCGGCACGTCGGTCAGCACAAGCCGTGTCCGGTAGCGGGAGGCTACGAAAGGAGCTGCTATGAGCTTCCGAGGGGCGATCTTCGACGTGGACGGCGTGCTGGTGGACTCGCCGCACGAGCAGGCCTGGCGCGAGGGCCTCCAGCAACTGATGGAGAACGAGTGGGGAGACGTCCGGTCCCAGACGTCGTACGCCCCCGAAAAGTTCACGCCCGAGGTCTACCAGAGGGTGATGTCCGGCAAGCCGCGCTACGCCGGCGCGCGGGCCGTCCTGGAGTATTTCGGGGTCCCGGACCCCGACGAGCGCGCCCAGGAGTACGGCGACCGCAAACAGGTAATGATAGTCGAGCTGATTGAGGCCGGCCAGTTCCACGCCTACCCCGACGCCCTGCGTTTCGTCCTCGCGGTCAAGAGCGCGGGCCTGCGGATTTCGGCCGCTTCCTCTTCCAAGAACGCCAACGCGTTCCTGGAGAGAATAAGGCTCGACGAGTTCGTTGAGGCGGAGGGTCTCGACTACGGCTTCGTGAGGCCCGGCTACTCCCTGCTCGACACCCTGGACGCGAACGTCAGCGGGCGGGACTTCGCGCAGGGCAAGCCGCACCCAGAGATCTTCCTGACCGCCGCAGAGGAAGCCGGGGTCCCGCCGGGTGAGGCCTTCGTGGTGGAGGACGCAGCGAACGGCGTGCAGGCGGCGAAGGCGGGCAACATGGCCGCCCTCGGCCTCGCGCGTGCCGACGATGAGGAGCTGCTGGCCGATGCGAACGCCGACCTCGTCGTCACGAGCCTCGACGACGTCTCCCTCCAAGCGCTCGCCGAAGGCCGCCTGGAGAAGGCTGAGCGCTGACGGGACCCGGAGTCGAGGAGGTAAGGGATGAACGCCATAGGGGTGGACGTTGGGGGGACCAAGATCGCCGCCGCGGTGGTCTCCGCGGAAGGCGAGGTCCTGAACGAGGTCAGGTATCCGACCCAAGCCGTCCCGCCGAACCGGCTAGTGGGCACCATAGCCGGGGCGATCATGGAGGTAAGGGACGGCTTTGAGGTGGGCGGGGTGTGCCTGGCGGTCCCCGGCCTCATCATGGCCTCGGTGAACACGGTTATCTTCTCCCCCAACCTGCACGAGATAGAGAACATCCGCCTGGACGAGGAGATAGGCGGCACCACCGGGGTGCGGGTCACGGTGGAGAACGACGCCAACGCGGCGGCCTGGGGCGAGTTCCGCTACGGGGCCGGTAAGGACGTCGAGCACCAAGTCTTCATAACTTTGGGTACCGGGGTCGGTGGCGGCGTGATCACCCATGGGGTCCTCCTGAGGGGCGCCCAGGGCGCGGGCGGGGAGCTCGGGCACGTGACCCTCGACCCGGAAGGCCCCCTCTGCGGGTGCGGCAATCACGGCTGCCTGGAGGCGCTCGCGTCCGGCACCGCCATCCAGCGCCGGGCGCGGGAGTTTGCCAACGCCCGGCCGGGCTCGGCCTTAGGACGGCTCGCCATCCAGAGGCAGGTGCTCGGGGAGGACGTGACGAGGCTCGCCGAAGAGGGAGACGAGGCTGCCGTATCGGTCCTTGAGGAGACCGGGCGGTGGCTGGGCATCGGCGTGGCGGGCTTCGTGAACATGTTCAACCCGGAGGTGGTCGCCGTCGGCGGCGGCGCCTCCCAGGCGGGCGAGTTCATCCTGGAGCCCGTTCGCAAGGAGGTGAAGCTCAGGGCCCGCTCACCCTCGCGGGATCTGGCCGAGATCAAGGAGGCGACCCTGGGGCCTGCCTCCGGTGTGCTCGGCGCCGCCGCCCTCGCCCGGGGCGAGGACGGCGAGTACGTGCTCGGCCCATCGAGGCGCGTCACGTGAGGGGGGATTAGACTGTGGCTCGGCGAATCGGAGACCTGCCGCACGCGCTCGAGGACGGTGACCGGTTGGCCCGGGACATGGAGGGCAGGAGGCCGAGCGTGTTTCTCGACTACGACGGCACGCTGACGCCTATAGTTGACCGCCCGGAGGACGCGGTGATCTCCGGGGGAATGCGCGAGGCCGTACGCGGGCTGGCCGCGCGCTGCCCCGTGTGCGTGGTCAGCGGGCGCGACCGCCCCGTCGTCCAGCAGCTCATGGGTATAGACGACCTGATCGTCGCCGGCAGCCACGGCTTCGACATCTGGAGCCCCGCGGGCGGCGAGATCCGCCGCGAAGAAGGCGAGAATTTTCGGGAGCTGCTCGAAGCCGTCGAGTCGCGCCTTCGGAACGAGTTGGACCCGATCGAGGGCGCCCTCGTCGAGCCGAAAAAGTCATCAGTGGCCGCGCACTACCGGCTCGTCTCCGAAGACGAGCGGCCAAGGGTAGGACGGGTAGTTGAGGAGATCCTCGCCGACTACCCCGGCGAGCTGAAGGTGACGCCAGGCAAGATGGTCTACGAGGTCCAGCCGAACATCGACTGGGACAAGGGGAAGGCTGTCCTGTACCTGCTCGGCGCGCTCGACCTCGACCGCGACGACGTCGTGCCTATCTACCTGGGCGACGACATAACCGACGAGCACGCGTTCGGGGCCCTCTCGGGTAGGGGCATCGGCGTCTTTGTGGGCCACGCCGACGACCCGGAGACCGCAGGGCGGACCACCTCCGCCGACTACGCGCTACACACCTTCGAGGAGGTGGAACGTTTCCTGGACACCCTCGCGCGCTGATGGCCGTGCCGGGGGCGCTGGCGCGGCCCCCAGAGCGTAAGGCTGGCACAAAGATAGGAAGGATCTCCATGACGAACTGGACGCTCGCCTACGAAAATTTCGACCCCGAGGGGGAAGGCCTGCGCGAGGCGTTGACCTCCACCGGCAACGGCTACTTCTGCACGCGGGGGGCGCTCGCGTGGTCCGAGGCCGACGGGGTGAGCTACCCCGGCACCTACACCCACGGCGGGTTCAACCGGGAGACCACCATCATGGCCGGCGTGCCGGTCCTCAACGAGGACCTGGTAAACCTCCCGAACTGGCTCTTGTTGGAGATGCGCATCGAGGGGGAGGAGGCCGTCGGCATGGACAACGTCGAGGTGCTCTCCTACCGGCAGGAGTACGATGTCCGGCACGCCGCGCTCGAGCGCACCACGAGGTTCCGCGACCGGGCGGGCCGCGAGACCACGCTGGAGACCCGCCGCTTCGTCAGCATGGCCGACATGCACCAGGGCGCCATGCGGTGGACCATAACCCCGGAGAACTGGTCCGGCAGGGTCGAGGTCATATCCGCGCTCGACGGCCGGGTCACGAACAGGGGCGTGGCCCGCTACCGGCAACTCGAAGGCCGCCACCTGGATCCCGTTTCGCCCAGGACGTTCGGGCCGGAGATCATCGCGCTCGAGGTCAGGACCCGTCAGTCGCGCTTCTACGTCGCCGAGGCGGCCCGCACCCTCGTCTACGGCGAGGGGCCCGACCCCGTCGTCCAGCGCAGCCTCTACCAGATGCAGGACTACATCCACCAGGTGCTCTCCTTCGAGGTCGGGCAGGGGAAACCCGTGCACGTGGAGAAGATGGTCGCCTTCTACACCTCGCGCGACGCCGCCATCAACGAGCCGCTGGTCAACGCCGGGAAGGCCGTCGGCCGCTACGGGACTTATGACGAGGCTTTCGAGCGCCACAGGCGGGCGTGGGACGAGCTTTGGGAGATCTGCGACGTGCGGGTTCCCAAAGACGACCGGGTCCAGCTCCTCCTCAGGCTGCACATTTCGCACATCCTGCAGGTCTGCTCCCCGCACACCGCCGACCTCGACGCGGGGGTTCCGGCCCGCGGCCTGAACGGCGAGGCCTACCGCGGGCACATCTTCTGGGACGAGCTCTTCATCTACCCGTTCCTCAATTTCAGGCTGCCGGAGATCACGCGCGGCCTCTTGATGTACCGCTACCGCCGCATGAACGAGGCCCGCGCTGCGGCGAAAGAAGCCGGGTTCAGGGGGGCGATGTTCCCCTGGCAGAGCGGTTCCGACGGCCAGGAGGAAACCCAGAAGGTCCACATCAACCCGAAGTCCGGGAAGTGGGAGCCGGACCTCAGCCACAACCAGCGCCACGTGAGCGCGGACATCTTCTACAACGTCTGGCGCTACTACGAAGCGACCGGGGACTGGGAGTTCCTGCTGGACTACGGGGCCGAGATGATGCTGGACATCGCGCGCTTCTGGTCGTCAATCGCCCACTACAACCCTGCGCGGGACCGTTACGAGATCCACGGCGTCATGGGCCCCGACGAGTTCCACGAGAAGTACGCGGGCTCCGACCAAGAGGGGATCAAGAACAACGCCTACACGAACGTCATGGTGGCCTGGCTCTCCGAGGTCGCCCTAGAAGTGCTACACCTTCTCCCTGAGCGCCGCCGGGAGGCGCTGCGGGCCGCGATCGGCCTGACCGACGGAGAGGTCGAGAGGTGGGGCGAGATGTCCCGCAAGATGTTCGTCCCGTTCCACGGAGAAGGGCTAATCAGCCAGTTCGAGGGCTACGAGGACCTGGAGGAGCTTGACTGGGACCACTACCGCGAGAAGTACGGCAACATCCAGCGCCTCGACCGCATCCTTCGCGCCGAAGGCGACGACCCGGACAAGTACAAGCTGACCAAGCAAGCCGACGCCGTGCTGCTCTTTTTCCTCTTCCCGGAAGATGAGCTCAGGCGCCTGCTCGGGCGCCTCGGGTACGACTACTCCTCCGAGATGGTGCGCCGGAACACCGAGTACTACGATCGTCGGACCTCCCACGGCTCCACCCTGAGCTTTATCGCGCACGCGGGCATCCTGGCCGGCCTCGACCCGGGCAGCTCGTGGGAGCGGTACATGGTGGCACTGGAGAGCGACGTCGGGGACGTGCAGGGCGGCACCACCCAGGAGGGCATCCACATGGGCGTGATGGCCGGGACGCTGGACCTGATCCAGCGCGGCTACCTGGGGACCGACATCCGCGACGGGGTGCTCCGCTTCGACCCCAAACCGGTCGGGAACCTCGATGGGCTCTCGTTCCCCATGCGGTTCCGCGGGACGCCGCTCCAGATCGAGTTGGAAGGCGACAGGCTGACGGTCGCCGTCCAGGCTGACGGCCGGCCCGTCGAAGTCCGGGTCGGGGACGCGGTCGAGGAGATCGAGGCCGGAGAAAGCCACGCCTTCGACTTTCGGGGCCCGTAGGGCCCCCGGCGACTAGGTCGACCGCGGCAAGGGAGGAGAGTTCCTGGTGAAACGCATAGTCATCTTCGGGGCTACTGGGGATCTCACGGCCCGGTACCTGATCCCCGCGCTGGCGAAGCTCTACGAGGCGGGGAGGCTGCCGAGCGGGATCAAGATCATCGGGGTGGACCGCAGGGAGTGGAAGAACGACAAGAACGGCTTCCGTCGCCTGATGCTCGATAGCCTGGAGCGCCACGCTGGCGGCGTCTCCGCCAGCGCCCGCGCGAGGATGGTCACCGAGGTACTTGAGTACCGTCGGGCCGACGTGACCGACGCGCGGAGCGTGACCTCGGCCCTGGAGCCCCTGACGGAGCCGATCCTGGCCTACTTGGCCCTGCCGCCCGCGGTCTTCTCCCCGACGCTCGAAGCGTTGAAGGGGGCCGGTCTGCCGGAGGGGAGCCGGGTCGCCATCGAGAAGCCGTTTGGGGTTGATCTCGAGTCGGCCCAGAGCCTCAACCGGCTGCTGCACGAGTTTCTGCCGGAGCAGGCCATCTTCCGCATCGACCACTTCCTCGCCTGGCAGCCGTTTCCCACGATCATGGGCCTGCGTTTCGCCAACGGCATCTTGGAGCCGCTGTGGGACCGCAACTACATAGAGCGCGTGGAGATCTTGTGGGAAGAGACGCTGGCGCTGGAGGGCAGGGCCGGCTACTTCGACCACGCAGGGGCGTTCAAAGACCTGATCCAGAACCACCTACTCCAGCTCCTATGCCTGACCGCGATGGAGGCGCCCACGGCACTCCACCGCCGCAACCTGCGCGACCGCAAGGTGGACGTCCTGCGGGCCATCCGGCGCCTCTCCCCTGAGGAGGCCAGGTCCCACACCGTGCGCGCCCGCTACGGGGCCGGGAGGATCGGGAAGAGGCAGATCCCGGCCTACACCGCCGAGGAGGGCGTCGACCCAAGCCGGGGGACCGAGACCTTCGCCCAGGTCACGCTCATGATCGACAACCTGCGCTGGGCCGGGGTGCCGTTCGTGCTGCGCGGCGGCAAGGCCCTCAGCCATTTCCGCGGCGAGATCGCCGTCCACTTCAAGGCGGTGCCCCACCTTGCCTTCCAGCGGGCGGACCACCCCCGACCCAACGTGCTCCGCGTCAGGCTCGGGCCGGACAGAGTGACCCTGAACCTAAACGTAAACGGCCCCTATGACCCCTTCGACCTGGAAAGCATAGAGCTTGGCGCGGACTTCGCCCCGCAGGAGTTCTTCGCCGCATACGAGCGTCTCTTCTTAGACCTGCTTGAGGGTAACACCACCCTCTTTGTCCGGGCCGACGAGGCCGAAGAGTCGTGGCGGGTGGCGGCCCCGATCCTGGACGCCTGGGAGAAGGAGCTGGTGCCGCTCCTCGAGTACCCCGCCGGCTCGGACGGGCCCGGCGAGGCGGCGTACCCGTCGCAGCGGTTCGGTGGCGCTGAAAGTTCAAAAAATCCCAGCCAACGGACCCGTTGATGTCCCCGGTGGTGGCCGGCCGCGGGCGCGTCTTCGTCTAGCGGGCAGCAGGACAAATGGGAACATTTGATCTCGACATCGGCGGCTCGACCATCAAGGGTGCGCCGGTGGACCTTGAGACGGGCGAGCTGGTGGAGGAGCGGATACTCGCCACGATGGAGGCCCTATTCTGGCCGGACCTGATCATCGTCGGGGGCGGGGTGAGCAAGAAGGCGGACAAGTTCGTTCCGAAGCTGGAGACCCTCGCGAAGATCGTGCCGGCCCAGATGCTGAACAGTGCCGGAATAGCCGGCGCCACCCTTGCGCCCGAAGCTTTCCCGCGGTACGCGCCACGGGTGGCGCCACCGGGGTAGCGCAGGGTCTCTTAGCCGTAAGCCGGAAGAGAATGGGAGGTCATCGCGTGTGTGCTGGCGTGCCCCGAGCCACTAGCGAAAAAGGACGGGTCGACATCTCCGTCCCGCTGCGCAGCGGGACGGTCCACTGGCCGGACAACCCGCCAGTTCGGATCGAACGGGTGTTCGGCATAGAACGCGGCGACGTCGCCAACGTCTCGACTCTCTCGCTGGGGTCACACACGGGCACCCACATGGACGCGCCGCTCCACTTCGTGCGCGGCGGGAGGGGATGGACAGGATGCCGCTCGATGCTACGATGGGGCGGGCGCGGGTGATCGAGATCCAGGACCCCACTTCGATCGAACCCGACGAGTTGGACCCGCGTGGAATCGGTCGCTGTGAGAGCGTATCCTCTTCAAGACGCGAAAGTAGTCCCTGGCCTGGTGGACCCAGGGTTTCATCGAGGACTTCGTGTACGTCTCGCGGGAGGCGGCCCGCTACCTCGCGGAGCGTGGGGTCAGGACCGTCGGCGTCGGCTACCTCCCGGTCGGCGGTTCTATGCGGATGGCGTCGAGACGCGTCAGGCGCTCCTCGGGGCGGGGATCTGGGTTATCGAGGGACTCGACCTGTCCACGGCGGAACCGGGCGAGCACGAGTTGATTGCTTGCCGCTTAAGGTGGAAGACGGCACCCCTTCCCGGGCGCTCCTGCGCAAGTGAGAGGAGATGGCAGCCGAAGCGCTTCCCGCAATAGCGCGCGACGGCGGCTGCCGGGGTCATAATGGGGTATCGCCCGACTCGGGACTGCGACCAGGAGGTTATAAGGTGAGATGAGCGATCCTTTGCAAATGACGACCCTGGGCGAAGCTCTGGCCGTGATGGACCCCCTCTCGAAGGGCCCGCTCAGGCACGTCGGCAGGTTCGAGAAGCACCTGGGCGGGGCCGAGTTCAACGTGGCCGTGGGCCTCTCGCGCCTCGGGCACAGGGTCGGATGGGCGGGCCGGCTCGGGGACGACGAGTTCGGGGAGGAGATCCTGGCCTTCGCGCGGGGGGAGGGGGTGGACGTCTCCAGGGCTGGCCTGGATCCCGAGGCACCCACGGGCCTCTACTTCAAGGAGTGGAGGGCCCTGGGCCAGCTGCGCGTCCACTACTACCGGGCGGGCTCGGCGGCGAGCCGGATGCGGTTCGACGGGCTGGACGTGGAGTACCTGCTCTCCGGCGAGATCCTGCACCTCACCGGCATCACGGCCGCGCTCTCCGAGAGCTGCCACGACCTGATCGACCGCCTCATCTCCGCCGCCAACGAACGCGGCGCAACCGTCTCGTTCGATCTCAACGTCAGACGGCTGCTGCTGGGAGGGCGTGACCCGCGGGAGGTCCTTGGCCCCCTCGCGGCTCGCAGCGATCTCCTGTTTCTTTCCGAGGATGAGGCGGAGCTCCTGTTCGGCGGCAGCAATCCGGGGCGCATCCGGGAGGTGCGGCAGGATGTACGGGCCGCGACGGTGGTCGTTCACCGGGCGGACGGGGCCTTCGCGGTGGAGGAGGCCGGTGTCTCCGAGATGGCAGCCTACCCCGTGGACGTGGTTGACACTGTAGGCGCGGGCGACGCGTTCGTCGCCGGTTTTCTGTCGGGGCGGTTGCGGGGCTGGAGTACCGGGGAGTGCTTGGACATGGCGAACGCCTGCGGCGCGTGCGCGGTCACCGTGCCGGGGGACCTGAAGGGGCTTCCCACAGAAGTAGAGGCACTCGCGCTGCGGCGCGGCCTGGGGCCCCAAGACGCCGAGCGATAGCGAAAGGAGACTACCAGATGGAACCCGACCGGACCCTGAAGAAGACCGAGGACTTGGGCCTGCTGGCCGTGGTGCGCGGGGAGTCGCGCTCGGCAGCGCTGGAGGTCGTCGGCGCCCTGGTCGAGGGTGGCGTCCTGGGTATAGAGATCACTTTCACCACCCCCGATGCCCCGCAGGTCATACGGGATCTGGACGAAGAGTACGGGGACGACATCCTGCTCGGCGCCGGCACCGTGATCACGCGCGAGCAGGTGGACCAGGCCGCCGAGGCCGGGTCCACCTTCCTGGTCAGCCCGGGCTGCGACCCGGAGCTTTTGCCCGCCATGCTCGAGACTGGGCTCCTGGTGCTGCCGGGCGTCCTCACGCCCTCGGAGGTCATGCTCGCCCGCCGGCTCGGCGCGCCGGCCGTAAAGCTCTTTCCCGGCTCCTCCGGAGGACCTTCTTTCCTGAAGGCGCTCCTGGGTCCGTTCCCCGACGTCTTTTTCGTGCCCACAGGCGGGGTCTCCGTCGACAACGTCTCCGACTGGTTCGCGGCCGGGGCCCGCACGGTCGGAGCCGGGAGCGCGCTTGCCCCGCCGTCGCTCGCCGGACGCGAGCGTAACGAGGTCGTCGAGACCGCGACGCGGTTCGCGGAGGCCGTGCACACCGCAAGAAAACGCTAAGAGGAGGCTGTCCGAGAAATACCCCCCCGACCAGAGCAGGAAGATGCACCGACGGGACCCGGCACGGCCCTGTAGACTGGTCATACGCTGCGGGTTAGCGAGGGCTGACCGCGCGTCTCGTTTCGGGAGTCAAACACCGTCTTATTGGCCTATTGGATCTTGCTCCAAAAAGCCCATTTCGGTAACGGATGGCGGCCATCTCGCAACAGTTTGATAACACGCCCGAAAAGCGCGGACAAACCTCTTGCACCCCTCTTGTGGGGTGTTAAATTGACCTTTGTTATGTGCCGTCGGCACATAGTAAAAACGAGAGGTTTTGGAGGGGGGTGTGATGGCGATTTCTGGTGTTGTGGAAGCGTTTAGGCGGGGTGGGCCGTCGGCGATTCGTCGCGAGGTGGACAGTTCGCTCGGTAGGTTGCGGGCGGGCATATGGCCCGTTGCGCAGACGGCGGTCGCGGCAGCGCTTGCCTGGTCTGCGGCGGCGTTGGTGTTGGGTCACGACCGTCCCTTCGTGGCGGCGATAGCGGCCGTGATCTCGATCGGCGCGGTGGCCGGCCAGACGCTGCGGAGGGCCGTGGAGTGGACCCTCGGGGTTGCCGTGGGGCTTGCGGTCGCCGACCTCATAATGCTCGCCATAGGCACCGGGCCAATCCAGACCGGGGTCATCGTGGGGCTGGCGATGTCCGTCGCGCTCCTGCTACGGGGCGGGATCATGTTCTGGACCGAGGCCGGTGTCTCCGCCCTGCTCGTCGCCGGGCTCGACCCCACGACCTCCGGGGTATCGCCCGACAGGTTCCTGGAGGCGCTCATAGGCGGCGCCATGGCACTGGCTGTCAGCGCCGCCTTCCCGAGCAACCCGAGCTTGCGCGCCAGGCTGGCGACGCGGCCGGTCCTGGAAGACCTCGCCACAGCCCTGCGGGACGCGTCCGCCGCCCTTATCGGCGGCGACCTCGACCTGGCCGAGCAGTCGCTCTCCGAAGCCCGCGGCGTGGACGCCTCGGTGGCACGATTGCGGGAGGAGCTAGATGGGGGATACCAGATCGCGCGCTTCTCCCCGCCGCGCAGGCGGCACCTCGGTCCCCTGGCCCGCTACGCGACCGCGGCCGACCAGCTCGATTTCGCCGTGCGGGACGCGCGCGTGCTCGCGCGCGCTGCCGTTACGATGGTGCGCGAGCGGGGGGCCGCGCCGGGCCAGCTCGCGGAGGCCATCCTGGGCCTCGCCCTCGCGGTCGAAGCCCTCGCCGGGTACCTGGAGAGGCCCGACTACCCGTCCGACGTCCGCCTCTTCGCTCTCGGGGCCGCCCAGGAGGCCACGGCCAGCCTCGGGACGAGCAACGACCTGGAGACCAGCGCGCTCGTTTCCCAGGTGCGCTCGACTGCCCTCGACCTGCTGCAGGCGGCGGGTATGGGCCCGGCCGAAGCGCTCGAAGCCCTCCGCGGTCCGCACGAAGCAGGCAAAGAGGCCCTGTGACGGGGTTGGACGACATGCTAGCGTGGTCCTACCTAAACGCTGACAAGATCGGCCGGGGGTTGCTGGGGAGTCCGGGGTGGGTGACGGTCCCCGCTCCTACTCAATCTACGCCGCCTGCTTGGTGGGGAAAATCGTGCGATCTGGTACCCGCCGTCGAACTCCTCCCGCAGCATGCGCAGGGCCGCCTTGGGTCCCACTCTCCCCACCGCCCGCGGCTTGCGGGCGTCTTTATGCCAGGGGCGAAAGTAACCCAAGCCTTGCGGAGACCTTCGTGTGCTCCTCGGGCACGAAGGTCGCGTGGATCGGCTGCGTCTCAGAGGTCATCGCGTATTCGTCGCTCACCGCATCCCCTCTCCCGACGCTTCAGTTTGACGACAACCCGTCCGAAACGGATGGCAACGCTGGGTAACAGTAAAACCACAAAATCGGCTTATACAGGAGGTTTGTGCAACCTCGGGAAACGGAGGCAAACATTCTTTCGCTAACGGAAAACCATGGTATCCCGGGTTCGAACTCGGTCGCGCGACGCTCATTTTATAGCGTTTTGCAGGAAAAATTGCACCACCGAGATGGCGTTCCGATCGTACGGGGGGCCTCTTGGTGCCAACCTGGTGCCAACCAAAGGGTCGCTGGTAGTCCGCCGACTTGCGAGCGTCGAGGGGATGGTGTCGGTTTGTCGAGGGTAGAACGGCGATCATCGACTAGGAGCGCGGCTACGACGGCCAGCTCTTCTATCCGGGGCTGGCTCTGGATGAGAGGTACATTGAGTTTCTTGGGGGCTGCCTTGAGAGCATAGGGGAGGACGACCCCGACGAGGAACGGCTGTTTCGGGACCTCTGGGAGGACGAGACCCAGAGGGCTGCGATGATCGAAAGCCTAATGGCAGACCGCCAGGTCAAAACGGGCAGACCCCGGGAGCAATGATCCTATGGTCCTGCGACTCCGGCGATGCAGAAGAGGACCGCTCAGGCGATGGAGGAGGCGCTGGCGTAGGAGGTCGGATCCTCAGGTCCCGTGATCTACCGTGGGTAGCCTCGGAGGATAGGGCTTCAACCGTACCGAGAGACTACAGAGGATAGAGTGACTCTCAACGAGCTTTATTTTGAGGTTTTCGCGTAGAGGATAGGCGAAAACGATCCGGTAGGAGGAAAGCCTAGGTTGACCGGAGAACCCGACGCATTAAGCTCCTGGGTAGCCCATTGAGACGGTCCGATCAACGATACGGGAGGTACAGGTTGCCAGCCAACCAGACGAAACCGGAGACGT
>CADCUZ010000167.1:0-282 GCA_902806015.1 uncultured Rubrobacteraceae bacterium
CCGGTTTGCCGAATTTTCGGTGCTTACGCACATCGCAACCACGTGAGTTTGACAAAGGGTTTGTAGAAGGTGGATACCGTATCGTAGACGAGGTGGCATCCTTCACATAACACCCGCTCATAACTTGCGATAGGACCTTGTAATTTCGAGTAGAACACGACCCATGGTACACGGGGCCTTGCAGCATCGGCTTTGATGATCGCTCATCCCGCTCCCTAATCATGCGGACGACGTTTCGTCGTCCTTGAGGGCGTACGCCACTGCCTGGTCGAAGGTCATCTC
>CADCUZ010000167.1:292-4166 GCA_902806015.1 uncultured Rubrobacteraceae bacterium
CCCGCCCAGCCAGGTACGTACGGCGGCCACTGTGCGCTCATACATCGAGCGGTGGGGCTTGTAGTACACGTAAACGGGCACTCCAACCGCCTCGTGCAACCCCTCGGCCGCGCCGATGAGGTGCCCACTGCGCTCCGCCTCTCCGCGCGCGTTGGCCACCACGGCAAGCCCCTCCAGGCAGTAGGCCACGTTAGCCCGGTCCCCCATCTGCTCTGAGAGGGTCACGCCCTCCTCGAAGAGGGACGCGGCCCCATCGTGGTCGCTGCGCGAGAGGGCCGCCTGCGCCAGGTTGTAGAGCGCGATGTAGGTGCTGCTCCTATCTCCTATCCGGCGGGCCGCCGCAAGCCCCTCCTCGAACATAGCTGTCGCCTGGCCTTCGTCACCGCGCATCCGCGCCACCATCCCCAAAAAGGTGGTCACGTGGGCCACGCCGTAGCCTTCGTCTAACAGGCGGAAGGCACGCAGGGCTTCTTGGAGGTGAGACGTGGCCGCCTCGTGATCGGACCCGCTCATCGCCGAAAGCCCCAATCCCACCTGGGCCCAAGCCTCGGCAAGCTCGTCCCCCGCTTGCCGAGACGCCTCAAGACCTTCTTCCGAATATCTCTCGCACCGTTCGTGGTCGCCATGACCCCAGGCCAAGGTGCCGGCTACGACGAGCGCCCTGCCCCGCAAAGCCGCAGGAAGAGGGCACTTGAGAACCTCTTCCATCCATCTACGCCCCTCACGGTGATAGCTGCGCGCCCACCAGAAGTACCACAACGTCCAACCCATCCTCACCCCGGTCGCGCCATCGTCAGCATCCAAGGCCCACGACATGGCGGCCCTCAGGTTGCCGTACTCCCGTTCGAGACGCTCCAACCACTCGACCTGCAGCGCTCCCAGCACCTCGGGATACGCCCGCTGAGCCAGCGCGAGAAAGTACGCGGCGTGGCTGCGACCGACCATACCGGTCTCCCCGCTTGCTTCCAACTTCTCTAAGCCATATTGCCTGATCGGCTCCAACATTCCGTAGCGCGTCTCGCCGCCGGCCTTGGGTGGCTGCACCACGATTAGCGACTGCTCCACCAATGTTCCGAGGTGATCGAACACATGCTCGACTCCGGCGCTTGCCGCCGTGCCCACAACCTCCGCGGCTTCGAGCGTGAAGCCCCCGGCGAACACCGACAGGCGCCGGAACAGCTCCCGCTCGGGCTCCGAGAGCAGCTCGTGGCTCCAGTCGAGGGTGCTGCGCATCGTCCTCTGGCGATCCGGCAGGTCTCGTACCCCGCTTGTAGACAGGGCACGGTCCAGCCGCGAGAGTAGCATCTTGGGATCCAGGAGCTTTGCCTTCGCCGCCGCCAGCTCCAAAGCGAGCGGGATCCCGCCGAGCCGCCAGCAGATCGAGGCGACCGCGGCCGCATTTGTTTCGGTAAGGGAGAACGTAGAGGATACCGCCCGAGCGCGCTCCACGAATAGCCTGGCGGAAGGCGAGCTTTGAACTTCTTCCACCCCAGGATCCCTGGTGGAGGCGGGCAACTCGAGTGGGGGAACGGAGTACTCCTGCTCGCCCCTTACGCGCAGCGGCGCACGGCTGGTTAGGAGTACCGTCAGGTCGGGGCAAGACTCTATCAACGCGGGCACTTCGGGTGCCGCCTCCAGCAGGTGCTCGAAGTTATCGAGCACCAAGAGCAGCCGCTTATCTTTCAGGTGGGCATGCAGCGCCTCTCGCGAGGTCTGCCCTTCTGCCTCGCGCACGCCCAGCGACCTGGCAACGGTCGGAACCACGAGACCAGGGTTCGCGAGCGGCGCCAGGGCGGCGAACACTACTCCGTCCGAAAAAAGGTATCCGGCATCTTGGGCCGCCCGGATGGCCAGACGAGTCTTGCCGACGCCGCCAGTACCGGTGAGCGTGAGCAGCTTGACCTCCGGCTGAGCAAGTAGGATCTTTATCTCTTCGAGGTTTCGCTCTCGACCTACAAGCGGGGTGAACGGCGCCGGGAGAGTCGGCGCAAGAGCGTCCACTTCTTCCTCGTGGAGCGTGCCGCCTCGCTTGGGGACCGCTGCCAAGAGGGCGGCACGCTCGTCCTCGGGTAGCTCCAGCGCAGCAGCGAGCGAGCGTACGGTGTGCGGGTAGGGACGATTCCTCGCGCCGCGCTCCAGGTCGCTGATGCCTCGGGCCGTCAAGCCAGCCTTCTGGGCCAGCTCCTCCTGCGTTAGACCCGCGGCTTCCCGCAACCGCCTCAGGTGCATGCCGAACGGGGTGTCCTGGCCTCGAGTCACCTCGCGCGTCCGTCCTTGGTCACGAACCTACGTGTCCTTCTCCAAGTACGAGGCATGGTAGCAGACGGCGCGAGTGATCAGAGCGCTCCACGAGGACGAAGTGCGTGTGTAGTGCGTGGGAGGTGCACGTGGTGCTTCGCCACGTCGGGACGCAGACTGGGAACCAGAACGAAAGGACGGCTTCATCCGGAAAAGCGAAGGAGGTGGAGAAGGGACGCTACAGCGCGGTACGGGGAGAAGCAGCCGGAGTAGAGGTGGCGGGGGTGTGAGTACCGCCGCAGAGAGGAAGGAGCAAAGCGAGATGACGAATTTCGTCCTCATCAATCCCTTCGAGGTGCCGGACGAGGTGGGCGACGATCGGTTCCTGGAAGGCTGGGGCCGGGCGGCCGACTACATGCGGTCCCAACGCGGCTTCGTCGGATCCCGGCTTCACCGCGCGGTGTCGCCGGATCCGAGGTTCCGCTTCGTGAACGTCGCCGAGTGGGCGTCCCCACAGGACTTCCGGGCGGCCGTCACGAGTCCCGAGTTCCGGGCGATGGCGGCGGGCACGCCTCCCAACCACCCGGCCCTCTACGAGGTGGTGCGCGTCGTCTGACGCGCGTACCCGCGACGGACCAAGAGGAGACGAGGGATGAGTGCTTGGGCAAGTCTTATGCTGATCGCGGGCGGACTGTTCGCCGGCGGCGCCGCGACCTTCGCGTGGTCTCGCGTGCCAATCTGGCGGCGGATGCCGGTTCAGAAGTTCATCGACGACTTCGAGGAGACGCTCCGCCGGACGGACAAGGTGCAACCCGCCTTGCTGGTCGCGGCGATCGCCTCGGCGGTCGGGTTCGCCCTCGCCGCCGACGGCTCGGCGCGCGTGCTCGCGCTGGTGGGCGCCGCAGGTTTCGTCGCGACTCTCGCTGCGTCGATCGTGATCCTTGTGCCGCTACAGAGGCGCATCGTCGCGACGCCGCCCGCGGAGGCGAAAGCGATCTACGAGATGCGCGCCCGTTGGTTTCGCGGGCATCTCGGCCGCTCGATGTTCGCGACGGCGTCGTTCGTGGCGGTCGCCGTGGCAGCCACCTTGTGATCATGCGGTGACGAAGAGAGGAAGGAGTTGCGTGTATGTTGCTAGAAATACTTGCCACCTTGGCGGCGGGGTTGTTCGCCGGCGCCGCGATCTACATCGACCTGGCGGAGCAGCCGGCCCGAGAGCAGATCGACACAGCCGCGGCCCTAGAAGAGTGGCGCCCCAGCTACAAGAGGGCCGCCGTGGTGCAGCCGCTGCTTGCGGCGGTCGGATTCCTGAGCGCGCTCGCCGCCTGGATGATGGGCGCTAGCGTATGGTGGCTGGTCGGCGGGTTGCTCCTGGTGGCCGTCATTCCTTACACGCTCATCGTTGCTTTGCCGACCAACAACAAGCTGCTCGATCCCACAATCGACAAGAACCCCGATCTGGCGCGACGGCTTCTGATCCGCTGGGGGAGGGTGCACACGGTAAGGAGCGTCATGAGCCTAGCAACCTTTATGGTTTTCATGCTGCTGTTGTGAAGGGCGGGGAATGATGCCGGGCCGTGGTGGACGAGAGCGTCCACCACGGCCCGGGAATCTATCTGGAAGAAAAGAGACAAGC
>CADCUZ010000168.1:0-18973 GCA_902806015.1 uncultured Rubrobacteraceae bacterium
CAAACCGGATTTGCGCCGCGTGAAGCGCTCTTAGCTCGATCTGCACCTTCACGCTATTTAGCGGTGGCACGTCCCGATACACGTAGAAACGTATGACCTCGGGGTGGAGAACGAATGATTGAGATACGCTCGAAACTGAGAATAATTGCACTGCTGACACTTCTAGCTTTGGGTATGGCTGTTTTCAGCTCTCCCGCTCAGGCAGCTCCTACGAGCCTGGATAAGACCTGGATGACCAACGGTAAGGTCTACGCCACAGTGCTCTCGAAGAACCGCAAAGTGCTCTACATCGGGGGCAGCTTCGACCAGGTGCGGCCGACCGCCAGCGCTCCGGGGCTCAAGGTCTCCAACGTCGCGGCGATCAACGTCGCCTCCGGGAAACCCCTAAAGGGGTTCCGCCCGCAGGTGAGTGGTAAGTCCGGTGAGGTTCATGCCCTCGCTGTCCAGGGTGGCACGCTTTTCATCGGTGGGAACTTCGGGGCGGTATCTGGAAGCCCGCGTCAGCACCTTGCGGCGGTCGACGCCGGTAGCGGGGCTCTCTCCAGTTTCTCTCCTGATATGGGGAGCAGTAATTCAGCTGTTTACGAGCTGAAGGCTCGGGGATCTACCCTTTATGTCGGTGGTGGCTTTCAGAAGGTCAATGGCAAGGCTCGCGAGAATCTCGCGGCTTTCAATATCTCCACTGGGAATCTCTCCCCGAGCTGGCGACCCAAGGCGGACCTCGGGAAGGTTCGCTCGATAGAGTTCGCCACTGACGGCAACTCGATGTTCATCGGCGGCAACTTCCAATCTGTTGTCGGGACAAACGGCAAGCAGGACAATCGCCAGAGCGTCGCCCGCATCTTCACCGCCTCAGGGAACCTGCATCCGTGGAAGATCCCCGGAAGCCTAATCATAGGCTTGGATCAGAACGCCTGGGATCTCGATGTCACGGAGGGTCGACTCTTCGTTGGTTTTGGAGCAAAGAAGAACTCTGCCGCTTCGTTCTATTTGACCAATGGCAATATCGGAGGGCTGGATTGGAGGTTCATTACCGCCGGTAACGTGCAGGCCATAGCCCTCTCCCCGAACCGTTCGCAGCTCTACATTGGTGGGCACTTCGGGATCAGCGAGACTAATCAGAAGGTCTGCGATGGGCGTTTCTTGCGCGGAATCGCCTCTCTCGACCCCGCAACAGGGGGTCTCAAACCCGCGTCCGCCGCCGGCGCCGGCGGCTGTGGCTGGCTCCCGAACCTCCAAGGTCCCGCCCGGAACTACAACGGTGTGTGGTCCTTTAGCCCCGTGGGTAATCGCCTGTGGGTCGGCGGCGGCTTCACGGGCGTCTCAGGGGTAAAGCAACAGAACCTCGCCAGCTTCACGTTCTAGACGAGTGACCAGAAATTATTTCCCAGTATCCAGAAGTCTGCCTTATCATTGGGGATCTCCACTTCATCGAGGGTGGCGAGGAGCGGGAGCGTCTACTAGAGGCTCAACGTAAATACTGGATCGAGAAATATGGCAAATGGGATCCCAACGGCCCTATTGGAGACCGCTAGGTAAGGGAGCTTTTCCGACATAGCTTCGGTACTCCGAGGGGGTACAACCAGAAGGCGAGGGTAGGAACGGAGGTGGCCGCATGAACCGGCTCGGGGGCTAAGTAGCGGTTATCACCGGGGCGAGTTCCGGATTCGGGCGCGGAATCGCCAGGGCCGTCGCGGCCGAGGGCGCCAAAGTGGTGGTGAGCGACGTTCGCGAGGAGCTAACCGAGGGCGGCTTCGAGGAGGACCCCGAACTGACGAGGGTCGAGGCCATCCAGAAGGATGGCGGCGAGGTTATCTACGCCGGCTGCGATGCGACGGGCGCCCGAAGGCGAAACCGAGTCGACTACCGAGGTCCCCGTTCGGTGGGACTACCTGGCCCCCGGCGACCCGCTGGCTGCGGGGGTGGGCGCTAGACGGGGCTACGTGGACCGCCACGCGGAGCACCCGCGCAGCGACACGGGCGCCCGGATCGAGGTCGTCAACCTAGGCCGAAGCTGCCAAACGAGGCCCCCGCTGCTCCACGCCCTCCGAAACGACCCGTCGACGCGAAGGGCGTGCGGCGGGGCGCAGGTCGTCACGTCCGACATCGGCATCAACGATCCGGGGCACGCCAGTAGATCATATGAGAACGGTACGTGCGGCGGGGCGCACAACGAGGCGTATTTGCGCGCGGCCGTGGGGGAGGTGGAAGGGAACTGGCGCGCCGTAATCGGAGGGATCTTGGGCCCGCGGTCCACGCGAGAGGCCATCGTTTGCACGACGGGTGTTTACGCGTGGCGTTAAGGCGAGGAGCCCGGGACCCGGTCCCGGTCCGGCGCCTTCGGAGACCTACTGCCGGACCTACGAGAGAAAAAACGGGGGGTATATGTGCGGCGGTGGCTTGGCATGTTGCTTAGTCGCCTGCCGAGGGCTGCCCGTACCCGACCCTATCGAGGGTATCGACGACTCGCAGATTAAGGAACTCCCCTATGTGGGGCGTATAAAAGCACATGTAAATGCCAGGCTTTCTGAGCGCGGACTGGGACGCGATGAGCGCCGGGGTGTGGGCGGCGGTCGCCTACTCGACCATCTTGGTGGCCGCATTCGGGTTCTTCGCTTGGCAGAGGGGGGCATCCCTCCTTGGGGCCAACAAGGTGCTCGTTTACCAGTACCTCATCACCTTTGTCGGCGTCGCCTCGGGCATCGTGCTGTTGGGCGAGGGGCTGGGGGTCGAGAAGATCATCGGAGGAACGATTATCCTTTTTGGCGTGTACTTGGCCCGGCGTCAGTAGAAGGGCCCATGCTCGTCCCCCTTCAGCCTCGCGAAGGGACGAGGAACGAGGATCCGGGTTCCTTTGGGCCGCGACGCCCTCCCTCTAGGCGCGTCGGGATGAATCGGGCACCGTCACCGCCCGGGTAGAAGCCTTTTTAAGGACCCCCATAGCGTACTGTAGACTAACCTCGCCAGACGACCTTTGCCCTTTGGAATGCATTCGCGGCGGCCTTAGGACGCCTTGTTCGGTAAGATGGCGCCGAACGTACAAGAATGTAAAGATCGTCCCCGTGCGATGGGGGCTACAGAGGGAGCCGGACCGTGTTTTTGACACTGCCAGAGAGGGTCGCGATCGTTACCGGGGCCGCGCGGGGCATAGGGTTCGCCATCGCCGAGCGCCTCTCGCGGGCCGGCGCGCGTGTGGTAGTCGCCGACGTCGACGAAGCAGGCGCCTTGGCGGCCGTAAAACGGCTGCGCGAAGGGGGGGCAGAGTGCGTGGAGGCGGTCGCGGACATCACCAAGCCCGACGAGGTCGGCGCGATGGTCGAGCGCGCCATCGACGCCTTCGGCAGGCTCGACGTGCTGGTGAACAACGCCGGCATAACCGGCCGCGACGCCCCGCTTTCGGGGATCACGGACGAGGATTGGGAGAGGGTGCTTAGCCTGAATCTGACCGCCACCTTCTACTGCTGCCGGGCGGCGATCCCTCACATGCGCGAGCGGCAGAGCGGCGCGGTGGTCAACGTGGCCTCCATCTCGGGCAAGGAGGGCAACCCGAACATGATCCCCTACTCGGTCTCCAAAGCCGGGGTGATCTGCCTGACCAAGGCGTTGGCCAAGGAGGTGATCCACGACGGCGTGAGGGTGAACTGCGTGGCACCGGCCGTCATCGAGACGCCGCTGCTCGAGCAACTCCAACCTGAGGCCATCGAGTACATGACGAGCAAGATCCCGATGGGGCGGATGGGGCGCCCGGTGGAGGTGGCTGCGGTGGTGCACTTTCTGGCCTCCGACGATGCGAGCTTCGTCACGGGCCAATGCTACGACGTCAGCGGCGGAAGGGCGACATACTAGTAGTGAGGCGGCCGAGCGTGGTCTGGCTTCAAGGTACATACTTTCGGCAGCAACCCCCATCCTTGGGGGCGGCGGAACGAACCAGCTAAGAACAGCCTACACGCCCGGAGCCGTTTTAAGGCTCTTAGGGCCCGTAGCGGAACTCCTCCCTCGCCGGATGATCCCCGCTACTTAAAGGGCTCTAAGCAGGCTTTGAACGCCATGGAACCCGAGGCGCATTAGCGAACTGTACCGGCCCTAGTACCCGTAGGTCGTCTCGCCCGGCGCCCCGACGCTGGTCGTGAGGTGCACGAAGGAACCCGGCTCCAAGGTGGTCCCCGCCGGCGGGTCCTGAGCCACGATCACGCCGGCGGGCGCGGTTTCGCTCGGAACCTCCCTGACACCGCCTAGGAGGAGGCCCGCTCGCTCCAGTTCGTTCTCGGCCTCCGGGTAGGTGAGGCCGACCAGGCTCGGTGTTTGCGTGGCCCCCGGGCCTTCGCCGATCGTCAGGAAGATCCTCGAGCCCTCATCGGCTCTCTTCCCGCCGGCTTCCGACTGCTCGAGGACCTCGCCGGTGCTTTCGTCGGGGCTTCCCTGAGACCGGACCGCCACTTCGAAGCCGGCTTCGGCGAGGCGCTTGCGTGCCTCCCGCTCGCTAAGGCCTTTCACCGCGGGGACCTGAACTCTCTCGAGGCCGGGCCGCGCTCGTTCGGGACCTTTGGGCGACTCTTCGGATGCGCCTACCTCGGCGCGCGGGGCGCCGCTTCCGCCGGGATCCCGCAACAGCCCCCAGCTGACCACGCCGAGCACGGCTAACAGCGCGGCGAACGAGGCGAGGATCGACAACGACCTTCTGCTGCGCCCGCCCTCGGCGCCGGCTTCCGCCCCATCCGCGTCCGCCGGCGCCGGCGAATCTTCCGAGGCCGCGCTGGTCGCCTCGTTCGGGGAGGGGGCCACCACCGGGGGCAGACCGTTTCTTACCCTACCCAGGTCTCCGAGGAGCTCGGCAGAGCTACCGTAACGGTCTTCCGGGTTTGTGGCCAGGAGCTTCGTGACCACGGCGTCCAGGGCCTCCGGAACCTCCGGGTTCGCCTCGCTCGTGCGGCGCGGCGGTCCCTTCGCGTGCTCCGCGGGCAGATCCGCCGGGGTAGACACGTCGAAGGGCACCCTTCCGGTTAGCATCTCGTGGAGGACCACTCCCCACGAGTACAGGTCGCTTGCCGGGCTGACCCGCCCGCCGGCCGCCTGCTCGGGGGACATGTACTTCGCGCTGCCCAAGATATCCCCGGGTTTAGAGATGGTGGTAGCCTCGGCGGCCCGGGCGATTCCGAAGTCGACCACCTTCGCGTGCCCCGAATCGACAAAGAGGATGTTGTGCGGCTTGACGTCCCTGTGGACGATGCCCCGCTCGTGGGCCGTCTGCAACGCCTCCGCGACTTGGACCGCCACCTCCATCGTCTCCTGAGGGGGCATCCTCCCCGCCCTCACGATCCGGTCCTTCAAAGTGCCGCCGGGCAGGTACTCCATGGCTATATAGTAGGTGCCGTCCTCGGTCTCGCCGCGGTCGAAGATGGGGACGATGAACGGGCTGGACAGGGCGGCGGCGCTCTTGGCCTCTCGCCTGAAGCGTTCGACGAACTCCTCGTCTTTGGCGTAGTGATCCTTGAGCAGCTTGAGCGCGACGTCGCGGGCGAGGAGCCGATCGTACGCCAAGAACACGTCGGCCATGCCACCGCTGCCCGTCAAGGCTCGCAACTCGTATCGGTCGTCGACGAGGGTCTTGCCCACAGGGCGGATTATACTGGTCGCGAGGGGGGAGCCGGAGGGACGCCGGGATCCCCGGGGTGTGGAATGCACCAATTGTAGCTTATGCCGTCGGACAGACCATCGAGGTGTGCTTAGCATTTGACCCGCCGCCGGCGCGAGGGATACGCCGTATCGTGTGCGTCCTTGTGGGTGAACGCGGAAGGTTATGGAGCTAACCGACGTGCCCGCGGGGGTGTCGGAGTGCGTCCTACAGGATCCCTCGCAAACCGCGCTGTGGGGTCGCACGGCCCATCCGGGCGTCTACCAGATGCGCCAGCCGTACGTGAAGGACCTGCAAGGCGTGACCCACAAACCCGCCGGAGATCAGCTTCGAAGTGGAGGACTCCTCGGATGCCGTGGAACGGTGACCGGCGTGAAGGCCGATTACCCAGCAGCGTAGAGGGCGGATCTTCGGAATCCGGGCTCCCAGGCGCGGCGGAAAGTATCGGACCGGCTAGGACACGCGCACGAAGCCGTTTTGAGGCTCCCCGGTACCGCGGCGGGCCCGCCCTAAGACGGTCCCCTACGCCGCTATTCGACCTAGGGGGAATCCGACCTCGAACAGAGCATTACAGGGCCCAACCGTCCCGCGCATCCACAGGAGCTCTCGCACGCCACTCGATCGCCCGGATCTTGAGGGAGTACCTCGCTTGTCGAGTACCGCAATGGCTTTCTCTCTTGCGAAGAAGCGCAAGCAGCCGGGTCCCGGGGACCCGGCTGCCCGAAGGCGTGCCCGGCCACTCTAGTGCCGGTTCGGAACCGGATCCGCCCGTATACTTGCGGCGATAAATTCGAGGACGGTAGGCAGAAGCCAGGAGGCACCGGACGGCATGCTGGGGGTGGTCGTCGTAGCGGTGCTAGGCTCCGGGCTTCCCTCGGGCCGGCCTTCGGTGGGGCAGTCGTCGAGGCTAACCCCATAATTTGCATCGCACCGGCCCATCGCGGAACCGAGTAGAGAAGGGAGGGTTCGTTGAGAGACGATACAGGAACCCTAAGCGAAGAGCAGCTGGACCACCTCGCGCGCCACTTTAACGAGGAGGTCACCTTCTCCCGGCACATCGGGGCGAAGGTCGAGGAGGTCAGGCCGGGACGCTCGGTGATCCACATAGACGTGGGGGACGTCCACCTCAACGGCGCGGGCACCCTGCACGGCGGGGTCTACGCCTCGCTCATAGACAACGCCATGGGCCTCTCCGTGCTGGCGCTGGTGGGTGTGAGGACAGCCACCATAGAGATGAACGTCCACTTCCTCGGGGCGGTCAACAAGGGGCGCATAACCTGCTCCGCCGAGGTCGTCCACCGCACCCGCCGCATGGCCACCGCCGAGGCGAAGGTACACGACTCGGAGGGAAACCTTGTCGCCATGGGGACGGGCGCGTTCCGCGTGTTCGAGAAGAAAGGCAACGCTATCGTTTGAGCCGCAACTTCTTGTGGGGGTTTTCGCAGCGATTGGACCTTTTGACGGTCATAGACTCCTCCATGCGCCGTGGCCAGATCCCCACCGACGAAGGCCGCTTCGTACTCTTCGGCAGCCATGCCTCGCTATTCTACCCGTAACGCGGCTGACCGAGGCTTATCCTTGCCGGCGGGTTTCCGAGAAAGCGTCCTCAGACAACCTTCGAACCTCGGCAAGCTAGCCCCACCCACCGAGCCCCGCCCTCGGTCAGAGTACCTCGCGAGGCATGACAGTTGTTCGCTGTCCCAAGGCCCCCCGCTCTGTCGGGCCATCCTTCTCCTTCCTAACGCTATTCGTCGAAGACCAGAAACCCGACCTCGCCCGAGGCGACGGTGTCCTCTCCCCGCCGCGCGTACACCCCGAAAGCGTACAGGTGCCCCTCCCCCGTCGCCCGCACGCCAGTCGCCAGGCCGCCGACCCGCAGCACGTCGCCCGGGAAGACCATCCCCAAGAAGCGGCTTTGGAACGTCTTCACGTACCCGTGCTCCAGGTAGGGGGAAAAGAGGAGGCCCATCGTGGCGACCGTGAGCATCCCGTGGGCGATGACGCCGGGGAGGCCCGCCTCTTCGGCGGCCCCGTCCGTGAGGTGGATCGGGTTGTGGTCCCCCGCCGCCTCCGCGTACTTCCGGAGCTGCTCCTGATGCACCGGAGGCAGCTCCCGCTCCCCCAACCCCTCGCCGATCGTCCAGCTCGGGACGCTCATACCCCCATCCTCCGTCGCACGGCCGCCGTAACGACGACGGTGTCGTTCGTAGTAAAGACGAGCCCGCCATCCGCGTCCTCGCCGGTCCGCTCGAAGAGAAGGAAGCCGAGGAGGCCGCGGCGGCCCTGCTTGTCGTAGGAGTCCTTGAGCGTCAGGCGGCACAGGAGCTCGTCGCCGACGAGGAGCGGGCGCTCGTAAAAGATCCGGAACTCGCCATGGATCAGGCCGGCGGGGGGCAGCTCCAGCCCGCCTATCCTCCCGTAGTCGAGGGTGCGCGGGAATGTCGGCGGCGCGAGCAGCCTCCCGTAGCGACTCCCCCTCGCCGCCGCCTCGTCCCCGTAGAGCGGGCTCGGGTCGGCGACGGCCTGCGCGAAGCGCCGGACGGCCTCCCGCTCGACCGTGTTCCTCACCGGCTCCGAGGAGCGGCCGACGAACCTCTCGTAGAGCACTAGTCCCTCGGCCCGCCGGCGACGTAGAGGACCTGCCCGCTCACGAACCCGGCCTCCTCGGAGGCGAAAAAGAGGACGGACGCCGCCACGTCCTCGGGCCAGCCGCCGCGGCCGACGGGGATGGTCTTCACGCGCTCGGCGACGAGGTCGTCGAAGTCCGCGCCCAGGCGGGCGGCGGTCTCTCGGGTCATGTCCGTTTCTATAAAGCCGGGGGCCACGGCGTTTGCCGTGACGCCGTAGCGCCCGAGCTCGACGGCGAGGGTCTTCGTGAAGCCCTGGATGCCGGCCTTGGCCGCCGCGTAGTTCGCCTGGCCCCGGTTGCCGAGGGCCGAGGTCGAGGACACGTTCACGATCCTGCCGTAGTTACCCTCCACCATGTGCCTCTGGGCGGCCCGGCTGCAGAAGAAGGCGCCCGTCAGGTGAACGTTCAGTACGCTTCTCCAGTCCTCGTCGGTCATCTTGTAGACGAGGTTGTCCTTCGTGATACCGGCGTTGTTGACCAGGATATCCAGCCGCCCGTACCGGCCCACCGTCTCTCCGACGGCGTTCTCCACCTCCGTCCGGCTCGTCACGTCGACCTTGGCGGCGAACGCGTCCATACCCTCTTCCACGAGCCCGCGGGCCGTCGCCGCGGCCCCGTCCCTGTTCACGTCCGTCAAGCAGACCCGCGCGCCCTCCCGGGCGAACCGGCGGGCTATCGCCTCCCCGATCCCACGCCCCGCCCCCGTTACCATCGCGACCCTGCCGTCGAGCCTGCCCATGCGCCTCCCTTCGGTCGTCGCAGCACGCTTCGGCCTGCGGCCTGCGCTTTCGGCATTTCAGCCTGCGCTTTTGGCATTTCAGCCTGTCAGGCTTTCGTATCGACTGACCGGCTGACTAGCTAATACTCGTAGAAGCCTCCGCCGCTCTTGCGGCCCAGCCTGCCGGACCGTACCAGATCTTCGAGCGTTTTTGGCGGGACGTAGTAGGGGTTACCAGTGGCCTCGTGGATGCGGGAGGTGACGTCCAGGGCGACGTCCAGTCCTATAAAGTCGCCCAGCTCGAAGGGGCCTATGGGGAACCCGAGGCCCCTCTTCGCGAGGAGGTCTATGTCTTTTTTGGGGGCGGCTTTTGCCTCCAGGAGATGGCAGGCTTCGAGGAGCATCGGGATGAGGAGGCGGTTTGCGACGAAGCCGGGTACGTCGCCGTCCACGACGACGGGAAGCTTGCCAAAGGAGCGTACGAGGCCCTTCGCCCTCTCGAGGGTCTCGTCGCTCGTGAGGGCGCCGCGCGGGACTTCGACGGCCTCGCGTAACGGGGGCGGGGTGAAGAAGTGGGTGCCGCACACCCTCTCCGGGCGGTTGGTGGCGCCCGCGAGCTCCGTTATGGAGATGGAGGAGGTGTTGGTGAAGAGGAGCGCCTCGGGCGGGAGCAGGGCGTCCAGGGCGGAAAGGGCCCCTTTTTTGGGCCCGATCTTCTCGACGATCGCCTCTATCACGACGCCCGAGCCGCGAAGCTCTTCGGTGTTGGTGGTCCAGCGTACGCGGTCGCGATGGGCCGACGCCTCTTCTTCGGTAAAGACGCTCTTCTCCGCGAAGCGCAGCAGGCCCTCGCCGACGGAGACCTGGGCCCTTTCGAGCGCCTCGACGGAGGAGTCGCAGGCGATCACGGCGTGGCCGGATTGGGCCGCCAGCTGGACGATGCCGGCGCCCATCGTGCCGGTACCGAGGACGCCGATCTTCCCCGCCGGCTCCACTAGACGTCCCCGGTGCGGGAGAGGTTTTCGGCGTGCAGGATCAGGGTCCGCGCCCTCTCGCCGAAGGTCGCGAAGCGCTCGTCTTGGGTCTGGCCGGCCTTCCAGCGGGCGAAGATCTGCTGCAGGATGCCCGCGAGCTTGAAGTAGCCGAATACGACGTACCAGTGCATCTCGGAGAGGTCGCGCCCGCTCTTTTGCGCGTAGCGGTCGATGATCTCCTTGCGCGTCATAAAGCCGGGCGTGGCGGTCACGGTCGGCATGACCGCCTTAAGGTCGTAGGGGTCCCCCGGCTCGACCCAGTAGGAGAGCGAGACGGCAAGGTCGAAGAGCGGGTCGCCCACGGTCGTCATCTCCCAGTCGAGGACGGCCCGGACCTCCGTGAGGTCGTCGGGGTTCAGGAGGAGGTTGTTGAGCTTGTAGTCGTTGTGGATGATGGTCGGCGGCGGGCTCTCGGGGACGTTCGCCGCTAGCCAGTCCGTGAGCGGCTCCACCTCCTCTATCTCGTCGGTTCTGGCTTTGTCGTAGCGGGAGATCCAACCCCTAGTCTGCCGCTCCAGAAAACCGTCCGGCTTGCCGAGGTCCCCGAGGCCGGCCTCCCACGGGTCCACGGCGTGCAGCTCGACGAGCGTGTCGACGACGGTGAGGGAGATGCCCCGGCACAGCCCCTCATCAGGTCCGGTCCCTTCCGGAAAGGAGTCGTCGAGCACGACGCCCGTCCTCTTCTCCATCACGTAGAACGGCGCCCCGATAATGGACTCATCGTCGGAAAAGAAGTACGGCTTCGGGGCGAGCGGGTACGCGGCGTCGAGCTTCGCCAGGATGCCTGACTCCCGGCCCATGTCGTGAGCTTTCGGAGGTATGGGGCCCATCGGCGGGCGGCGCAGCACGCCCTCCCAGCCGTCGATCTTCAGCAGGTAGGTCAGGTTCGAGGCGCCGGAGGGGAACTGCTCGACCGCAAGGTTTCCCCCGGGCAGTTCCTCTACTCGCTCCCGCAGGACGCGCTCGACCGATTCTTCGTCGAACCGCTCGCCCTCCCGGACCTTTATCGTCTCGGACATTCGTCTCCCCACGGTCGTGTTGGCACGCCTCCTACGATAGCTTTCGGCGGTCGGCCTTGCTGTTCCCGGCCGGTTGTTCGCGACCGGCCTGGACGAGCTTTCCCCCCACGACTTCGGGGACGAGGTCGCTCGCGCCGACGTCGGCGACGAAGGCGAAGGCGTCCATCCGGTCGTTCTCGACGAACCAGCGGCCGGCCCGGCTCCGCTTCAGGGCGTCCGGGACATTCTTGCCGTGCCGCTCCACGAAATCCAGGGCGAGCCAGGCGGCGTCGTTCAGGCGCCAACCCGACGGTTCCAGGTGGGAGACTATCGTGGCCGCGCCGAGAAAGTCCTCGACGGTGAAGCGGCCCGCCGATCCGGCGCAGACGAGGTAGACCGAGCCGGACCCCGACCCTCGTAGCTCGCGGGCCACGGCCGGGGCGTTGCGGAGGCATCCGAGGAGGACCCTGTCGGCGGGGGCGGCGTCCGCGAGGGCGCGGGTGCCGTTTGTGGTCACGAAGATCACGTCCTTGCCCGCGACGACTTCGGGCCCGTACTCCTCGGGGAAGGGCCCGTGGTCGTAGCCGTCTATGCGCGCGGCGTCCTGCTCCCCGCCGCGCAGGACGTTCCCGGGTCCTAGCCTCTTGCGGAGCTCCTCGGCCTCCTCCAGGCCCTCCGCCGGGTAGACGTCGCGGGCGCCGTTCTCCAGGATCGCGAGCAGCGTGGTGGTCGCCATGAATACGTCCAGCACGACGACCGTGGCGCCGGCGAGCCTCTCCGGCACGATCTCCTGCCGCGTCATGAGCACCCGTAGCCGCTTCAACGAACGGTCCTGCGCAAGGTCCCACCTCTAAGCCGCGAAACGGCCCCCATCTTACAAAAGCGCCGCCGCGCTCGCAGGTAGGGCGGAAAGAATGGGGCTATGGACGTGCGTCGCATCGTTGGCCGGATTAGAATGTCTCCGTACGGGGAGCGGCGGATCGGAGTTACCTTGGACAACCTGGGGGGACGCGACGAACGGCGGGACGTCGGTCGTCAGGAGGAAGGCTCCAACACCGGGCCCTACGTCTTGCTCGCGCTGGCCCTGGCATTCGCGGGCTTCGGCATCTCCATCGGCATCACCTCCGGCGTGCTCGTTCCGGTCTTCGTCTTTATGTTCCCCGCGCTCGTGCTGCTAGCCCTCGGCGTCTCGAGGCTCCAGCAGCAAGGGAGGGTCTTCATCTCTTCCGGGACCGGCACGGAGCGCGAGCTCCTCTCCGCCATCCGGGACAACGGCGGCAGCATCAGCCCCGCCGAAGCGGCGATGAATACCTCGCTCACCGTGCGGGAGGCGGACGGGATGCTCTCGGAGCTCGCCGGCGGGGGCCACCTCGCCGTGGAGAGCCGCGGCGGGGCGCTCTTCTACTCCCTTCCCGGTCGGCCAGCCGCGGGGCTGGAAGACAGGTAAAGGCTCTCTACCTGCCGGTGAAGCGCGCCTCCCGCTTCTCGAAGAACGCCTCGATGCCCTCCTTGTGGTCGGCGGTGTAACCGCAAAAGGTCTGGCCTTCGGCCTCACGGTCGAGGACCGTCCCCAGATCTCCCTCGAAGCTGGCGTATAGGGCTCGCTTGGTCCTGCCGAGGGCGGCCGTCGGCATCGCGGCGAGACGTGAAGCGAGGGCGGCGGTCTCTTCGGCCAACTCTTGGTCGGGGACGACCCTGTTGACGAGGCCGGTGCGCAGGGCCTCGTCGGCCTCGACGGGATCGCCGAGCATACTCATCTCCAGGGCGCGCCCGAGGCCGACGACGCGGGGCAAAAAGAACGAGACCCCGGCGTCGGGCATGAGGCCGATCTTGATGAAGGCTACAGAGAATTTCGCGCTCTCGGCGGCGAGGCGCAGGTCGCAGGCGAGCGCGATGCCGACGCCGGCCCCGTAGACCGGGCCGCGGAGCGACGCGACGATGGGCTTCTCTATCGACACCATCCGTTTCACCAGGCGGCTGTAAGTGTTGCGCAGGTACTCGCCGAGGTCCGGGTCGCCCTCGGCGCCCCCTGCGATCTGGACGAGGTCCGCCCCCGCCGAGAAGCTTCGCCCCTCGCCCCGCAACACGACGCACCGGACCCCGTCGTCGGCCGCTGCCTCGTCGAGGGCCGCGTGGAGCTCCTCGTGCATGGTGGCGTCGAAGGCGTTCAGCTTTTTGGGGCGGTTAAGGGCGACGTCGGCGACGCCGTCCCTCTTCTCGAAGAGAATGGTTCCGTACAAGGTTTCGCCCTCCGTGACGCGAGCTGCCCCCGCCCTGACAGTCGCGGGGCAGCTCTTTTATGCTTTTCGTGTCGTAATCAAGCCGTCGGCTTCTCCGGCGCCTCAGAGCTGCCGCGAGAGCTCGGCGAAGCGGTCCAGCGACTCGGGGTTGCTGAGGGAGCCGCGGCTCGCGGCCTCGTCGGGCGGGGTGCCGGAGAGGATCTTCTTGACCGGCACTTCGAGCTTCTTGCCGTTGAGGGTCTTTGGGACCTGGGGGACGGCGAAAATCTCGTTCGGGACGTGGCGTGGGGAGGTCCGCTCGCGGATGCTCCCCTTTATCCTGTTCTTCAGGTCGTCGTCGAGCTGTGCCCCCTCCGTAAGGACGACGAAGAGGGGCATAAAGGATTCGCCGCCGGGCTTGGGTATATCCACGACGAGGCTATCGGCGACCTCTTCGACGCCCTCTACGGCGGAGTAGATCTCGCTGGTGCCCATCCTGACGCCGCCGCGGTTTATGGTGGAGTCGGAGCGCCCGGAGATGACGCAGCCGCCGTACCCCTTGATTAGGAGCCAATCCCCATGACGCCACACGCCCGGGTAGACATCGAAGTAGCTCTCCCTGTAGCGTTCGCCCCCCTCGTCGTTCCAGAGAAAGACGGGCATCGACGGCATGGGCTCGGTGATGACCATCTCCCCCACCTCGCCGACCACGGGCTTGCCATCCGGGTCGAAGGCGTGGACGGCCGCCCCGAGCGACCGAGCCTGGAGCTCCCCCGCCCGCACCGGCAGCAGCGGCACCCCGCCCACGAAGGCCGTGCACAGGTCCGTGCCGCCGCTTGTCGAGTAGAGCCACAGGTCCTCTTTGACGTGCCCGTAGACCCACCCGAAGCCTTCCGGCGGGAGGGGAGACCCGGTGGAGCCGACGCCCTTGAGCGCGGAGAGGTCGAAGTCCCGGCCCGGTTCTATCTCCGCTTTCATGCAGCCGATCAGGTACCCGGCGCTGGTCCCAAAGTGGGTCATGCCGGTCTCTTCGGCGAGCCCCCACAGGGCGTTCGTGTCCGGGTGGGCGGGGCTGCCGTCGTAGAGGACGGCGGTGGCCCCCGCGAGCAGGCCGCCGACGAGCAGGTTCCACATCATCCAGCCCGTCGTCGTGAACCAGAAAAAGCGGTCCTCGGGGCCGAGGTCTATGTGCAGCCTGACCTTTTTGAGATGCTCGAGCAGGATGCCGCCCTGGCTGTGGACGATGGCCTTCGGCAGGCCCGTCGTCCCGGAGGAGTAGAGAACCCACAGGGGGTGGTCGAAGGGAACGCGCTCGAACCGGGGCTCCGCGCCCTCGTTCGCGGCCAGCAGATCCTTCCAAAGGACGGTGTTGTCGAACGCCGCAGCGTCGGCCTCTTCGTTCAGGTAAGGGAGGAGGACGGTATTCTTGAGCGTCGGGATCTCCCCCTGCAGCCTCGCGACGATGTCGGTCCTATCGAAGTCTTTGCCGCCGTAGCGGTAGCCGTCGCAGGCCACGAGGACCTTCGGTTCTATCTGCGCGAAGCGGTCCACCACACTCCCCGCCCCGAAGTCCGGCGAGGCGCTCGACCAGACGGCGCCCAAAGAGGCGCACGCCAGAAAGGCGACGACGGCCTCCGGCACGTTCGGCAGGTAGGCCACGACCCGGTCGCCGCGCCCCACACCCATGCCCGAGAGACCGGCGGCGAAGGCTGCGACCGTCGCCTCAAGCTCGCGCCAGCTTGTCTCCCCAAGCGGGCGCAGCTCGGAGGCGTGGATAAGGGCCGGCCTGCCCTGGCGAGCGTTGCGGAAGACGTGCTCGGCGTAGTTGATCTCCGCCCCCGGGAACCACCGCGCGCCGGGCATCTCCCGCCGTCCCAGCACCGCTTCGTAGGCCTTCGAGGATTGGACCTCAAAGAACTCCCAGAGGCTAGACCAGAAGCCTTCGAGGTCCGTAACCGACCACTCCCAGAGCGCGGTGTAGTTCTCGAAGGAGAGGCCCCTCTCCCTTTCGAGCCACTCCATGTAGCGGGCGATGGTCGAGCTCTCGCGCAACTCGGGGGAGGGCTCCCAGAGAACGGTTCCTTCGGTAGCCTCGGTCATGCGCGGTCCTCCTCTACTGGGCCGTCCAGCCGCCGATGTTGGCGGCGACCTTCTCCGCGGCCTCGCCGTTTGGATCGAGCACCCTCATCCCGGCGCCCGCCCGGGCCAGACTTCCGGCATCGACCCTGCCGATGCCGCTGGCGGCACCGGTTCGAAGCCCTCGGCTTTCGGGAACTTCACCCTTGGCTCCTTTTTGGATCACCCCCCGGAATTGCTGCTGTCGTCCCGACCCGGGTCGGTCCCGGCGTCCTTGGCGAGCGCCGGCACGACGGCGAACGACGCGAGCGTCAGAGCCGCGCCGACACCTCGCTACGCCGCGCCACGGACGCTAACCCTTCCCCACCAGGCCGCATGTCTGCTCCCCTGCCTTTTGTCAGATCCTCGCCGCACCATGTTAACCTCACGCGCCGGCGCACGCTACGGGCCGGCGTCCCGCCCCCTCAGACGCCCCGCAACGCCCTTTCGACGAAGTGCATCCGGTCGTTGCCCCAGAACATTTCGTCGCCCCCGAAGAACGCCGGCGCCCCGAAGACGCCCCGCCCACCGCCTCGTCCGTCGCGGCCTTGAGCGCCTCCTTCGCCTCGGGGTCGGAGGCACCCGCGAGAACCTCGCCGGGGTCGGCCCCAACGCGGCGGGCCGCCTCGGAGACGGGCCCGTCCTCGTCCGTCTCGTCCAGGCCCTTCGGGGCGCCGGCCTCTTCCCAATACAGGGCGAACGCCTCGCGGGTAAACGCCTCCAGCTTCCCTGTATTCTTGAAGAACATCGCCGCGCGCATGGTCTTGAGGGTCCGGAACGGGAAGGGGTTCGGGAAGGCCATCGGCAGGCCGTAGAGCCCCGCCCAGCGTCGGATGTCCCTGGCCTGGTAGCGGGCCTTGGGCTCGGTCTCTATGGGGGCCTACATCCCCACGGCGTCGTGGATCGCCCCGAGCAGCATCGGCCTCGGCGCCAGCTCCGCCCCGTGCTCCCGGCAGATCCGCGAGATCTCGCCGCAAGCCAGGTACGAGTAGGGGCTGACGAGACCGTAATGGAACTCCACCGTCTTCATCCTGCCTCCTCTCTCCGGGGGAAAGGTACAGCAGGGACCCCCGCGCCACAGGAGAGGGGACGAGGGAGACGGGGATCACGGCCCGGGAACGGCGATGCCGGCGGCGAAGGACGCCCGACCGAAACTTGGTGCTGGTGCACGATGGGCGTTTGCGGCACCGAAGAAAAAGTGCGCCCCCAAGTCGCCATCATCGTCGCCACCCGCCGCGAGGGGAACCCAGAACAACAACTCGTGGCGCCCCGCCGGCCGCGGCGGCGGTCCATACGCCAAGCGCCCGCCCTCTTCCTTCCCCGTCGGGAAATGCCGCGGTGGGCGAAGACAACGCCGAGGGGGCCACGATAGCAGCACCCTGCCCCTGGGCGACGCGCGCGAGTAACGGCGCTGGTGCCATATGGAGGACTGCGGCACCCAAGAGAAGGTGCGCCGCTACGTAGCCAGACGCGCCGCCGGCCGCAAGGCGACTTAGAGCCCTCAGCCTTTAGCCCAATCCGGCCTTCGGCCTAGGCTTTCGGCGGTCAGTTCCTTCCGGTCTTGCCGAAAGCCTTTGCTTTGCGCGGAGGAGGTTCGACCTCTACCAAGACGGCGGGGCCGGACCGAAGCCCAACCCCGCCGCGTGTTCGGATGCAGACTGTCCAGCTTTGGCTAGGGGGTGGTCGTTCCTACGCCGGCTGACCTTCCGCGCCGACGGCCCGGTCGCGGCGTATGGCGGCGATGGCGAAGGCGATGGCCGCGGCCCAGATGCCGACGATCAGGAAGTAGCCGACGTTCGCCAGGGCTCCGGAGACGCCGATGGCCTCGAAGAACGTCTTCATGTTGACCAGCAGGATGACGCCGCCCACGGCCGTGCCGAGGATGCGGGTCGGGAGCTTCTTGACGATCCAGGCCGCGATCGGGGCCGCCACGAGTCCGCCGGCGAGCAAGGCGCCTACGACCTGCCACGGGATCTCCGCAAAGCTAAGGCTGAACAGGAAGCCGAGGCTGGCGCACAGGGCCACCACGAACTCGCTGGTGTCCACGGTGCCGATGATCTTGCGCGGCTCCATCCGCCCCGAAGAGAGAAGGGTAGGCGTGGAGATGGGACCCCATCCGCCCCCGCCCATCGCGTCCAGGAAACCGGCGAAGAGTCCCAGCGGCGCGAGGAACATGCGGCTGATGGGCCGGACGTGGACGGGGCGCTCGTTCCGCCGGAAGGAGAAGCGGGCCAGGACGTACACGCCGAGGCTGAACAGGAAGATCGCCACCACGGGCTCGACGTAACCGGCGGTCGCCTCCATGGTGGAGGCCCAGACCAGCGCGGAAGCCCCGAGGAACCCCCCGATACCACCCGGTACCGCCATCCACACGATCTTGGACCAGTCAACGTTCCCGAAACTGGCGTGCGAGATCCCGGACACCGCCGTCGTCCCTACCTCCGCGATATGCACCGCCGCCGAAGCCAGCGCCGGCGCGACCCCGACGAACAACAACAACGTCGTCGAGGAGACCCCGTAGGCCATCCCGAGCGACCCGTCCACCAACTGCGCCCCAAGACCCGCCAGCGCCAGCAGTATAAATGTCCTCATCTCTCCATCCTTTCTTTCTTCCTATTGTCTATTAATTTTGTTTTCAATCCTCAAACGCGACGGACTATATAGCGTGGTTCGCGTGGCGTCAAGGCCCGAGTTTGGCCGGGTACGTCCCGCCCAGCGGTTCAGGTCAGTTGGCGTTTTTCCCCGACGGGCTTTACCTTCTCCTGGCGGTTGACCCGAATGGAGGAGTCGAGGGCAGAGATCCAGACCGCGACGATGAAGACGTAGACCAGGATGGCGAGGACGCCGGTTAACCCGACGGCCACCGCAAGACCCACCCCGGCGGACAACAGGAACGACCTCATCCGCCAACCACGTCGTTATCCATTTTCCCTATCATTCCTACCTTGTCTATTATTTCGGTGAAAAGACTTGCGGAACTCTATGGGACTGAACAAGCGGTGTCAAGCGCCTCGGACAACAAAGTTGTCCGCCGCAAAAAATCTTCTGGGGCTCCCAAAGACTCAACCCGGCCGCCCTTGACGCCCCGCCCCACCTGGCTTACAGTCCCCCCGATTATTCACTATTAAGTTAATAGACAAAGTTATTACAACGGAGGCGGGCATCGTTGGAGGCTGAAGTACGGGCGGAAACGGGGAGTCGCGGGCGGATGAGATATCGCGGGAGATCCGGGAGGAGACCTCAGGAGATCCGGGAGGAGACCTCGGTTAGGAAGGTCGCGTTCGCGAGCGCTACCGGGACGACCATCGAGTGGTACGACTTTTTCCTTCGCAGGATGGCGGCGGCGCTGGTCTTCAAGCTGGTCTTCAAGCAGCCCTTCTTTGCGGTGGTCAACCCGAAGGCGGGGACGCTCGCGGCGTGCGCGACGTTTGCGGCGGGGTTTGTGGCGAGCCCGGGCAGGCACGAGGTCAGGGTCCGTGCCTTGGACGAGGCCGGGAACGTCCAGCCGGACACGGTGGGCTGGAATGATTTAGGATACCTCTATGATGGCCTCGTAGGGCATCCAATTGAGGTGCTCTTAAAAGCTGGCGCCGGAGTCGTCTGCGGGAAGGAACGCCGGTGGGACAAA
>CADCUZ010000168.1:18999-19698 GCA_902806015.1 uncultured Rubrobacteraceae bacterium
TACTACCTCTTCCGGCAGTTCCGCGTCGAACGCGGCTGCCTGGGCTACCTCGTCGCCGACCCCGGGACGCGGCAGGCGGCGATCGTGGACCCCGGGCTGGAGATGGTCGATCCGATGCTCGACTTCGTCTTCGAGCACGGCCTCAAGGTCGTCTACGTCATCGACACCCACACCCACGCCGACCACTTCTCCGGGGCGCGCGAGGTCGAGGCGAAGACCATCGCGAAGCTGGTCATGCACAGGGAGGCACCGGCGGGCTGTGTGGACGTCAGGGTCGAGGACGGGGACCGGCTTTACGTCGGGGACCTGCCGGTAAAGTTCCTGCACACGCCGGGGCACGCCAAGGACCTCGTCTCCGTGCTGCTGCCGGGCAGGATACTCTCGGCCGACGCGCTACTCATAGGGTCCTGCGGCCGGACCGACCTGCCCAACGGCAACGCGGTGAGGGCCTACCACACGCTCTACCACACCTACAGGGCGCTGCCGGACGACCTGCTGGTCTTTCCCGGCCACGACTACGAGGGTCGCGAGCACTCCGTCCTCGGGGACGAGAAGGCGTCGAATCCGAAGATGAACTTCGAGGGCGAGGAGGAATTCGTGCGGTACATGGAGCGGGAGAACCCCCAGACGTTGACGCCCGTCTACCACCTCGCCGACGCCCTGAAAGCCAACATGGCCTGAGATCGATGCACTCTAAAG
>CADCUZ010000169.1 GCA_902806015.1 uncultured Rubrobacteraceae bacterium
TCGCTCGTCGTCGTAACCGTACTTAGCCCCGCTCTGTCCGGTGAACAACAAAACGAGCGGCCAATCTCCGGATGGCGCGATGCCGCTCTGCCAAGAACCCTCGTAAGGACCGTGTATGTCCCGGCGACGGTGGTACAACCTTCCGATCTCGAACACGCTCGGTGCCTCCGAATTTTGGGGTGCGAGGACGATAGCCGCAGTCTACCGCGCGTATCTGCGCGCTCTACTTGTCACGGTAGGGCGCCTCTTCGCGACTCGGAGAAGATGCGAACCCCGCGTTTTAGGCGGCGTTCCTCAGCTCGCGGCGCAGCTCCCTCCTGAGCAGCTTCAGGAGCGCTTCCTCTGCCTGGGTCAGAGTCTCTTGTTCCGCGGCGATGATCTCTTCTAACTGTTCGGCGTGATGCTCCACCACGGAGCCTTCCATGTAGTGGTCTATCACGCGGGGGCTGATGTAGGAGGCGCGGGCGATGTCGCGGGTGTTGCCGAGCCTCCGCGCGACGTCGTCGACCGCCGCCAGCACGTTCTTCCGGGCGCCCTTGGGGTCCTCAGTGGCGCCGAGCTCGGCTAGCTTGACCGCGGCGATCAGAGTCCCGGCCCACGTGCGGAAGTCCTTGGGGGTGAACTCCCCTCCCATGACCTCCTTGACGTAGGCGCTCAGGTCGCGAGATTTGACGTCCCGGAGCTCGCCCGCGTCGTCGTAGTACTTGAAGATTTCGTAACCCGGCAGAGCGCGGCACTCTTCTACCACCCGCCTGAGCCGGACGTCCGTGACGCACTTGCGCTGGTGTTGTCCCCATTTACCGGTGAACTCGAAAATGAGGGTGTCCCCTTCGACGCTCAGGTGCTTGCGCCTGAGAGTGGCGATGCCGTAGGTCTTGTTGTGCTTCGCGTAGCGCTCATCGCCGAGACGGAAGTAGGCCGCGTTCATCAGGCGGGTCATGGCCGCAAGGACCTTCTGGCGGTCCAGGTGCTTGTGCTGCAGGTGGTTGCTGGTGATACGCCGCATCTCGGGCAGCGCGGCGGAGAAGCGCAAGATCCGGTCGAATTTCTCGTGCTCTTTGCGCTCCCGGTACTTGGGGTGGTAGCGGTACTGGAGCCTGCCGGCCGAATCGTACCCGACCGCCTGGACCTTGGCGGAGGGGCTCCTGGCAATGCGCGTGTCCTCCCACGCCGGCGGCACCTTGAGATTTTCGATACGACTTAGCACCCGCTCCTCGCGCACCGCTTCGTTTGTGCCCGGGTAACGGTAGGAGAAGCCTCTCTCTTTGGAGCCGATGCGCCTGATGCCGGTTTCATAAAGTACGTGTTTGCCCATGTCCCCCGACCCCTAAGTTGGCCTTCTGCACTGCGCGTTGTTGGGCGACCCAAGCGTTGCGCTCTGCGCCGCCTGTTTAGTCAAGCAGGCAGCACCTCTCTTATCGGTGAGGGTTCTTACCATTACCACTGCAGTCCAATCGGGTTACGAGGTAAAGGGGTACAGAGACACTCCTCAGATCGCAAGCTCCGCTTAAGGAGGAAAGGCAGACGCCTTTACGCTCTCGGGGCGGCGAACTTTCGAAGCACCAGTTTCTAGGAAGTTCGGTGAACAGGTCTCTCCGAAAACTACCCCTGATACTGCTGAAATGCGTTGAGCCCATCCTCGACCGTTTGGGGGCTCTCGTGAAAGCAACGATGGTGCCAACGGGCGCCCGAAACGTTCGTTGGCGCCCCCGGGTTAAGCCTCCCGCAGGACCGCCAGCCCGCGCGCGGTAATCCGGCGCACGGTGTCGCTAGCGTCGCGGGCGAACAGGTCCGCCTCGACCCACCCCATGACATCCATGTAGTCCAGCAATACGTCGAGGCGGGGGCTAGCTACGTTCATCCCGCGTTCCTCGGCCCCCACCCCGAGATCCACCCGCGTCACCCCTCCCCCGCCCGCGACCTGCCGTTCGTAGGACACCCGTAGCAACTGCTTGGCGTCTTCTCTGAGTCCTCCGTCTTGCGCCTCAGCTTGCATCCCTTCCTCCCTCCGCGGCCACCGATCGCGCCCCCAAGACGATCGTGCCGGTGGTTTCGAAAATCACGGCCCGAGCAGCCGCGCCCAGAGCCTCTTGCCCTGCACCGTCCGCAGCTCCTCGCTGAGGTGCCCGTTTTCCTCGCGTAGCCTTTGTGCCTCTTGGTCGACCGTGCTTTGCGCCGAGGCGGTCAACTCGAAATGGATTCACAGTTGCGCGGCCTCGTCCGCCCTCCGCCCCAGCCTCGCAGCCTGCCCCGAAGCACGTCCGCGAGGGTCGCCGCCCGTCTGCGGCCCCGTCTTGGCGGTCCTCCGTCGGACCGTCTTCGCCGACCGCGAGAAGCAAAGCGCGTGCAGGCCGCCCGACGGAGACGCGCCAGGCCCTGCTCACGCCCTCAGCCTGCGATTTAGCCTCTAGCTCCCCCCGCTCGATGTAACGGCTTATAGTCCGCGGACTCACACGAACGGCCTTCGCCACTACGTACGTACACACCCAACCCGAGTTTGCGGCCGTGTCCGCCAAAGATGTTTGCGCCTTGCCGCGATCGTTGCCGGCTTCCATACGTGACATGTTAGCGTCGGCTCCCAAGAGTTGCATCGGACGCTACATATGGTGGAAACGTGCTTCGGTCTGCCCTGGATGGGCGACTCGCGAAGGTTAGGCGCACCGTCTGTCCGAGCCCTCGACCACAAGTAGCGGTAAGAGCTAGGGACTTTTCCGGGGTGCCGGCGTACAGTACCGAAAGGAGCGTCCCAATAGTCGTCCCCGTTCGCCAGCGTTCTCATTCCCCCACCGAGAGCGCTGGTAGTGGTTTCTAGCACCTCTGCGCAGCGAACACCACAAGCGGCGTCACGTGGCAGGCTGATAGACAGGGAGCATCCCTCAGAGGTATCCACGCCCCAAGGAACTATTTGTCGCGAAGATCTTCAAGAGGCTTGAGGGCCTCTCCGCCGAGAAGACCCACAAGGACCGCGAGACCCTCGTCACCCAGATAGACCGCAAGATAAGGGCCAACAACTCCCAAGGCGGGCCTCCTATGAAGGCGAACAAAAGGGCCAAGACAAACCTCCCGGCCCTTTTGTTGCGCGTCGTCCCGCCGCGTTTTTCGTCCCGGTGAATCTCTTAGAATCCCCTAGCGGGAAGTTCGCGGAACACCCCTACCACGCACTCGGGTGAATAGACATTTGTCGGATGAGCCGGGGAATCCAACTTCAGAGGTCCGTTCGCCGTCGCTGATACTAGATGGACTCCTTGAAGGCCTTGCCCGCCTTGAAAGCCGGAACCTTGCGGGCACCTATCTGCATCGTCTCTCCGGTCTGCGGGTTTTTGCCTTCCCTGGCCTTCTGCTCCCGGACGTAGAACTTCCCGAAGCCGGGGATCTGTACCTCCTCGCCCGCCTTGAGCGCTCCGGATACGGTCGCCGTGAAAGCTTCCAGGTGTTTTTCGGCTTCGCCCTTGGGCGAGTCGGCGTGCTCGACGATCCGCTCGATCAGCTGCTTTTTGTTCATGGCCGCTTTGCTCCTTGCCTGCGTATTGTGTCGACCTTTGTGTCCTACCCGTGGTAGGAGAGTGCCCAAACATGCGAGGCACCTGGGCCTTTTCTGGGATCCCGGCCCTCTACGCTTAGGATTTCGGAAAACTCCCCTTCCGCGCACTCGGGTGAACAGAGCCTACGGCGGTTTTACCCCTGCAGAGAATCTGGCGGGGAGTCCTCGTCGACCACGGCTGGGTTCTCCTCCAGCTGCGGCTCGGCCCCCTCCGCAGGCGGCGGGGCCTCCACCTTGCCCGAACCCTCCTCTTTCTGCCGCCGGATGCTCCCAAGCGTCGCCGTTATGCCTCCGCCATGGGGTGCTCTGCCTCTCGGGCGCCTGCTCTCGCATCTCCGACCCGGCACAGCGCTCCCCGAAGGAGAGGTGCAACACCAGCTCGCTTGCCTCTTCGGTGTGGTTCGCGACCGTCAGCCACCCCGAGTAGTCGCGCCCCTTTTGCGCGCCCCAGTCCATCCTGCGCTCCCCCTCGTCCACGGCCAGGTAACCCTTGGCCTCGCAGGTGCCGCCCTCGCCAGGGTACTGGAGCGTCGCCCTGATCTTTTGGCCCGGGAGAGGCCCTCTGCCGAAGGACCCTCCAAGGAGGAGTCCAAGACGGGGGGCGGGTACTCGGGGAGGTTCCCCAAGTCCGAGAGCCAAGCGAAGACCTCCTCGGGCGGGGCGTCTATCGTCTGGCTCTGCTCGTATTCTTCTTGCTGGGCTACAATCAGAGCTGCTCACGTAGCCGGACCAACACGTATCCAGGGTAGCAGGGGCGCGCTCGGCTCCGATGCGATCTCGCTCACGAAGGCGTTCCGAAAAGCGAAACAAGCGGGTGGCGGGTTGTCGGTCCGTTGCCCCTCACGCGAGCACAGACTTCCGAAAAATCCCTCAGCGCGAAGTTCGCAGAACACCCCCTCTATGAGGTTGGGTGAATAGAACCGACCTACGAGGGATCCGGCGTCGTGCCCACTTGCCCGCGGACAACAGGCCGTCTGCGATCGCGACATGAAGGTCCGTCCCCTCATGACGGTCGCCTCCACCGGCCTCGACGGTCCCGGCAGCGAACCGGAGCCGGAGATCACACCAGAACCGCAGTGGGGCGCAACGCCCGCCTGACGGTCCGCCCCTACCCGACGTTCGGGACTACTTTTTTCGCGAAGCGCTCGACCATTTCGGGCTCGTGGGCGACGCGGGGCAGGTAGGCGATAAAGTAGTTGACGCCGGCGGCGACCATGGGTTGGAGGCGCTCGACTATCTCTTCCGCCGTGCCGACCATGAACTCCCGGCTGTACTCGTCGTAGCTCTTGGGGCCGCGGGCTTCTTTGGTGGCCTCCTCCGGGCTCTCGCCGGGTTCTAGCAGGTAGGCGTTGATGGAGGTCGAGCGGGTTATGTCCTCGTAGGGGCGGTCCTCGTCTTCGCAGTGGCCTTTGAGGACCTCGAACTTGTGTCTGAGGGTGTCGAGGTCGCCGCCTACGTTGCAGGCGTCGCCGAAGCGCGCGACGAGCTTGAGGGTTACTTTCTCGCCGCCGCCGCCGATCCAGATCGGCGGGTGAGGCGAGCTTACGCCTTTGGGCTCGTTTATGGGTTTGTCGAGCTTGTAGAACTCGCCGTCGAAGACGAGGTCGTCCTCGGTGAACATGCGGTGGACGATCTCGCACGCCTCCTTGAACATGCGCATCCTGACGGGGACTTCCGGGAAACTGTAGCCGTAGGCGAGCCACTCGTGCTCGTACCAGCCCGCCCCCAGCCCGAAGAGCAGCCGCCCGTTGCTCATCACGTCCACCGTCGAAGCCATCTTGGCGAGGAGGGCCGGGTTGCGGTAGCCGTTGCAGGTGACCATCTGCCCGATCTTGACCCGCTCCGTCTCTCTGGCGAGGCCGGCGCTTATGGTCCACGCCTCGAAAGTGGTCTCTCTGGTCGGCTCTGGCACGGTGTGGAAGTGGTCGTAGACCCAGATGGAGTCGTAGGCCCCCGTCCCGTCCGCCACCTTCGCGACCCGCGTCATCGCCTCGTACTGCTGATGGGGGTCCCCTATCCCTACCAGGTCCATCCGCCAGCCTTGCGGCACGAACACCCCGAAGTCAACCGCCACGGTCTCCCCTCTCCTTCTCCGTCGGTGGGCGACATCTTAGATGAGCGGCGAGCTTCGGGCTATCTCAGCCTTTCGACAGGGTCTCGCCGCCATCAGCGTTGCGCGCGACGACGAAGAGCAGGTCTGAGAGCCGGTTGACAACCCTGACGGCGTAGGGGTGCGCCTCGCCGTAGCCGGCAGCGACGAGGCTCCGCTCCGCGCGGCGCACCACCGAGCGGGAGACGTCCAAAAGCGCCCCGAGCCGGCTCTCGCCCGGGACGACGAACTCCTTGGGGATGGGCGTCCGTCCCCGCCAATCCTCGAGCGCCCGGTCGACGAGCTCCAGGTCGCCCTCCCCCACGAAGTCGTCCTCTTTGGGCATGGCGACGTCGCTCATCACCCGGTAGAGGAGCCTCTGCACCTCCAGCAGCAGCGCCGCCACGGCGCCCCCGGCCTCGGCGCGGGCCAGGCCGAGGAACGAGCTCGCCTCGTCCACATCGCCGAGCACGACTATCCGCGGGTCGTTCTTGACCATCCGGCCCGACCCGAGCAGGGTGGTGGTTCCGTCGTCGCCGCGGCCGGTCGAGACCGGCGGGTTGTTCTCGTGTTCGCTCAACTGTTCTCCTAATCCGGGTAGGGTCAGGGGCACGGTATCTTATCGGCCGCCAGCCGTCAGCTTTCGGCTATAAGCTTCGCGAACGACAGGGCCTCGCGCCACACCCGACCACCGTCTTCCAGGCTCCAGCAGGCGGCGAGTACCGCCTGCGCCAATCCCCACCCGCGGACTCGGGCGCGGTCCAGGCCGAGCTCCGCGGAGAGGATGTCCAGGCGGCGCTTCGCGAGTCCCCCGGGGTCCGGCGCGCCCAGCGCCTCGACCAGGTTGTGCAGGAGCGCCGCGGTGTCGTAGGTCGCCTCGCCAACGACGCCCTTGGGGTCGATCGCGAGCCACGGCTGGCGCCGGGCCGCCAGGATGTTCCCCTGATGGAGGTCGCCGTGGAGCACGAGCGCCTCGCCTTGTGAAGCGAGTAGCTCGTCGAAGAGCCGCTCGGCCTCTTCGACGAGCCGGGTCGGCATCGGGCTCGAGCCTCCCCCGAAACGCCCTCTCAGACGCTTGAACCCCCGGGCCCAGTCTGAGACGAGGGGGAGGCCGTGGTCTGGCGGGGCGGGATACCAGAGCTTCTTAATCACCCCCGCGGCTATCGTGGTCGCCTCTTCGTCGTCTCCGACGGCGGTCAGCGGCGTGCCCGGTTCGAGGTGTTCGAGCAACATGGCGCCCCGGTCGGAGTCCAGCTCCAGCAAGCGGCAGATGCCCCCGCCGTGGAAGGCCTTTAGCGCTTTGGCCTCCGTCGGGAACCCCTCGTCCTCGGGAAAGGAGAGCTTAAGGACGGCGGGCTTGCCGCCCTCGCGGACAGCGGGGGCGACCCAGCTGTAGGAGAGGTTCGGAAACGGGGGACTTACCTCGAGGGACCAGCGCCCCTCGAGCTCGCGCGAGAGGGCAGGCAGCCGGTTAAGCCATGCGGCGCCGGCCTCGCCGTGGAGCGAGATCTGGGTCCGCGCAAAACTTTCGGGGATGGGCGGAAAGCTCATGCTCGGGGCCTCCTCGTGAGCCGAACGCGTCGGGAAGACGAAACCGCCCGGGGGAGGACGGGCTACTGACCGGTGTGCGCGTCGGAGCATGGCCGGAATACAGGCCGCCGGGGTGGACGGCCCAAGCTCAAGCCCTCTTTCTGCGGTTGACGAGCAGGGGGGAGAGGCCGGGGCTCCGGCGGGCCAAACCGGCGTCCACGGAGAGCCCTTTGGCGGCCGAGCTGAACAGGATGCCCAGCGAGAGCAGGACGACCAGGACGTTTATCGTGATGAACTCCGGGGCACCGAGGCCCGTCCCCAGACGCACCCCGCCCGCGGAGAGCTGGATCGCGACGCTGAGGATCACGCTGCCGACGGTGGCCAGGTTGGTGAGGAACCCAAGAATCAGCGCGAGGCCCAGCGTCAGCTCGCCGGTTCGGACGACCTGCGCGAAGAGCTCCGCGTTGGGGACCACGGTGCCCTGCATGAAGCCACGGAAAAATGGGGACGCCTGCGAGACGAAGCCGCCGACCGCGAGGCTGTCGGCGAACTGACGGGGGAAACTCGGGTTGAGCAGCTTCTCGATGCCGCCGTTCAGCCACACGGCCCCCACCAGGACGCGCACCCACACCATGCCGTTCAAGGCAAATCTCCTTTCCGCTCCAACGCGACCCCCCATCTTACATACGCATTTTGGGGAAAGTGGGATGCCGGCCAAACATACAAATGCGGAAAAGCGGGTATGTAAGCCGAAAGCGCCGCGCCACGCAGTCCGCAACGCCTCCGGGCCAGGAAGGAAAAAAGCACATGTCCGACAAGGGTGGAAAAGACGACGACCTGAACTGGGACCTTCCCAAGCGCGGGGGACGCACCCGCCGCGACCGCGGCCCTGAACGCGACGACGGCCCGCTCGACGAGCCGTTCGCTGGTGAGCGGGGGACCGGACCGACCTCCAACCGCGGTTCCGGCCAGACGGGGCGGGGCGGGGTGCGAAGGAGAGGCACGGGGCAACGCTCGGGTTCCGGGTCGGGCACCGGTCTGTACGGGAGCGAGATCGGCTCTAACATGGCGCGCGCGGGGGTGGCCGAGCTCGTCGGAACCGCCATCCTCGTCTACGCCGGCACCACCGTCGCGGTCGCGGCCTCGCTGGCGGTCCAGGCGATAGGCACTACCCTCGGCTCGCTCGCGGTGCCGCTCGTGTTCGGGCTGACGCTCGTGGCTTTGGTGGCCGCCTTGGGGCACGTATCGGGGGCGCACCTGAACCCGGCCGTCACCCTTAGCCTCGCCGCCACGCGGAAGTTCCCCTGGGGCCACGTCCCGGTCTACCTCGGGGCGCAGCTCTTCGGGGCGATCCTGGGCTCCATCGCCACCTGGATCACCCTTGGCGGCCCTGCCCGCTCGGAGGCCAAGCTGGCCTCCCCCGGCCTCTCGCCGGACGTGGGTCTGTTGCAGGGGTTCTTTGTCGAGGGGGCGATAACGTTTATCCTGGTATTGGTGGTGATCTCGGTCGCCACCGACGACCGCGTCGCCGACACGGTGGCCCCCGTGGCGGTGGGTTTCGCCCTGGCCGTCGGGGTCTTTGTCGGGGGGCCGGTCACCGGCGGCTCGGTCAACCCGGCGCGCGCGCTGGGCCCGATCATCGTCGCCTGGAACAATTGGGACACTGCCCTGCTCTACATCCTAGCCCCCATCGTTGGCGGTATCCTGGCCGCGGTCCTCTACGACGGCTTTATCTCCGAGGCGACCACGCCGGGATAGAACCGGAAGGGTGCCGGCCGCGTATATCCGAGTGTCCGCAGGCGAAAAGGAGATCCCCTTGGGAAAGATATCGCGTGTAACGTTCATCCGGCTGGCTGCCACGCTCAGTGTCGGGGCCGCCTCGGCTTCCGTCGCGGCCTGCGGTGGGGGATCCGGCGGCTCAGGTGGTGGTTCGGGCAACGGCTCGGGCGATGGCTCCGGCGTCGGGCCGAGCACACCCGCGGCGTCCTCGGGAGGGGCGGCCGCCGGTGGGCCCGGCGGATCGGCCATAGCGCAGGAGTCCGAGGTAGCGGCGGGGAACGCCGTGAAGTTCAAGGACGGGGGCAAGGACGCCGTCCTGGTCCACCTGGACGGCGGGGACTATGTCGCCTACTCTGCGGTCTGCACCCACGCGGGCTGCACCGTGGTCTACAAGAACGCCCAGCTCGCCTGTCCGTGTCACGGCTCGGTCTTCGACCCGGCCAACGGCGCCGAGGTCGTCTCCGGCCCGGCCCAGCTCCCGCTGCCGGAGATACCCGTTGAGGTGCGCAACGGGGAGGTGCTTCGCGCCTGAAGAAATGTTTTGGGTTACGGGTTTGAGGCATCGGGAAAAGCCTCACAAGACGATACCGTACCCGCGAACCTTCTCCGTTGTTGCGATGTGGAGGGCGTCTGTCATGGCAAGACCTGAAGCCCGTGACTTGATGCCCGTAGCCTCATTCTCAAGTAAAATGCCCCGCATGGACGTGGGTGAGGAGCGCATCGGGCTTAACGGGGCGGCGGCGGTCCTGGACGTATCCCCGGAGAGGGTCCGGCGCTTCGTGCAGGAGGGACGGCTCCGGGCGGGTCGCGGGGAGAACGGGGACCTCGGCCTCTTCCTCGGCGAGGTAGTGAATCTGGCGCGAGAGCTCGGCGCGGAGGCCGCGGAGGAGGAAATCTTCGAGGGGGAGTTGATGGGGGGCGATCTCCCGAACAACTCCCGCCTTCCAGCGGTCCCCTTCGAGCGCTACGAACGCCTCCTGCAGCAGGGCCAAGATTACAAGACCCGCCTCGAAGAACGGACCCGCCAGACCGACGAGGTCCGCCAGGAACGCGACGCCGCCCGCATGGAGATAGACCGGCTTTGGTCCGAGATCGAACGCCTAAACCTCGTCGAGTTCCAACGCGAGCTTCAGGAGAAAACCATCTCCACCCTCGAAGAAGAGAAGCAGAGGCTTGAGGAGGACCGCAGCCGCATGGTCGAGCAACATACCAGGCTCATCGAGGAGAAGTCAGCCCTCTCCGAAGACCGTGTCCGCCTGGAAGCCGAGCTAAACGCCCTGAAGAACCGCGGCTTCTGGTCCCGCCTCCTCGGCAACTGAGGACGCGACCCGGACCCCACCGGATTACCCGCGGCGAAGGTCCACCATTTTGGGTATACGCGGCACCCATCCCTACCGAGGTCTTCGGTCTCGACACCCGGAGGGAGAGCGTTGAAACGCGGGCGCGTCGGCAACCTTCCTGGCCAGTTCGCCCTGGAGGACAGGACTACCGGGGAGGGGCTCCTGCGCTTTTTCGCCAAGCTGCGCGGGGCGGGGAACCCGGGCTACGTCAGGGAGCTGGTGGAGCGGTTCGAATCGGACCTCTCGATGGGCACGTCGACCCGAGACCCTTCCAGGCTTGCCAGGCGCCGAGGACCTGAAGGTCGAGTGTCCAAGGGTGTCTTTCACGCAGCACTCGCAGCCGGGCGCATTGGTCAAGCTGGCCGCGCGGCACCGGCTCGTCGGCCTGAAGTACGAGCGCCCGAGCCTGAAGGAGATCGTCCTGACCTACTACGCGATGAACGTCGCGCGTGCGTGGGACGGACGGGGTCGGCACGCGGCCATGCGCGGCGGCGCTGGCCTTCCAGTACACCAGACTCAAGGCGAGGGGCGTGGTCATCTGGGGGTCGACGCTCGGGCTCTACAGCGCGGCGCTCGTCGCCTCGTACACCACGTTCAGCGGGAGCGCGGAGCAGATGAACCAACTCCTTGAGGCCCACTCACTCCCGGGGGATGCTCGAGGCCTTCGGGATCACGGAGCTCGCCGGCGTCGAGAACTGCATGAACCCCAGGTGTTCTTACTGGCTCCGCTGGCGCCCACTTTCTTCCCAATCCAGGCGACCGTCGGGACCATAGCGGGGGCGGCGGAGCGGGGCATCATGGACGTCTTGCTCGGCAAGCCGATCCCCCGCTGGCAGCCCTTGGTCGGCGGCTTCGCCTCCATATCCCTCTCGCTGTTGGCCATGCTGGCCCCCAGGGGAGCCCTGACCTGGGCCACCGTGGCCCCAATTGACCTGAACCTTACCCTCGGCAGCACGGCCGCGGCGGTCCTGAACATGTGGCGGCCTTCGTGCTTCCTCTTCGCGCCACCGCAGTGCTCTGCTTGACCCTTTTCGCTGCCGGGCGCTCGCCGTCCCCGCCTCTCTGCTCTTTGCGAAGTACCTCCTCGACACCCTTGGCCGGGTCTCCGAAGACCTCGAAGCCCTCCAGCGGCTCTCTGCCTTCTGCTATGCGGATCCGCCATAGAAGACGGCCTCGACTGGTCGAACGTCGGTGCCCTTACCCTGGTCGGCTACCTACTGGTCGTGCTGGCGATGCTCGCCTCTCGCCGCCGCGACATATACACGTAGCTTTCGGAGCGCTCCGCTCTTCGGCCAGCGGCCGGCAAGCCGGCAACGGCGGCGTGCTGTAGAGTGCCGTTCCGTATGGAAGGGATGAGCATGGAGGCTTTGCTGCTGCGGGCGCGGGGGTTGGCCGTGTTGCGCGGGGTCCTCGACTCGCCGGTGGCGCGAGATTTCCTGGGGTTGATGGGGCTGTTGACGGTGAGGCGGCCGGAGCCGGCGGCGGTGGCCGGGGTTTTCGGACGGCTGTGGGAAGGGCTGGCCTCGGAGCCGGACCGGATGCTGCCGGATGCCTGGCAGTCGCACCTCGTTGGGCGTCTGCTGGACCACGAGAACCCATTTAGCTTGGGGGCCGAGCGGGGGGAGGTGGAGTGGAGCGTCCTCCATCAGGCCAAGCGCGACCTCGGTACTCTGCGGGCGCTCTTCGGCCTGGATGCGAGGACGCTCCTCGCCAGGGTCGAGGAGGCGGTTCCCGCCCTCGCCGAGACCTGGGTCCCCTGGACGGCCCCGGTGCACGAGGGGGACGCGTCGCCGAGGAGCGCGCTCGCCCGGGGACTCGCCGCTGCCGGAGACTGGGGGAAACAGGCGGAGGACCTGGCGAACCATTTCGCCCGACACGGCGCCGGCATCTTCGGTCGGCACAGGGCATTTCGGTGGGAGGGGGCCGGTTTGCGGGCCGTGCCAGGCCCCGATCCCATCCGCCTCGACGGCCTGGTCGCCTACGAGCGGGAGCGCGAGCCCCTGGTCGAGAACACGAGGCGGTTTCTGGCCGGGTTGCCGGCGCACAACGCGCTGCTCTACGGCCAGCCGGGGACCGGCAAGTCCTCCACGGTGAAGGCCCTGCTGAACGAGTACGCCGACCGGGGCCTGCGGCTCGTCGAGGTAGCCAAGGAAGACCTCGGGTCGCTGCCGCGAGTGCTCGGGTTATTGCGGGGGCGTGGCCCGCGTTTCGTCCTTTTCGTGGACGACCTCTCCTTCGAGGAACACGAGGTCGAGTACAAGGCGCTAAAAGCTCTGCTAGAGGGGAGCGTCGAGGAGCCGCCCGGAAACGTCAGGGTCTACGCAACCTCCAACCGCCGCAACCTGGTGCGCGAGAGCTTCTCAGAGCGTGACGGGGCGGACGATGTCCACGCCCGCGACACGGAGCAGGAGAAGCAGTCGCTCGCCGCGCGCTTCGGGCTGCGCGTTACCTTCCCCGCCCCGGACCAGTGGCGATACCTGGAGATAGTCGCAGGGCTCGCCAGGAAGCGGGGGCTGAAGCTGCCGGAGGAGGAGCTGCGGGAGAGGGCGCTTCTCTGGGATCGCTGGCACGCCGGCCGTTCCGGGCGTACGGCCCGCCAATTCGTGGACGAACTGGCGGCCGGGCTCCTCGGAGGCCGCTGACCCTGCAGCGCAACCCCGGCCGGACTGCCTTGCGGGCCGCGCCCTCGAGTTCGCGAACCCGACGCTAAAGAAGTGATTTCAACGGGGAACGTCACGTTATGTTGTTCTACGTGGATACAATCTGGCGAGTATGCCCTTTCGTACCGGGTGCAGGGTTCCGACGCCGGCCGGGAGATTACCGCCGGCCGAGAGGCCCAACTCACCAGCGGCATCCCCCCGCGGAAGACCACCGTGGGAGACCGCCGCGACCATGTACGCAAAGTCGAAGCCCATGACCCAGTCCTGGAACCGGTGGATGATCGCCTGTTCTTGCCCTACCATCTCAGAAAAATCGGTCCGTCTCGTGAAAGTTCCACGGGAGGCTTGGCGTAAATGCCCGAGCGCGACGCTGGTGGTCGCAGCCTCCGCCCCGCCGGCACCGCCCAGATACGTGGCTCCCGGCAGGATCGTAGCCAGGACCGAACCGGCAACGCCAACCCTTCCCAGTCTCAGAAAACCCCGATGGTTCATGGCGTCCGTGAGTCTATCCTGTGACCGTCCGCGGATCATAGATGTACCTCTGAGGCCGCGCGGCTCGTGGCACCCTGATCCCAGTTGGTATCTACCCACACTGAGCCTCGCGGTGTTCAGATCTGTCGAGCACCGTATCCGCGGTGTTTCACCGCATCCTCCCGGCTTCAAACAAAAAACATACATACAAAAACACATAAAGAAGCGGCTCGGTGCGTCAAACCTGACACTATTCTCGTACGCTGAAGAAGGAAAAGGCTAGGAGGTTATCGCCGCCGACCTCACAGCCGCACCGAGGTCTCTTGTGCCGACCGGCAAGACAGTCAATCATACGATTCAACATGTTGCAAACACCGAAACGTTAGTGTTCTTGGGCCTATGCGACCTCGGGGGGCGCCTCGTTCAGGTTCAGCCAGTACCGTTTGAGTTGCTCGATGGTGTCGATGAACTTCTCGAAGTCCACGGGTTTTCTGACGTAGGAGTTCGCGCCCAAGCTGTAGCCGTCGAGCACGTCCTGGCGCTCGTTGGAGGACGTGAGGATCACGACCGGCAGGAGCCGCGTGCGCTCGTGGGAGCGCAGGCGTTCGAGAACTTCGAGGCCGTTGAGCCTCGGCAGCTTCAGGTCTAGCAGGATCAGGTGCGGCATCTCGTCCGCTCCCCGTCCGACGTAGGTGCCGGAGGCGAAGAGGTAGTTTAGGGCCTCAACCCCGTCGCGAACCACGACGATCCCGCCGGTGAAGTCGTTCTTCGCGAGGGCCCGCAGCATCAACAGTTCGTCGTCCGGGTTGTCCTCGACGAGCAGGATCACCTGCTCCCTCATGACTCTCTGACTCCGTCGCGGTAGTTCATGGTTCCCTCGCCTTCACGCGCTCTGCCCATAACCGGTTCACCGGTTGGCGCAATATATTCCTCGGGGCGCCTAGGCGCATCCCGCAAATGGATGATCTTGGCGGTCCGCGTTTTGTATCCCGCGGCGCAAAAAAATCGGGCCGACGAAGGAGGGAGAATGAGCGTCGGCCCGGCTCTGAGAGAGGCCGGCGCCCAGGAGGGGGGAGGGCACCGGCCGCTTGCACAGGGGTGGCCGGCAAGCCGCGACCGGCGACATCCCGCAAATGAGTGATTTATCCGGTTTATCCCCTGCCGATTTGCCCAGGATCGTGGGCGCCGATAGAATAGGCCCACGTTTTCGATGGACACGATGCTGCTTATCTCGCCGAAGCGGTTCCCCGGGGGGAATGCCTAGATGGGTGCCCTGCTCAGGTTGCTGCTCGTCGAAGACTCGGAGAACGACGCGTTGCTCCTTTTGCGGGAGCTCCGGCGCGGCGGCTACGAGCCGGACTTCAGGCGGGTGGAAACCGCCGGTGGCATGGAGGCCGCCTTGGAAGAGGAGGCGTGGGACCTCGTCATCTCCGACCACTCCATGCCGTCCTTCGACTCACTGGCGGCGCTGGACCTCGTGCGGGGCAAAGGCTTCGTGGATTTGCCCTTCATCATCGTGAGCGGCCGCATCGGCGAGGACGCGGCGGTCTCGGCCATGAAGGCCGGCGCCCACGACTACATCATGAAAGACAACCTGACACGCCTCAACTCCGCCATAGAGCGGGAACTCGGCGACGCGGAGGTTCGCAGGCGCCGCCGCGAGGCGGAGGCGGCGCTACGCGACTCCGAGACACGCTTCCGGTTGATGATCGAGCAGTCCCCCCTGAGCATCCAGATCTTCTCCCCCGAAGGTCAGACGTTGCGGGTCAACCGCGCCTGGGAGAAGCTGTGGGGCGTCACGCTCGACAGGATCCCGGACTACAACGTGCTGCAGGACCCTCAGCTCTTTGAGAAGGGCTTGATGCCCTACATCGAACGCGGATTCGCCGGGGAAGCGACCGTGATCCCACCGGTCCAGTACGAGCCGGGCGCGACCATACCGGACGCGAGCGAGGTCGCCTATCGCTGGGTACGCGCGTTCATCTACCCCGTCAAGTCCGCGGACAAAAGCATCCAGGAAATCGTGCTCATCCACGAGGACATTACGGAGCGCCTGAAGGCGGAGGAGGAGCGCAGGCAGGCCGAGGAGAACTACCGCTCCATCTTCGAGAACGCGGTGGAGGGCATCTTCCAGGCCACGGCAGACGGGAGGTACTTGACGGCCAATCCCGCCCTGGCTCGCATGTACGGGTACTTATCGCCGGAGGACTTGCTGGAGCAGGTGTCGAGCATGGGGAACCAGATCTACGCGGACCCCCAGCGCAGGGACGAGTTCGGTCGCCTCATACACCGCGACGGCTTCGTGGAGGACTTCGAGATGCGGGTTCGCCGCGGGGACGGGAAGATGGCCTGGACTTCGGTCAACGCGCGCGCCGTCCGCGACGACGAGGGTAAGGTGGCCGCTTATGAGGGCTTCGTCAAAGATATAACCGAGCAGAAGCGGGCCGAGGAGGCGCTCGGCGAGATCCGGGAGGCCGAGCGCCGCCGGATCGCCCGCGAACTGCACGACGTCGTCCTGCAAGATCTCACCTACGCCCTCCAGTCCCTGCAGCTCGTCTCGAGGCTGCCCGAGGGAGACCGCGACGCGGAGACGGCCCGGCAGGTGGAGGCCCTCAAGCGGTCGGTCGCGGGGATACGGGACGCCATCTACGACCTGCGGCTAGAGGGCGCCGGAGAGCAGACCCTAATGCGCTCCCTGGAGTCCATCGTGGAGCTGAACCGCCAGATGTCCCCGGCCTGCTCTTTCGAGCTCACCGCCGTCGGGGACTTCCCGGCCGCGCTTCGCGGCCCGTTGGCGGTGGATGTCGCACGCGTGGTCCAGGAGGCGCTGGCCAACGTCCGCCGCCACTCCGCCGCCCGCCACGTCACGGTCTCCTTCGAAAGGGGGCGGGTGGAGGTCCGGGACGACGGCCGGGGTTTCGGGCCGGAGACCCCCGCCGGGATGGGGCTCACGGGGATGCGCGAGCGGGCGCGATCGCTGGGCGGCGAGCTGGAGGTGAAGGCGGAACCCGGGAGGGGTACGCTCGTGCGACTGCGCATACCGCCCGGCCTCCTGGCCGCAGACGAAGGGCCCGACGGGAAGGCCTGACGGCGAGCCCTTCATCACCGATGCTGTTATATTTCCTGTTCGAGTGGGAGCCTTCGGGCCCTTCCCCGAAAGGAAAGAGATGCAGCGAATCTTGCTCGTCGAGGACCACGCGTCGTTTCGGCAAACGCTCGCGTTTATCTTCGATCAAGAGCCCGAATTCGAGGTGGTCGCCCAGGCCGGGTCGCTTGCCGAGGCCCGCCGGGACGCGCTGGGCCTTCGGGCCGACCTTGGCGTTATAGACCTCTCGCTGCCCGACGGGGAGGGCGTGGAGTTGATCCGGGAGCTGCGCGAGGCCAACCGCGAGTTCGCCGCCCTGATACTTACGGCCAGCCTCGACAAGGCGGAGCACGCCCGGGCGGTGGAGGCCGGGGCTGCGGGCGTGCTCCACAAGTCCGCAGACGTGGACGAGATTCTGGACGCGACGCGACGTCTGGCCGCCGGGGAGACCCTCCTCTCACCGCAAGAACTGATGGAACTACTCCGCCTTGCCGGCCGGAGCCGCGAAGAAGAGCGCGAAGCGCGGATGAGCATAGACCAGATCACACCCCGCGAACGCGAGGTGCTCCAGAAGCTGGCCGAAGGCCTCTCCAACAAGGAGATCGCGGACGGCCTCCACATGAGTGTTGACACCGAACGCACCCACATGATGAACATCTTGAACAAGCTGGGCGTCCACTCGCGCTTGCAAGCCCTCCTCTTCGCCGCCCGCCACGGCCTCGTAAGGCTAAAGTAGGCGAGCCTCGTAGAGCACCGCGCCGCTGGCCACAAGCCTTAAGCCCGCGCGTCTCCGGCGGGACCCTTACCTTGCGCGCGACCGCAGAGAAGGCGTAGGTCTACGCAAAACCCGTCTGCAAACCTAGGAGCCGCCCGCAAACGGCTCCCTAATACATCTCCCCTTCGCAGACGTACTCGGCGGGGCCGGTCATATAGACGGGTTCTCCGTCGCCGGACCACGCTACCCCGACGACGCCGCCGTCTAGACGGACGTTCACGGGGGTCTCGACAAGGCCCGTTCGTAGCGACGCCACCGCCGCGGCGCAAGAGCCGGAGCCGGAGGCTAGCGTCTCGCCCGCGCCACGTTCCCAGATCCTCATGCGTATCTCGTGTTCGTCCCTGACGTGAACGAACTCCACATTCGTCCCCTGCGAGAAGAGCGGGTCGTTCTCCAGCGGGGGCCCGACGGCGCGGAGGTCCAGCGTTTCTAGCTCCTCGGTGCCTTGCAGGAACGCGACCGCGTGCGGGTTGCCCATCGAGATGCGCAGTAGACGAAAGCCGCCCGCCCTCACTTCGGGGAGGAACGCCGGCGGGCCCATGTCCACCCGCGAGGAGCCGTCCTCGAAAAGGACCACCTTCTTCACGCCGGCACCGGTCGCGACCGTCAGGGCGTCGGCATCCACCATCTCGTGGTCCCTGACGTAGCGGGCCAGGCAGCGCAGTCCGTTGCCGCACATCTCCGAGTACGAGCCGTCGGAGTTCAGGTAGACCATCTCCAGGTCGGCGCCCCTGGCGGGGGTGGGGATGAGGATCCCGTCCGCCCCGACCCCAAAGTGCCGGTCGCAGGAGCGACGGGCGAGTGTCGGAAGGTCCGTGCCCTCGACCTCGCCGGGGTCGAAGATCAGGAAGTCGTTGCCGGCGCCGTGCATCTTGGTAAAGCGCATACTTGGCCAACGCCCTCCCCGGCTCGCCAGGTCAACTCCAAAGCGCCGTCTTTGTGCGCGACGACTCCAGAACCGAGGTTAGTGTACATGACGGCCCGGTGGCGTTCGGCGCGTTCGCGCTCCCGCGCGAGCCGGAGCTCTTCCATTTCCTCCTGCGGGCGTTCGCGGAACCTCTTGGACGACAGCGGGAACAGGGGAAAGCGACCCTCCTCTCGGGCTTCTCTCTCGCGGCTTAACAGGGCCGCGATCGACAGGTTGCAGGCGACCACCCTCAGGGTGGACTCCGGGCCGGTCAAAGCACGCAAGGCGGACTGCAAGGAGCCCACGCTCCTCACGTAGACCGACGCCAACGCTACGGTGAGTGCCCCGTAAACGAGCGCGCGGTTGATGATGAGCTCTATGTCGTAGAGGCGGTAGCGCAAGACGGCGATGCCCACGGCGATGGGGACGGCTGCGAGCAAGAGGCCATCCACGAGCCCGGACTCTTTCACCCCGGAAAAGGGGGAAACCGCCGCCACAACCCAGCCATTGGTGAGGAACCAGGTGCGGACCACCGAAGCGGCGCATGCGAGCCACTTTATCTGCTGGCGCTCTTTGCCCCTAGACCGGCGAAAGCGGATCACGAGGCTCGACGCCGAGGCGAAGAGTACCCCGAAGTACCCCATCGTGAGCAAGGTATCGAGCGGGCCGAGGACCGACCTTAGCGCCTCGATACCCAGCGGATTCACGAGGCCCCATGCCCTCCATCTCGACGAGCGTCACCCTCGCGCCGTGCGCCGCGTGCAGCCGGTCGTTGCCGCCCGAGCGGTCCCAGCTGGACGCCCGCCTGCGACGGCTGTCCCTCAGGCGCGGCAGGTCGCGCAGGCTGCTGCCGAAGGCTCCGTAGTTGCCAACTTTTTCCTTTCGGCTAAATCCTTCGTTCCCCGTACGCAAAGGTACCTAGGACTCGCCTTTTGGCCCAGTGCTGCTGTTGGGTATTGTGAGTACGCCCATGCCGGCGATAACGCCAAAATCCTGAGCTCCGTCCCTCACCGCCTCTGATCGATCTCCCACCAGTACTACTCGTGGTAGGCATGAGCCGAGGTCAGAGCTTTACTCCCTTCTCGCAGGTTTACATTAAGTCTGTCATTTAATCTGGTGCGATACGGGTAAGCTTCTTGTGCGTCAGCAGAAGCCGGCGTTCAGTCACCGATGAGATCGGATCCGCGACTACTTGTGCCCGTGCCCTTTTGTCAGGCGTGTCCCCATGCAGTTGGAGTATCCCTCCGGAAGCACCCCTTGCAAATCAGCATTTGCGGAGCCGGCTTCCTACAGGTAGACACCGAACAGTTCCCGTGCCACTTTGCGCGGTCTGTAATGCTGGGTTTTAATGGGGATGAGGCGGATCCGCGTCGCGAAATCTCCCCCGGCATCTTACCCTGTCTGCTGTGCCGGAGCCCGCAAGCGCACACTCGTCCCCTGCCCCACCTCGCTTTCTATCTCCAATCTACCGCCGACGACAGCGGCCCGCTCTTGCATGC
>CADCUZ010000170.1 GCA_902806015.1 uncultured Rubrobacteraceae bacterium
CCTCAGCAGGGAAGCCCCGGCGAACCCGGCGCCGACGACCACGACACGCGCCCCCATGTCAACGCGCACCGACCGGGCCACCTCCCTTAGCCGATCTCCCCGTCTCCGACGGGGCAGGGGGTGTGTTTGCGGGGGCTTCTGGCAAGACGCTGTCCTCCGTTCGGGGCTAGCTCGCGGCGAGGCACAAAGTATACAGCGACGCGCTCGGGGTCCGGCCGCGGCGCGCCCCGGCGAGGGACGAAGGGTCCCCGTTCGTGGCATGGCCCTCCACCGTCGGGCGGCGCTTTACAAAACGGGTCGCCGAACGTAGACTGCACGGACCGTCGTCGTATGGGGCGTCGGCGGTGCGAGGGGTTTTGGCAGTGGAACGGGGAATCGCCCCTTCCGGGGCTAGAAAGGGAAAGAGTGATAACGGAGGAAGCGGGGGCCGGAGACATCATTCCCGGGCTCATAGTCAGGCATACCAACCGGCGTCTGGGAAAACTCGACGCTTGCGAGGCGTGCGAGCGCTTGATCTCAGGCAAGATTTCCTTCTCCGAGTTCGTGGATCAGATCGGGAACCGCTATTCGGAGCTTCTTGACTTTATGACGGAACACGACCTTCACCCGGGCCGCCCGGAGGAGGTCCTTTTTTGCATCGATTGCCACGCGGGGCTCTCCGTTCGTGGTGTCTTGCGCTCGCAACTGTGCCGCCTCTACGGCTACGACGGGAAGGCGGCCCTGCTAGGGTAGACGCAAGCCTAATTGGGTAGAACCGTCATCACGCCCATAGGGGGCGGTTTGTAGGCGAGCGACGGGGAGGCACAGAGCCGTGAACGACGACACCCAGAAGCGTCTTATCTCCATCCTTTCAACGGCCATAGCGTTCGTGCTGGCGAGCCGGCTGGCCGAGAGGTTTATCCAGGAGCCCGAGGTGCGCGGCGTGCGCGACGACGCCAAGGAGGCGTTGCTCCAGGCGACTTTCTCGCTCGTCTCGACGATAGTGGCCTCGTTCGTCATCCGGCGGGTAGTCGGCAGCCGTTGGGGCACCTAGAACCGCGTCTCGCCCTCGTGCCGGGGGGCGGGCATTTAGGTTATTATTGCCCGTATGAGTACCGTCTTGATAGTTCTGTTTCTGTTGGTGTTGGTAGTGGGCGCCGCGTCGCTGGCGCTGGGTCGGGCCACCTACGAGGTGGAGAGCGCCCGCGACACGGAATTTCTGGAGCTCGACGGGTCGTGGGTCCGCTACAACGTTATCGGCGGGGGGCCTCCGGTGGTCCTGGTGCACGGCTGGCTCTCATCCTCGCGTGTTTGGGAGCCGCTGGCGAGCAGGCTGGCCCAGCGCTTTACCGTATACAGCCTCGACCTCGTCGGCTTCGGGGAGTCGGACAAGCCGCTCTCCGGGTACGGGGTGCGCAACGGCAGCAGGCTGCTCTACGCGTTCTGCGCGCACTTCGGGCTGACCCAGGCGAGCATCATAGGCCACGACCTCGGCGGCAACATGGCCGTCAAGTTCGCGGCGGACCACCCGGACCTCGTCGGGCGCGTGGTGCTCATCTCCTCGCCGGCGGACGAAGACCAGATCGACCTCCCCACCCCGCTCTGGCTCGCGACGTTGCCAGTGGTGGGGCCGCTTTTCTACGCCCTCGGGCGGGCGGCGCGGCCGGTCCGAAGGTTATGGATGCGACCCTTCGTCGCCGACCCAGATGACCTCACCGACGAGCTCGTGGACGACGCCGGGAAGTCCACGCCCGCGGCGGCGGCCCGCACTTTAGGAATATCGCGCCGCGAGATCGCGCGCGGCCGGCTCGTGCGGCAAGCCGGGATCATCAAGGTGCCGATGCTCGTCGTCTCGGGCGAGAAGGACCAGATCGTGGACCCCCACTCCGTCGGCGCCTGGGCCGGGAGCGTGCAGCGGGCGGAGATCTGCCTGATGGACGGGTGCGGCCACGCGCCCATGATCGAACGCCCGACGGAGTTCAGCGCGCAGGTGCTGGCCTTCCTGACCGGCGACGCCCGCTACCTCGATCACGCCGAACCCTCGCGGCCAACCGCTGAAGTGGGCGAAGAGACCGAACCCGGCGGGGACCCCGAACCGGGCGCCCCCCCGCACGGCGGGGAGGGTGCCGCCGACGATACCACCGACCTCACCCGGGAGTACCCGGTTCCGGAAGAGCCCACCATGGACGAGGGCCCGAAGGTCCACCGCAAGCGGGAGGGGATCTACCGGGCCACCAACAGGGAGGAGCCGCAGGCGCCTCCGGAGGCGCCCCGGGACCGCTTCAAGAACAGGCGGCGGCGCGCGACCTCTCCCGACGATCCCATCCCGGAGTTACCGGCCGACCTCTTCGACTGGCCGGAGCCCCGCCGGGAGGCGCGTCCCCGCCTTCCAGAAGATGAAGGGCCACACAGTCCCAACGGACCATCCCGGCTCTAGGACGGTTCGCAGGGTTCGGGCCCCCGGCCCCCGCTTCGCGTATCTGCTTTGGGCCCATCGCGGAAAGCCGACGGCCCTACTACAGGGTCTTCTGCAAGAACAGCCACTCCCTGGCGTCCAGAAAGTAGCCGGTCAAAAAGGATCTCTGGCGGCCCGCTTGGCGGTAGCCTTCGGCCTCGTAGAGGCGTAAGGCGGCGAGGTTGTTGCCGCTGACGTGCAGGCCCACGGTCTCCTTGCCGGCCTCCCTGGCCAGCTTCTCGGCAGCGGAGAGCAGGCCGCGGGCTATTCCCCGCCGTTGGAAGGAGGGGGAGACCACGAGGCGCTCGACGTATGCCTCGGAAGAGGTGTGCGAGTAACGGGGGTAGGAGAGTAGGGTCGTCGCCCACATGGCGCGGGGGAAGCCCAGGTTGCGGGTCAACGAGCGCCAGAGCCCGCAAGCCAGGACGTCCTCCCGTGACGGGGCGGTCCTCACGCCTACGCTGCCGGCGAGCTCCGACGGGGAGTAGCCCTCGGTGACGAGCGAGGTGACCCCGCCGGAGGCGTGCTCGAGGGTAACCCATTTCTCCATGACCCGCAGGGAACGGTCCATCCGGGCGCCGAAGATGGGCCGAAACTTCTCCAGAAAGCCCTCTACCACGAGGGCGGCTATCGCCGGGTCGTCCTCGGCGTCCGCAAGGCGCACGGTGAACTGCTCGGCCTCCATCCGATAATCGTAGCAGAAGCCGTCGTCTAGCTGACCAGGCGCCGGCGCATTATTTGGATCGGCACGAGCGCCAACACCCCCGTGAAGACGAGTATCCAGGCGACGTCCACCAGGACGGCGGGCGAAGGCCCCGAGGCGAGCCCGCGGCAGACGTTGACAGCGTGGTAGAGCGGCGTGAACCAAGCCACCTGCGGCACCGGCGCCGGGAAGTCGTCGATTGGGAAGAAGATCCCAGACACCAGGAAGAGCGGCGTGATGACGAGCGTGAAGTAGTACGAGAAGTAGTCTATCTGGTGGATGAGGCTCGTGAAGAGCGTCCCCATGACGCTGAACATGATCCCGATGACGAGCAATGCCGGCGGTATGAGCACGGCCCAAGGCGAGCTCACCAGCCCGAGCGCGACCAGCACGAGCAGGAACGCCGTCCCGTAAAGGGCGCTCCTGGTGCCGGCCCACAGGTATTCGCCGGCGACCACGTCCTCGGCGTTGACGGGCGTGGTGATGATCGCGTCGTAGACCTTGTCGAACCTCAGTTTCACGAAGGTGTCGAAGGTGCTCTCGAAGGATGCGGCGAACATGGCGTTGCTCGCGAGCAGACCCGGCGCGATAAACGCCACGTAGTCCTGCCCGTTTATGCCGCCCTGGCGGATGAATGTCCCGAGCCCCAGGCCAAGGGCGCCGAGGTACAAGAGCGGTTCTACGAAGTTGGGAAACATGATGCTCTTCCAGTACTTGCGGAAGATGGTCAAGTTGCGCTGCCAGACGCGGAACGCCCCGCGCGGCGAGGGAACCTTGATTCCACCTATCATCGGTCGGTCAGCCTCCTTCCGGTTAACCGCATGAAGACGTCCTCGAGCCCCGCCTCCCGGTGCACAATGTTCTCGATTCGCACCCCTGATTCGTGCACCCGCTCCATGACGGCGTGCGCGTCCCGTGTGAAGGCGAGCAACGCCTCGACGCTCCCGCCCTCCTCGACGCTGTCGGCGGCCCTCTCCAATATCGGACGCAGCGCCGCCAGCGAGGCCGGGTCGGACCGAAATTCCAGCGCCTGCGGGCTGACGTGCTGCTCTACGAGCGCCGCCGGCGACCCACGGGCGATGATGTCCCCACCCTCCATGATGACCAGCCGGTCGCAGAGCCTGGCCGCCTCCTCCATGTAGTGTGTGGTAAGGATGAGCGTCTTGCCATTCCTGGCGAGCTCGCGCAGCTTGTCCCAGACCAGGTGCCGCGCCTGCGGGTCGAGCCCGGTCGTGGGCTCGTCGAGCACAACGAGGTCGGGGTCGTTAACGAGGGCGCGTGCGATGAGCAGGCGCCGCTTCATCCCGCCCGAGAGCGCCTCGACCTTCGCATCCGCCTTCTCGGTGAGCTGCACGAACTCCAGCAACTCGTCCGCCCGCTGCAGCACGACCTTGCGCGGAAGATCGAAGTAGCGGCCGTAGACGAGCAGGTTCTCCTTCACCTTGAGGCCCTCGTCGAGGTTGTTCTCCTGCGGCACGACCCCGATCCGGCGCTTGACCTCCCGCTCCCGGCGCGTCACGTCGAGCCCGACGACCGAGAGCTCCCCCCCCGTGGGCACCGCCGCCGCGTAGATCATCTTCATCGTCGAGGTCTTGCCGGCCCCGTTGGGCCCGAGAAACCCGAAGCACTCCCCAGGGTAGACCTCGAAGTCCACGCCCTTGACGGCCTCGAAGCCCCCGTAGCTCTTCCTGAGCCCCCGGCCCGCCAGCGTGGCCTCGCCGATCCCGCCCCTTGTCTTCTGTAGCGCCTCCGTATTCAACCGCAAGCCCCTCTTCGTCTCCAAACGGCCGCATCCCCGGTCCGCAGAACGCCCGCTAACAGCTGCGGACAAGTCCCTTATACTAACCCACGGCCCCGACCTGACCACGCCGGAAAACTACGGCCCGGAAGGCGCATAAGAATCCCCCGTAGAATTAGCAAATGTTAAGAAATATTCAGTCGGAGGGTACCACTTTACGAACCGCGCTGATAAAATGCCGCGCGGGTGGACGTCTAGACGAAAAATTCTGGCCTGTTTGATAGACGGAGAGGGCGCATTGGGCAAGAGATCTGACCATCGAGTTTTTAGGAAGCGGCGTCAGTGGGCGGGTTTCGCGTTGCTGGTGTCGGTGGCCGTGGTGGTGGTCGGCGCGATCATGCTCTCCTCCTTGGACCCTTTCAGCCCGAACCTGACGGCCTCCGCCGGCGAAGGAGACTCCGCCGTCAAGAGGGTCGCCGCCCCGAAGGTGGACCGGGCGCCTGAGGTTGTCGCCGAGGGTAGGGGGACGCCGCAGGAGTCCGCAGACGAGCCGGCCGTCGAGGAGAAGGCCGCCGGGGAAGGGAAGACGCAGGCCGAGTCCTCTGGCGACGCAGGTGGGCGCGAGCAGGAGACGGCCCAGCAAGGAGCAAAGCAAGCCGCGGGGCCGCCGCCGATCCCGGCGCCCGCCACGAACGACCTTTGGATGGACATACCGGCGCTCGGGTTGGACGACAACTACATCGCAAACTCCGAGGCCGTCGCCGCGATGGACGCGGGGGCCATAAAGCTCCCCTCTTCCGGGTTCCCGTGGCAGGACAACGCCAACACCTACATCGCGGCGCACAGGCTGGGATGGCCCGGGACGGCAAGCGACCACCAATTTTACAACCTGCCGAACTTGGGCCTGGGTGAAAAGATATACCTCTACGACGCTAACGGCACCGTCTACACCTACGAGGTGACCGGGTTCAAGGAAGTTCTCCCGACCGAGACCTACGTCTCGGCCCCGCAGCCCGGACGGGACATGATCTCGCTCCAGACCTGCATCGAGAACTACGGCGACTACTGGACGATGGGCCCGAACTGGTACGTCCGCTACGTCGTCGAGGCGGACCGCGTCTCCGTAGAACCGGCCTAAGGAGCACGGGAAAACGAGGTACCAGGGGCGCCCATTCGGAGCGCCTCTTCTTTGCCCTCTATGCGGATAAGCCGCTATACTGGACTTTTCCGAGAGGGAGTCCGCCAGGAACTACGGCGCGGCCCCGCAGGGTTTGTCAGCACGCGAGAGGAGAAGACCCGGATGGCACTGGTAACGATGCGTCAGCTTCTCGACGAGGCCGCGAAGGGCGGGTACGGCGTCGGCGCCTTCAACGTCAACAACCTGGAGCAGGTACAAGCGATCATGGAGGCCGCCCGGGAGACCGAGTCGCCGGTCATTATCCAGGCCTCCAGGGGCGCCAGGAAGTACGCCAACGACCGCTTCCTCTACCACCTTATGGAGGCCGCGGCGGAGGTGTACCCGGAGATCTCCGTGGCCCTCCACCAGGACCACGGCAACTCGCCCGAGACCTGCAAGAGCGCCATAGAGCTGGGTTTCACGAGCGTCATGATGGACGGCTCGCTCATGGACGACGGCAAGACGCCGGCCGACTTCGAGTACAACGTGCGCGTGACGCGTGAGGTCGTCGAGATGGCTCATGAAGTCGGGGTGACCGTCGAGGGAGAGCTCGGCACGCTTGGCGGCATCGAGGACGGCGTCGGCTCCGGCGAGGTGCACCTGACCGACCCGGACCAGGCAGTCGAGTTCGTGGAGCGGACCGGGGTGGACGCCCTGGCGGTCGCCATCGGGACAAGCCACGGGGCCTACAAGTTCACCAGCGAGCCGGATCGCGACGTACTCGCCATGAACATCATCGAGGAGATCAACCAGCGGCTTCCGACCACGCACCTCGTCATGCACGGTTCCTCCAGCGTGCCCAAGGACCTCGTGGACACCATCAACCAGTACGGCGGGGAGATCCGGCCGACGTTCGGGGTTCCGGTGCGCGAGATTCAGGAAGGGATCAAGCACGGCGTCCGCAAGATCAACGTCGATACCGACCTGCGCCTTGCCGCCACCGGCGCCATCCGCAAGGCCTTCGCCGAGGACCCTTCCGAATTCGACCCGCGCTACTATCTCAAGCCCGCTCGCGAGGCGATGAAAGGTGTAGTCAGGGCCCGCATGGAGGCCTTCGGTCAGGCCGGCCACGCGAAGGACTACGACCCCATCTCTCTCCCGGACATGGCCGTCCGTTACAGGGAGCAGGGGCACAAGCTCACCGTTACCTAGAGCGGTAGGCTTTCGGCGGTCGGCCAACAGCTTTGTTGGTTGGCCGCTTTTCTTTCGTGCCTACCTTGGGCCTACGTTTCCGTCGCGCCGATCCACTCGCCGTTCGTCGGCGGCCTGTAGCTGTCGCACCATTCGAGCAGGGCTGACGGGCCTTTTCCACTAGGACCAGCCTTCGATGTTCTTCTTCTAAAAAGGCCTTGTCCACCATCCACTCGAAGCGGCGAGTAGGGGCTCAGTAGCCGAACGTGTTGAGGAGGCCGCAGACCTTGCCGTGCTCGCCGAGCTGCGCCCAGGTGAGGCCTCGAAGAGGCCCTCCAGGGAGCCGTTGCCACCGGTGAGGGCGATAAAACCTTCGGAGGGCTCGGACATCAGGGCCTTGCGCTCGTGCATGGAGGGAGGATACGACGCGGAGTTTCGTGAGGCCGATGTTGCCTATTTCGCGCTCGACGAGCGCCTTGGGCATCACCCCGATCACTTCCCCAACCCCTCCAGTGCGGCGTCGGCGGCCGTCGCCCATCAGGCCGACGGGCCCGCCGCCGTGGACGAGGGTGGTGTAATTCCCGGCGGCCGCCCGGTCGGGTCGGCGGGCGGCGTTCGCCTAGGACGAGACCGTGCCTGCGCTGGAGCCGCAAAAAACACAGATGCTGTCCATCCGGCTAGAACCTCCGGACCAGGAAGAAGCCGGCCAACGTGAGAAGCGCGCCGAGGAGGCGGGGTCGCTTCCTGGATGGCGACACGGAAGTGGCCGATGGCTATGGAGGCAAGGACCTGGCCGGTCGGGATAAGGGCTACCGTCGTCGCGCCCCGGAGCGGCGGCGTCAGGACGACGGAGGCGAATACGTAGAACGCGCCCAGAAGCCTTCCGGTCCAAACCCACCACGGCGCTCCCGCGACGTCACCGAAGACCGGCAGAACGTGATGGTTCAGTATAAGCGTCAGCGTGACGAGCGCGACTGTGCCGACGACAAAGGAGACCGCCGCCGCGGCCCGCGATGCCGCGCAACCGCGAGCTCACGCCGAACTACATCGAGACCGCCGTGCCCGCGGCAAGCGCCACCGGCAGTAGCACAGGCTATCACGTCATGCGGGTCAACCCCTTAGCGGGGCTCGTAGACGTCGTAGAGGACGGGCTCCAGGCCCTCGTCGCCGACGCCGGTGCGGTATTGGACGTAGCGGGCGCGCTGGAGGTAGGCCAGCGCGGTCTTGATGCGGCCCTGGAGGCTCGGGATCTCGTCTTCCAGGTCCTGGAGTTCCGAGGAGCCCAGGATCACGTCGTCCTCATCGTTGTCCTGCCAGATCTCCCATAGCCTGCGCCAGAGCGCGTCGGCCTCGGGCGAGAGCGGTTCGCGTTCCATGTCGTTACCCCTTCTCCTGATGTTTGCGCAGCTCAAAGACGACGTGGGCTATCTCTGGGGCGAGCAGCTTTTCCACGCCGAGCCTGACGGCGTTGCGAGAACCAGGCAGGCTCGCGATGAGCTTGGCGCCGACGGCCCCGGCCACGGCGCGGCTCAACACGGCGGCGGCCCCGATCTCCTCGTAAGAGAGCATCCGGAAGAGCTCGCCGAACCCGTCGAGCTTTTTCTCGATCATGCGGTCAACCACCTCGTAGGTCGTATCGCGCGCGGAGATGCCCGTCCCGCCCGTGGTCACCACGACGTCAACGTCCGAACGGGCGAGCAGGTCGATGAGGTTGTTTCGGATGCTTGCGGCCTCGTCCCGCACGATCCCGCGGGCGACGACCTCGTGGCCCGCCCCGCGCATGAGCTCCTCCGCAACGTCGCCCCCGGTGTCCGTCTCGGGTAGGCGGGTGTCGCTTATGGTCAACACGGCGACCCGGATGGTCTCCGGCGCGGACTCCCGGTGCCCTTGGACGCCCTCGCTCACGGCAAACCCCCCGCCAAAAACGGGTTGTGGATGCGCTCCTCGCCGATGGTCGTCCCGGGCCCGTGCCCCGGGTAGACGACCGTCTCGTTCGGCAGGTTGAGCAGGCGCTCCCGGATGCTCCGCATCAAGACCTCCATGCTGCCGCCGGGCAGGTCCACCCTTCCCACGCTGCCGGCGAACAGGGCGTCCCCGGAGAGCACCAGCCCCTCGTCCGCCGCGTAGAAGGCCAGGTGGCCCGGGGCGTGGCCCGGCGTGTAGAGCGCCTCGAACCGCAGGCCCCCGACCTCCAGGACCTCTCCGTCTTCGATGTACCCGTCCACCGCCGGGACCTTGCCGAAGCGGAGGCCCATCATCAGTGCCTGGTTGGGGAGATGCCTGAGCATGGGTTCGGCCTCGGCGTGCATCACGACCGGGCAGGAGTACTCGTCAACGAGCGCGGCAACTGCCCCGACGTGGTCGATGTGGGCGTGGGTCACGACGATTCGAGATACCTCCAGGTTCGTCCCCTCGACGGCGAGGGAGATGCGCGCCGCCTCGTCGCCGGGGTCGAAGAGGACCCCGATCCCCGACGTCTCGTCCCCGACGATGTAGCAGTTCTCCTGGAACGGTCCCACCGTAAGTTTTTCCAGGATCATCCGGACCTCCCGATCAAGAACTCGACCAACAGCCGCGCCGGCGTGCCGGTGGCCCCCTTGGTGGTGTACGCGTTGCCCTTCTTGCCGTAGGCGGTCCCGGCGATGTCCAGGTGCGCCCACGGGAAGTCGGCGAACTCCTTGAGGAGGGCGCCCGCGGTAAGGGCTCCGCCCCCGCGCCCACCCGAGTTTTTCAGGTCGGCAGTGTCGCCCTTTATCTGCTCGGTGTATTCTTCGAAGAGGGGGAGGGGCCAGGCCCGCTCCCCGGCCGCCTCGCCGGCGGCCCGGACCTCCGCCACGAGGTCCTCGTCGTTGCCCATGAGGCCGGAGGCGTGGCTTCCGAGGGCGACGACGCAGGCGCCGGTGAGGGTGGCGCAGTCCACGACGGCGGCGGGTTCGTAGCGGCGGGCGTAGGAGAGGGCGTCGGCCAGGAGCAGGCGACCCTCCGCGTCGGTGGTCAGGATCTCGACGGTCTTCCCATTGTGCATCGTCAGCACGTCGCCGGGCTTGAAGGCGGCGCCCCCCGGCAGGTTCTCGGTCGCGGGGACGAGGGCGACGACGTCGAGCGCAAGGCCTAAGGCGCCAACGGCCTCCATCGCTCCCAATACCGCGGCGCCCCCGCTCATGTCGAACTTCATATCCTCCATGCCAGCCGTCGGTTTTATCGAGATGCCGCCGGAGTCGAAGGTGACGGCCTTGCCCACGATCACGACCGGCTTGCCCCCGCCGCCTCTGCGATGTTCCAGCACGATAAAGCGCGGTTCGTTGGAGGCAGATCTTCCGACGGTGGCCAGCCCTGTGAGGCCTTCTTCCTCGATCCCGGCCCGGTCCAGGACGGTCACCGTCATGCCGTGACGGGCGCCGATCTCCTCCGCACGCTTCGCCAGGTACGCCGGCGTCGCCGTGTTCGACGGCTCGTTGGCCAAATCCCGGGCGAGCGCGGTCCCGGCCGCCGCCTTCTCGCCGATTTCCGCCCCCCGGGAAGCCCCCGCTTCGTTATCGGTCCCTCCGATGAGGAGGTCGAAATCCTCGGGATCGCCGCCGGCGTCCTTCTCGTCGGTCTTGTGCCGGCCGAAGCGGTAGAGCCCAAGAATCGCGCCTTCCGCCGCGGCCTGCGCCGTTGTCCCGACGTCCGTATCCGCGCTTGGCGGCAGGGAGAAGGCGACGGACCTCGCCTCGAGCGTTCGCGCCCTGCGGGAGACGGTGGCGGCGGCGCGACGCAGTTTCTCGGAACCGAAAGACGACCGTTCCCCGAGGCCGACGAGCAGGAGCCGCGCGGAGGGGAGCGCCTCCGCGGTGTACAGCAACGTCGCCTGCCCCGATTTCCCGGTAAAGTCGCCGCTGGAGAGGGCCGGTTCGGCCGCGGCCTTCAGACCGTCTGGCGGCTCCTCACTTGCGTGGAGGCCGACAGCGAGCAGGTCGGCCCGCGCCTCCCCTGGCGCGGCCTTCTTTACAGCGATCCGGACCAAACGGAACCACCTCCTGCTCGACGGCGCCTCGAAACTTGCCCTGCGACGGCCCGGATTATACGGTAAAGGCGCCTTGGAACTGTCGGTAGTCATTCCCGCCCTAAACGAGGAAGCCTCCATCGGCTACCTCCTGGAACGCCTGCGCGTCACCCCGAGCATCCACGAGGTCGTCGTCTCCGACGGCGGTTCGACGGACCGGACCGCGGGTGCGGTCCGGCCGCCGGCCAGGGTCCTCCCGAGCGAGCCCGGCCGCGGCCCCCAACTCAGGGCGGGGGCGGAGGCCGCGTCGGGCGATGTGCTGCTCTTTCTGCACGCGGACGTGCTGCCGCCGCCCGACGTGGCGGACCAGATCTCGGGCGCCCTGAAGGCGGGTTTCGTCGGGGGAAACTTCCGGCTGCGCTACCCTGGGAGTGGTCTTCTCGGCAGTTGGTTGGAGCTGCTCGCCCCGCTCTACCGCCGATTGCCGCGCTACTACGGGGACTCTGGGGTCTTCGTGCGAAGGGATGTCTACGAGGCTTGCGGCGGGTTCCCGTACATACCGGTGATGGAGGATGTAGTCTTCGTGCGCCGGATGGAGGCCACGGGACGGACTGCCTACCTGCCCGGGCCGATGGTCGGCGCTTCCCGCCGCTGGAGGGGCCGGCAGGTCAAGACCGTCCTTCTCTGGGGCTTCATGCAGGCCGCCTTTGCCCTCGGCGTGACACCCTGGCGCCTGGCCCGCTTCTACCGGACGTCAAGGGGTTGAGCTTCCGCCTCCTCGTCGTGGCGAAGGCCCCGATACCCGGGACCGTCAAGACCCGCCTTCCCGATACCCGGGACCGTCAAGACCCGCCTGCATCTCCCGCCCGAGGACGCCGCCCGGTTCCAGGCGGCCCTGATCGAGGATACCGGCCGCAAGGCCCGCGCCCTCGCCCCGACGACCGTCGCCGGCGCGCCCCCGCACCGGCTGCACCTGATCCGAAACCTCCTGCCCAACGAGGTCCCCCTCCTCCCGCAACCGGAGGGCGACCTCGGACGCAAAATGCTCGCCGGCGCCCGCGCCCTCTTCGACCGAGACCCCGACCCCGTCCTCATCGTTGGCACCGATGCCCCGACTCTGCCGCCACAAGCAATAGCGACGGCCGCGGACTCCCCAAACACGCACGATTTATCGATAGTACCTAGTACGGATGGCGGCTACGTCCTGCTTGGTTTGGGCGGGCTCTACGAGGCGGTCTTCTCCGGGGTCGGGTGGTCCACGCCGGCGGTCCACGGGCAGACGCAGCGGAGGGCGGACGAGGCCGGCCTCTCGGTTTACGAGGGCGTTCCGTGGCGCGACGTGGACGAGCCCGCGGACCTTGCGCGCCTCGGGGAGGAGCTCGACGCGTGCCCCGACCTCGCGCCCCGGACGGCCGGGGTTCTCCGGATGCTGTAGGCCGGGCGGGTGGCGTGGCCGGTTGGGTGCTAAGGTGGCGGGGTGGGTTTGCGTCCTTACCTGGATTTCGCCGTCCAGACCGCCTACGAGGCGGGACGACTCACGCTGGGCTACTTCAGGACCGAGGCGGCGAGGCCCGAGTTCAAGAACGACGATACGCCCGTCACTGCGGCCGACCGGGAGGCCGAGAAGCTCGTCCGCGCCAGGATCTCCGGCCGCTATCCCGCGCACTCCATCGTGGGAGAAGAGTTCGGCGCCAGGGACGGAGGCGGCCGGGACCACCGCTGGATCGTGGACCCCATAGACGGCACCAAGGCGTTCGTGCGGGGCGTGCCGCTCTACGGGGTCTTGATCGGGCTCGAGATAGGGGGCGTCTGTGAGGTCGGCGCCGCCTACTTCCCCGCCCTCGACGAGATGGTCTGCGCCGCCACCGGCGAGGGCTGCTTCTCCAACGGCCGCCGCGTCCGAGTCTCCGCCACGCAAAGACTAGGCGACGGCCTTACGTGCTTCACCGACGCCAAAGGCTTCGAGAGATACGGCCGGGCGAGGGAGTGGGGTCGCATACTCTCAGTCGTGGGCGACGCGAGGGGCTGGTCCGACGCCTACGGCCACATCCTCGTCGCCACCGGCCGGGCCGACCTCATGCTCGACCCCGCCGTGAGCCCCTGGGACGCCGGGCCGTTCCCCCCGATCTTGCGCGAGGCCGGGGGCTTTTTCGGGGACTGGTCCGGCAACGAGACCGTCTACGGCGGAGAAGCCCTGAGTACGACGCGGGCCTTGCTCCCCGAGGTGTTGCGTCTTACCGGAAGGCCAGCAGAGAACGGCGGTGGCTGAGGACGCGGGCGGGAAAACGCCCGCCTAGGAAAGTTGGCACGCGCGAGGTCCGGGTCCGGCTTGAGGTCGCCGAGGAGCGACTCCCTCACAATACTTGCCCGTTGCGAGAACGGCGCGGGAATCTTTCGTTAACTTCGACGGGCCCAGCACGCCCGCCGCCGGCATTGCGCGGACCCTCGAACGATGCCCGGCTCTAGTAGGTGCCGGCGCCCAGCTTGCGGGCGGCGCGAACGAGCGACTCGTTGCCCGACGTTCGCGCGCCGCCTGGCTCGCGCAACGAATCCTAGTGGTCGACGCGGGTGTCGAGGTCCCGGCGGACCGCATCGGCAAGGAGTAACCACGCGGCCTCTCCGTCGCCGTGCCGCGGCCGCGGGGCCACAAGGCCGAGGGCCTTCAGCGCCCCGTGAAACCTATCGCCAGGCCGATCGCGGCGTCGGCGCCGACCTGCAAGGGCTCGACCAGGATCCGGGTGACCCGTCCTCCCAACCCGGACGCCGCGAGCCGCTTGACGTCCTCGACGGTCCAAACGCCCGCCTCGAGGCCGACCCCGGCCCGGATGAAGGCCCCCATGATCTCCGCCGCGCCCGGCTCTGACAGGTTGACAGGCGCGTGGTCCGGGACGCGCCAGGCACGCACGAGCCCAAGACGGCGTTCTAGGTCTGGCTCGATCCAGGCCCCGGTCGAAACGCCGACGGGCACGCCGCACGCGTCGCGCACCTTCGTAACTGCCTGGACGACCACATCCGTGCCTAGCCGTTCACGTCCCTCCGAGTTCCGTGGTGAAGGTGTACGCGCGGGCCCCCTTGGCGACGCCGGCGGCGGCGTCCCGCGCCAACTCCTCGACCGACAAGGGCACCACGGCGTGCGCGGCCCTTGTCGGGTCGCCCCGTTGAGGCCGCCTGTAAACCTATCCGGTATCCGTCCACAACGCCTCTCGGAACGCGCGCCCCGCGTCGACATTCCCCGCTTCACCTTGCTGTCCCCAGGCGTCGTGGGTCGGGAGTTCGTTTGCCGCACCGCCGGCCGGATCAGACGTTATGGCGGGTCAAGAAAAAGGGACAGGGGCGCCGCGACAAGGCCGCGTCCCTGTCGGAGAGCCTGTTATCAACAGCTACAAGACAGGCAGGAATTTCTCGATCTCGTACGGTGTCACTTGCACGCGGTAGGCCTCGAACTCCTCGCGCTTGAGCTGGAGGAGGCGGGTGTAGGTGTGCTCGCCGAGCGCCTTGTGCAGGAGCTCGGAGTTCTCGGCCTCCTTGATCGCCTCTCCGAGGTCGGCGGGCAGGGACTGGATGCCCATCTTTTCGCGCTCCTCGGCCGTGAGGTGGTATAGGTTTCGCTCCATCGGCTCCGGCAACTCGTAACCCTTCTCGATGCCTTCGAGGCCGGCATGCAGGAGCGTCGCGAAGCACAGGTAGATGTTGGCCGAAGGATCCGGGCAGCGAAGCTCCATGCGGGTGGCCTTCTCCTCGCCAGGGTGGAAGGCCGGCACCCGCACCAGGGCCGAGCGGTTGCGGCGGCTCCAGGCGATGTAGACCGGGGCCTCGTAGCCTGGGACCAGGCGCTTGTAAGAGTTCACGTGCTGGGCGAAGATGATCGAGAGCTCCCGCGCGTGGTGCAACTGGCCCGCGATAAACGCCTTCGCCTCGTCCGAGAGGTAATGCTCGCTGTTCGCGTCGAAGAAGGCGTTCTTGCCGTTCGCGAAGAGGCTTTGGTGGGTGTGCATGCCCGAGCCGTTCTGGTCCTTAAGCGGCTTAGGCATGAACGTGGCGTAGACGCCGTGGCGGGTGGCGACCTCCTTGACGACCGTCTTGTAGGTCATCACCTTATCTGCCATCGTCAGCGCGTCGTCAAAGCGGAGGTCGATCTCGTGCTGGGAGATGGCGACCTCGTGGTGCGAGTACTCGACCTTGATGCCGAGTTGCTGCAGCGACTGGACCGTCTCGCGCCTAAGCGCGGTGGCCGCATCTAGGGTCGTCAGGTCGAAGTAGCCACCGTAGTCGAGGGGCTCCGTCCCCTTGGAGTCCTTGAAGTAGAAAAACTCGAGTTCCGGGCCGCAGTAGAACTTGTCGAATCCCATCTCGTTCGCCCGCTCCAGTGCCCGGCGCAGGATGTGGCGCGGGTCGCCGACGTAGGGATCGCCGTCCGTCGTCTGCACATCGCAGATCATGCGGGCCGTCGGCTCCTCCTGCGGACTCCACGGGATGATCTGGAAGGTCGAGGGATCGGGCATGGCGATCATGTCCGACTCCTCGATATCCTGGTAGCCCGTGATCGAAGACCCGTCGAAGCCCATCCCGCCGTCGAGGGCATCCTCGAGCTCCTCCGCGGTGATCGCGAAACTCTTTAGCGTGCCCAGCACGTCCGTGAACCACATCCTGATGAACTGGACGTTTGCGTCCTTGGCCTGTTGCAAAACGTCCTGCTTGCCCATCGTCGCCACGCTTACCTCCCAGCGCCTCTCGATCTATACTGTGCCCCGGGGGCGGAACGCTCCCGGCCGTGTGGCTCATGATAAGAACCGCCCGCGCCGGTTGCATATGGCCCGGCGTACAAGCCAGGCCCCTGCCGGGGGCGAAATCCCTGGCCGGGTGTACAAACCGGCGGTCCAGACGCGGTCGGAAGCCCGCTCCGCGCGACGCGAGGGCGCCCGGGGTAGAATCGTTCAAGTCCGGCGAGGCCCGTTGGGAGGGTTAACCCTATGAAGGTTGTGAAGGGGGAGAGATGACGGAGAGAAGACCCGAAGACCACCGCAGAACGGGGCCGCTCGGGGACGACGCGGACGCCGAGCGGACCCGCAGGGTTCCGATCGGTGAGGACCGCCCGGGGGGCGGTCGCGGGGAGCCGAGAGGCCGGGCCGACGAAGGGGGCGCCGCGGCGGAGACCCGCCGAGTGCCCCAGAATTCACCGGAAGCCAACGGGAACAAGCAGACGCGCGTCATCCGGACGCCGGGCTACCCGGACACCACGGCGGAGGCGACGCCCTACCCGCGGGGCTACTTCGAGGCCGCGGAGGACCGGGAAGACCGGCTGCGCAACATGTACGGCGGCGTTGATTGGCTCGCGAGCCTTCTCGGGTTCGTCTTCGCGGCGGTGGCCGGGACAGTCTTGGGTGCCATCGCCGGGGTCGTGCTCGGTCCCCTCGGCCTCTCGCCGAACCTCTCCGGCGCGCTCGGGACGGCCGCCATCACGGGGCTCGTGTTACTGGGCCTCCTGATCTTCCTTACCTACTTTTTCGGGGGTTACGTCTCGGGACGGTTGGCGCGCTTCGACGGTGGGCGCAACGGGGCCATGCTGCTGGTGTGGACGTTCCTCACCCTGATACTGCTCGCCCTGGCGGCCGGGGTCCTTAGCGGCCTCCTGCCCGCAGGCGCTGCAGGCGCCATCGGCGGCTTCGTGGACAGCGCCTCTTCCACGGTGGGCGACCTCTCGCGCTCGGGTGTGGTCGGGCTCGCGGTCGTGGCCGGCGCCCTGCTGCTGGCCCTGCTCGGCGGCTTTCTCGGTGGGCGCCTAGGCAGCCGCTACCACGCCGAGATAGACCGAACGACGTAGCTTTAACCGGCAGCTTCCTGTGGCCGGCTTTCGTGAACGTTGGCTCAGTCGGCCCTCGGTTTGACCGGATAATTGCCGGCATGGGCAAGCACGCTTTGTTCGAGACTGGCATCCACCGCCCGGGGTCGAAGGAGGACGGGTTCTTCTGCCGCTACCCCGGCATAGGGGAGGCCGTGCGAGGAGCGGGTGCTGCAGAGGATAGAGGACCCGAGGGTGTTACCGGCCTAGGAGGCCCACATAGCGAGGAAGACCGTTCGCCAAGGTGCAGGCGGTGGGCTACGACTCTGCGGGGCGGCCCCAGTACCGTTACCGCGAGAAGTACCGGGAGCGCAAGGAGCGGGAGAAGTTCGACCGCGTCCGGCACTTCGCCGTCAGGCTCCCCGAGATACGGTGCCTGACGGAGCGCGCACCTCCGCCGCGAGAGGCTCGACTGGGAGAAGGTGCCCGTGTGTATGACGCGCGTGATGAACGCGGCGTACTTGCGGGCCGGCGAGGAGCGCTACGCCAAGAAGAACAAGACCTACGGCATCGCGACGCTCAGGCGCAAGCACCTCATGATAGACGGCGACACCGTGATCTTGGAGTACATCGGCACGTAGGTCCAAAAACCCCCCAGCCCCTATGGCTAGGCTTCCGCACCCTGCTGACCGGTCGCGGCACCGGACCACGCAGCCCGAGGGGCAGGCCTCTCGCAGCTCCCCAGGGGTCCCGGTCTGCGCGTCTGCGGAATGCTCTACAGCGTTCGTCATAAAGATTGAACCGGCTCACAGTACTCGCATTGCTAGAAGCAATGCCGGAAGCCCGGCATGCGACCGCGTCCGGTTCAATACTTTCGACCGTCGCTGTAGGGTGCCTCGCGATTCGCTGCGCTCCTCACCACGCTGCTAAAAAGTGCGAGCAGTGTGATCCGAAACTAGTACTATGTCCATGGTAGGCTTCTACCCTCCTTGCTTCCTGAGAAGCACGTTGAGCCAAACCGTAGCGGTGCACTCTGGACGGAGGTCCGTGGTTATCCAGGGCCTGGCCGATGCCATCTTGGGCCCGGCTTCTAGCAGCCGCCGAAAGCTGTCCTCACTGCAATCGCTGAACAGGCGACCATTGCGAACAACTTCTTCTTCGCCGTACTTGAACGATGCGTGCATCATCCCATCCACCTTCAGCGCGATAACAAGCCGTTCTAGCACCTTGGCGGTACTCTGCCTGGGTACGTGCAGCAAGGATACACACCCAGACCCCATCGAATTCTTCTCGGAACCGCACTTGGTCGAACGACATGTGGAGCACCCGACGGCCGAAGTGACGGGAGGCCAGTTCTACCATGGCCTCGGAAGCGTCCAAGGCCGTTACCTCGTACCCCCTTTCGAGGAAGGCACGGCTGTCGCGTCCCGGCCCGCAACCGGCATCGAGTATTTGAGCACCTGGGCATATAGGTCTAAAAATCCCCAGGCGCTCAGCTTGGCCTTCCGTGGTCGCGTCGGCGCGGATAATATCGCAGTAGAGTTGGTAAGAGCTCAAAGAAGAGGGCGGCGTGTGTCGTTCTATTGGCCTCCTGCCCCGAACCGCAGTCAGCACAAAAGTTGGGTAGTTTTCGTCCGGCTACTCTAGCGTAGCGAGGTCCGTCAGGCCGTGTTGAATAGCCAAAAAGCGGTCCTCGAGGCCGCGCAGGCTATTGTGGTCGAGGGAAATCACCGCAGACGAGCCGTCCACGCCCACCGACGACACTCGGGACGGTAGTTTGCGGGTTTTCTCCGGAGGAATCTTCTCATCAGGCAAGGGCTGGTGGCAGTTCCCTCGACTCTCTGCAACACGGCGGTTCGGTACTCCACCGGGCTACTGCAGACTTTTCGTCCGACAAGCTCCTTCGGCCATCCGCTCGATCAGGCGCAGCGGGACTGGCACGTCCCCGATAGCCGTGTGGTCGCCGCCTGTATAGGTAGCAGAGAAAGCAACGTTCCTGGAATGGGGGAGAGGCGGAAGGACCGTATGGGAAGATCCTTGCCCAGAGGAGCGAGCGGGATGATGAAGCTAGAGAAGATCTCCAACCGCATCATCAACGAGGTGGCAGGGGTGAACCGGGTGGCGCTGGATATCACGAGCAAACCGCCCGGAACCATCGAGTGGGAGTGAGTAGCTATACCCGAAGCCCGTTTAACCCAGATTTAGCGCGGAGTTTACAAAACTGCAACTAATCCGCAGGAACGATCGCATATCATCCTGCCCTGAAAGTCGACCGAGCGTCTTTGTAGTCGTAGCCTAGGGAGGAATCGGGTTGACCAAGGGGATAGAGGACGCCACCTTTCTCGTCC
>CADCUZ010000171.1 GCA_902806015.1 uncultured Rubrobacteraceae bacterium
CACGGACCTGCAGAAGGCCGATGTAAGGCTCTACGTCGACGGCAAGCGGATCTCCCCGACGGGGTACGGCTACAACGCCGCGACCGACGTGCTGCGCTACGACTCGCCGAGGCTCGCCAGGGGCAAGCGGACGGTGAGGATAGTCGCCACCGACGCGGCCAAGAACGTGCGCGCCAAGTCCTGGTATTTCACCGTCAGGTAGCCGTCGGCCGCAGGACCAACGGGACCGGGCGCCGGCGGTCCCTTAGCGGCACCGCCGGCGCCGGTCCCGGCCCCCTCGGCACGGCTCCGGGTCGCACGGCGCCCGTCCCCTTAGACTGACCCGGCAACCCCTTGGCCTATCGCCGTTGCAGGCACGGCGGGAACCGTTCCATCGGATGGTAGCCTGGACGGCCGTCGGTGTAGGGGAGAAGACCTGCCCGGGTGCTTTTCCCGCCATCCAGGCTCCGCCTATAGGTCGTTTGGTTACTGGCGAGGTTTGCCCCGAGGGGTATAATTTGAAGGCTCAAAGGAGGGAACGATCGAAGATCATCACACCGTGGACGCCCGCGAACGCGTGCTCCGAGCGGAGCGCAGGCACGGCGCGCTCTTGGACAACGCGCTCGACGTCGTCTCGCTGTGCAGCGCCGAGAACGCCTTCCTGTACGTCAGTCCCTCGGTTGAGGACGTGCTTGGGTACGCCCCGGAGGAGCTCGTCGGGACTACCGTCTCCGATCTCGTGCACCCCGACGACCTCGCCGGGTACGTGCGGGACGTGATCGAGGGGATCCGAGTGACCTCCGGGCCATTCGGGCCCGTGGAGGCGCGCTACCGCCACAGGGACGGCTCCTGGCGCTACCTGGAGACCACCCTCAACGTCCTGCTCGACGACCCGGAGGTCGGGGGCGTGGTCTGCGTCAGCCGGGACGTGACCGGGCGCAGGCGGCTGGAGGACGAGTTGCGGGGCCTCAACGAGGGCCTCGAGGGGGAGGTGGCGCGGCGCACCGCGCAGATCGAGGCGGCTCTCGACGGGCTGGGGCGGAGCGAAGAACGCTTCCGGGCCACCTTCGAGCAGGCCGCGGTCGGCATGGCCCACGTCGGCATGGACGGCGGATGGCTCAGGGTGAACCGGAAGCTCTGCGAGATCGTCGGCTACCCCCGGGAGGAGCTGCTCGGCAAGACCTTCCAGGACATCACCCACCCGGAAGACCTGGGGGCGGACCTGGATCAGCTCCGGTGGCTGCTGGCCGGGGAGATCGGGACGTACTCGATGGAGAAGCGCTACTTCCGCAAGGACGGCCCCGTCGTCTGGGTGAACCTGACCGTCTCCCTGGTCCGCGGGGACCGCGGCGAGCCCGACTACTTCATCAGCGTCATCGAGGACATCTTCGGACGCAAGCTGGCTGAGGAGACCCTGCGGGAGAGCGAGCAGCGCCACAGGGCGGTCGTCGAGCAGTCCGCCGAGGGGCTCTACCTGCTCGACGCCGCCACCAGACGGATCACCGAGACAAATCCCTCTCTGCAGAGGATGCTCGGCTACTCGGGCGAAGAGCTCGAGGGGATGGAACTCTACGACCTGGTCGGGCTGCCCCAGGAGCAGGTGGACGAGACCCTCCGGCGCACCCTCGAATCGGGGCACCGCCCCGTGGGCGAGCGCAGGTACCGCCGCAGGGACGGCTCCCTGGTGGACGTGGAGGTCACCGCGAGCGTGATTCGCCCCGGCGGCCGGGAGGTGGTGTGCGCCCTTGTGCGCGACATAACCGAGCGCAAGCGCGCGGAGGCGGCCCTGCGGGAGATCAGGGAGGGCGAGCGCGCCCGTATGGCCCGCGACCTCCACGACGGGGCGCTCCAGGACCTCACCTACGCCCTCTTGGAGGCCCAGGTCGTCCGGATGCTCAACAGCAACCCGGACCTGGAAGGGAGGCTCACCGACGAGATCGAGGCCCTGAAGAGCACGGAGCGGCGCCTGCGGGCCGCCGTCTACGACCTGCGTCTCGGCGGGGAGATGGGCAAGTCGCTGACCGGACTCTTGGAGGCGCTGGTGGAGGAGAGCCGCCAGATGTCCCCCGGCTATGAGGTGCGCCTGGCCGTCGGCGGCGGCCTGCCGGAAGCGTCCCCGGGAGAGGCAGGGGTGGAGGTGCTGCGCGTCCTGCGGGAGGCGTTGTCCAACGCCCGGCGGCACTCGGCGGCAACGCGCGTGCTGGTGAGCGTCGGGGAGTCAGAGTTGGTGGCGGAGGTCTTAGACGACGGACGCGGCTTCGTCCCCGGGGGACCGAGCGGGGTGGGGCTGAAGAGCATGCGGGAGAGGGCCGCCGCCCTGGAAGGGACGCTGGAGGTGGACAGCGAGCCGGGCGCGGGCACGCGGGTGCGCCTCAGGGTGCCGTTGCCCCGTCTCTGGGACGGCGACCGGGGATAGGGGCCGTCCCTGGGCGCCTTCCGCGTACCACGGCCCCGGCGCGCCCGGCGGCACAGGAGCTCTCACTACCGCGGGGAGGGGGGCGGAGGCGCCTTACTTGTCGGGCTGCGTGAAAGGGTCGTACTCTAAAGCTCGTGCCAAAGTCGTTCTCCGAATTTCGGCCCGAGGTGGCTTCCGGGGAGTTCGCTCCGAGGCCAAAAGATAGTCCATATGGCGTATGCGACCCGGACCGCCCCCGGCTATATTTCCGCCTGTCCAGATACCCACGAGAGAGAAAGGATGCGCTTGGGAGCAACAGCAAGAATCCTCGCCGTCGTCGCCTGCTCGGCGCTGCTGGCCGTGACCGCGGGTCCCGCCCTCGGCGCCCCGGCCGACCCAGCCACCACCGTGTGGGAGGCCGGTGGCAGCAATATGGGCGAGTGCTCGGCATACCTCGGAACCCGCCAGGTGCGCGACGACGTCAACCGCCTGATCAAGGACGGCGCCATCCCGGGCGTGGAGAACCCAGGGCAGGTCTACAAAGTCCGCGCTCAACAGGAGGAGAGCAAGCCGCCGGAGCAGGAGTGCCTGCGGCGCCACTAGGCAAGCGACCGACGAAGAACCGGAAGGAGACGACGTGACGACCACGACGAAGACGAAGCCTGCGTTCCTGGCGATCCTCGCGCTGCTGCTGGCGGCCACGATGGCGGCGTTAACCCTGACGGCGCCGGGCGCGGCCCAGGCGGCGCCAGGCAAGGCCAACCCCGCGAAAACTTGCTCCGAGAGGGGCGACACGATCTTCGGGTTCCCCGGCGAGCCGCCCTCAACGCGCGGGGGATGCGCCAGCTACGTGGCCACCGGCGAGGACGGCGACCCGACCGGCGCCGGCTACGCGGCCCAGTGCAGAACCCTGGCCGAGGAGTTGGGCCCGTACCCGTTCACGTTCTACGGGCAGATCACGGTGGACAACCACGGGGAGTGCGTGAAGGCGCTGCGCAGCTTCCACACCACACCCCCGCCCGCGTAGGGAATCGGGCGGGGCGACCGAAGCGTAGGAGGGCCGGGGCTGCTACGCCCCGGCCCTCCTACTGCCCGTGTACAGCCGAACGCGTGGAAGAGGGCGTGTCTTCCGAACTTCGAGCGTGGAAGATTCCGCGAACTTCGGGCGTAGGGGGTTCTGAGAAGTTCGGGTGGTCGGAAGGGGGTCGATACCGGGTTTGAGGAGCCCCTCCGGGGGTACGAAATACTTGGTACCGGCAAGCCACGAGCCGGGGCACTGGGGCAGAGAAGCCACCGACCCGCTCAGGAGGTGCGAGAGCCATGGCCGACGACAAGCTCAGGGAGAAACTAGCCGATTACGTCGAGGATGCCCACGCCATGGAGCAGAACGACCTCAAGATGCTCGACTCCATGATCTTGACCACCGACGACCCCCAGGTCAGGGAGATGATCGAGCACCACAAGGGCGAGACCGAGATGCACGAACGGCGGCTGCGCGAAAGGCTGGAAGGTTTGGGGAGGG
>CADCUZ010000172.1 GCA_902806015.1 uncultured Rubrobacteraceae bacterium
AGTACGTCTCCTTGTAACGGGCCGGGTCCTTGTATAGGGTGCGTAGCATGCCGGGCCAGGGCCTCTTCATGACCAGGTTGCCCTGACCCTCGCCCTCGATCTCGTTGCCCTCCTCATCGAAGAGGCCGGCGGAGATGCCGGGGAAGGGCCTCGTGGCGCTACCGGGCTTAGCGGCGACGAGGCCGGGCAGGGGCGAGATCATGATGCCTCCCGTCTCCGTCTGCCACCAAGTATCGACGATGGGGCACCGGCCCCCGCCGACGTGCTCGTGGTACCACTCCCAGGCCCTGGGGTTGATCGGCTCGCCGACCGTTCCGAGCAGGCGTAGGCTCGAAAGGTCGTGCTTTTCGAGGTCCTCGGTGCCGCCCTTCATGAACGCCCGGATTACGGTGGGCGCGGTGTAGAGCACGTTGACCCCGTGCCGCTCTATTATGTCCCAGAAGCGGTCGGCCTTAGGGTAAGAGGGGGTGCCCTCGAACATCAGGCTCGTCGCCCCGTTGGAGAGCGGCCCGTAGACGAGGTAGGAGTGCCCCGTCACCCAGCCGACGTCGGCCGTGCACCAGAAGAGGTCGTCGTCCTTTACGTCCAGCACCCAGCTCGTTGTGGCCTTGACGTGCGTGAGGTAGCCACCGGAGGTGTGAACGATGCCCTTGGGCTTGCCCGTCGAGCCGGACGAGTAGAGGATGTAGAGGATGTCCTCGGAGTCCATCTCCTCGGCCGGGCACTCGGCGTCCGCCTCCTGCACGAGCTCGTCGTACCAGTTGTCGCGGCCCTCGGTAAACTCGACCTCGTCCCCGGTGCGACGCACCACGACCGTGCTCTCGATGCTCGGGGTGTCCCGGAGCGCCTCGTCGGCGTTCTTCTTTAGGGGGGTCTTGCGGCCGCCGCGGGGGGCCGCGTCGGCGGTAACGAGGACCTTCGCCTCGCAGTCGTTGATCCGGTCGCGCAGGGAGTCGGCCGAGAAGGCGCCGAAGACGACCGAGTGCGGGGCGCCGATGCGGGCGCAGGCCAGCATGGCGATGGCGAGCTCGGGGATCATGGGCAGGTAGATGGAGACGGGGTCCCCCTTCTCCACCCCTAGCCCCTTGAGCACGTTGGCGAACTTCTTGACCTCGGCCGTGAGCTCTGAGTAGGAGTAGGATTTGCCACCGCCCGGCTCGTCGGACTCCCAGACGAGGGCGGCCTTGTCCCCCCGGCCCTGTTCCACCTGGTAGTCCAGGCAGTTGTAGGCGACGTTCAGCTTGCCGCCAACGAACCACTGGGCCTCGGGCGGGTCCCAATCAAGGACCCGGTCCCACTCCTTGAACCAGTGGAGCTGCCTGGCCCTCTCCTCCCAGAAGCCTTCGTGGTCCTTCTCCGCCTCGTCGTACACCGAGGCGTCGTTGACGTTGGCCCGCCGGACGAACTCCTCCGGCGGCTCGTAGGTACGGATTTCGGTCTCTTCGGCCATCGTTCTCCCTTCCCTCGTGTTACGCAACAGGGCTACGCAAAAAACGTGAGGCAAACCCGCTTCGGCCGGTCTCCGGGACCGGGCCCCGACTTGCGCATCGTTCGCAGGGGTTCCCTTTCCACCTCACCCACACCGTCCGTACAATATTACCCGTTGCGGCGCCGGTCAATCATCGGTTTTCCGCGCGCAGGACAAGGGCAGGATCGCGTGAAAACTTTGTTAAACTCTGCCGCATTTGTGGCGGCTAACCAGGGCACGTGGGCGTCGTGAAGCGCCTCAATAGCCTCCTGACGCGTGGGGATTGGATCTACCTCGCGAGCCTCCTCGCGCCCCTGTTCGCCTACAACGTCGCCCTGAAGGTGGTCCGCGTCGTTACCCGGCCCGACCCGCCGGGCCTCCTCGGTTTCCTGGACCAGGTGCGTTCGGACCTGCTCTTCAACCTCGGGTTTGCCGCGCTCTGGGTCGGCGTCTTCGCCGTCGTGAGCGGCGGTTGGCCCCGCCGCGCGATCCTCGTGCTCTTCCATCTCTCGGTGGTGGTCGTCGTCATCCTGACGACCAGCGCCCACTTTTTCTACACGACGACGGGCTCGACGCTGGACCTGAGCTTCGTGATCGTCTCGGCCTCCTCCCTGGGCGAGATCCAGGGCGTCATAGGCTCGGAGACGACCATCTCGCACTGGGCCCTGGTCTCCCTGATCCTCTTCTACGCCCTGGCGGGCCCGGCACTCATTACCCGTCTGGTCACCGGCACCTGGGAGTCCCCGGTGGCAGGGGACGCGAGACGCTCGGTCCGTGGCCCTCTCGCGGTGGGCCTGGCGGCGCTCCTGTTCTTCTCCCTCTCGGTGGTGCCGAGCGTGACCAACGCCGGAAACGCCTTCGCCCGGGACCCCCTGGCGAACATGGTCGTCAACGAGGTCGCCAACACGGAGGTCGAGGCCTCGGTCTCGCCCGAGTCCCTCCCCACGAACACGAGCCTCTCCCCCACACCGAAGACCGAGAAGCGCAACGTGGTGATGATCTTTCTGGAGTCCACCCGCGCCCGATCGACCACGCCGTACAACGACGACATCACCACCACGCCCTTCCTGGACGAGCTCTCCAAGGAGAGCCTGATGGCGGAGCGGGCTTACGCGGTCGTCCCCCACACCTCGAAGGCCCTCCTGGCGACGATCTGCGGGGTGGTGCCCCCCCTCGACACCCAGAAGACGGAGTCAGAGCCCGGGATCATACCCGCCCGGTGCTTGCCTGAACTCCTGGGGGAGGAAGGCTACAACACGGCCTTTTTCCAGTCGGCCACGAAGACCTTCGAGAGGCGCCCGCAGCTCGTTGAAAACTTCGGGTACGACCACTTCCGGGCGATAGAAGGTATGGACAAGACGGGCTACCAGCGGGTCAACTACTTCGGCTACGAGGACGAGATCATGCTGAAGCCCAGCCGCGAGTGGCTTGCAGAGAACGGCGATAAGGGCCCGTTTATGACCTCATACCTGACGGTCACGCCCCACCACAACTACGTGGTCCCGGGCCGCTACGGCACTGAGAAATACTCGTCGGACCCCGAGCTGAACAGGTACCTAAACACCGTCCGCTACCAGGACTTCTTCCTGGAGAAGCTCTTCGATCAGTACAAGGATCTCGGTCTCTACGAAGAGACCATCTTCGTGATCCTGGGCGACCACGGCGAGGGCTTCGGCGAGCACGGCCTCAAGCAGCACGACAACACGATCTACGAGGAGGGCCTGCACATACCCCTTCTCATCCACGATCCGAAGCGCCCCGAGCCGAGGCGCGTCGAGGAACCCGTGGACGAACTCGACGTCCTGCCGACGGTCGCGGACGTGCTCGGGTACGGCATCGAGGGCGGCGCCTACCCCGGCTTCTCGCTGCTTTCCCCGCCGGAAGACCGGAAACTGATGACGAGTTGCTACCACGAGCGGACGTGCCTGGCGAGCATCGAAGGTGACGAGAAGTATATCTACTCCTACGGGAACCGCGGCGAGGAGTACTACGACCTCTCGGAGGACCCGAAGGAGCAAAAAAACCTGATCGAGGGGCAGAACGAGAAAAAGATAGAAGCCCTTCGTGACGACCTGCTGGCCTGGGAGGCCCGCGTCCGGTCTTCCTACGAGCAGCGACGCCCGCGGGAAGGAACTACCGCCACCGAGTAGGTCCCTGGCAGCGCCCTACCTCTTTCCCTAGACTGTGCCCGAGCTTGTGGAGAACGGAGCCCCTGGAGGCAAGATGGCTGGACTGCTCGAAGGCAAAAAGGTGCTGGTCACAGGCGTCCTGGACCGCCGCTCCATCGCCTACTCGGCGGCGCGGCTTGCGGCCGAGCAGGGCGCGGAGGTGGCCTTAAGCAGCTTCGGCCGCGCCCGCAGCCTCACCGAACGCACCGCCAAACGCCTCGACCCCCAGCCCCCGATCCTGGAGCTGGACGTGAACAAGCCCGAGGACATCGAGGCGGTCGCCAAAGACCTGAAAGAGCGCTGGGGCGAGCTCCACGGCGTCGTCCACGCCATCGCCTTCGCCCCCGAAGACGCCCTCGGCGGCAACTTCCTCACCGCGGAGTGGCCCTCCGTCGCCACCGCGGTCCAGACCTCGGCCTTCTCCCTCAAGGCCCTGGCCGTCGGCCTCTCCGACCTCATGCAGCCGGGCGCCTCCGTCGTCGGCCTGGACTTCGACGCCCGCGTCGCGTGGCCCGCCTACGACTGGATGGGCGTCGCCAAGGCCGCCCTGGAGTCGACCTCGCGCTACCTGGCGCGGGACCTTGGCGAGAAGGGCATCCGGGTGAACCTCGTCTCCGCCGGCCCCGTAAAGACCCTCGCCGCCAAAGGCATCAGCGGCTTCGGGGAGATAGAGGGCGAGTGGGGCCGCCAGGCGCCGCTCGGATGGGAGACCACCAACCCCGAGCCCGTCGGCCGGGCAGTGGTGAGCCTTCTCTCCGACTGGTGGCCGGCGACGACCGGGGAGCTGATCCACGTGGACGGCGGCTACCACGCGATGGGGGCGCCGATCAGGTAGGCCTCGACACGGCTTTGAAGGGTTTGCCCAGGAAAAAAAGGCCTGACCCGTAATGTTTTCCTGGTGGACTACTACTGGACCCCGTCTAGCCGCTAGCCGAACCTGACGGTCCGCTCCTTTCTGTGCCGCTTGCGGTGCCCGTCCTCGTGGGCCCGCACCCTTCGTTGGCGCTTCTCCTGCCCATTTTCACTCCTTAGCGGTGTGAAGCTATAGTGACTGCTAAGAAGCGAGGTGAGCCACGAATGCTTAGACTTAAATCGCCTGCAAATCGTGCGGTTTTGGCCCAAGCCGTTCTAAGAGCGGCGCGCGAGCGAGGCGAACTTGGTGTACTGCTCCAGCCACGCGAGCTGCACCTTGCCCGTCGGCCCGTTGCGGTGCTTGCCGACGATGACCTCGGCTATGCCCTTGTCGTCCGAGTCCGAGTTGTAATACTCGTCCCGATACAAGAACATCACCATGTCCGCGTCCTGCTCGATGGCGCCCGAATTGTGACTGACGATGCCATCGGCGAGCCAAGAGGCGGGGCCAGGCACGGTCAGATCGAAGACCTCCTCCTCCTCTCCCGCGGGGTTCACTTCTATCACGCGGTCCCAGAAGAGATCGCTCTCCGCGTCGGCGATCAGCGTTTCGTCTTCGAGGAGGCCGTCGTACTCGAACATCAGGGCACGCGAGGGCGAGAACCGGAACCGCGTCTGGCCAAAGACGCCCAGCCCTCGCGGCCAGCGATTTACCCTGGCGGGATGCCGCCGGTTGCCGGTGCCGCTCAGGACGAATTGGTGCCGGTTGCCCCTCCCGGCGTTGCGGTTCACTTTTACGCCGAACTCGTCGATGGCCGCCTCGTCGCCGAGGCGACCGTTCTCTTCAGAGGCCGTGCGGTAGCCCGCCGGATGACCGCTCAGGTAGCTGCCGTCCCCGAGCAGTGCCAGATGGGCCTCAGACCACCCGTCGGCAACACCTGGCTCGGGTACACCGCGAGCCACGGCTATCCTGTCGCCGCGACGCAACGCTCCCACACGAACCCAACCGTCCGCGCCGAAGAGCCGGTGCCTGGCGGTGGCCCGGATCTCGCGCCCGCTGGCGAGCCGTACCGTGAAAACCGGGCGCCGACCCACGGACCAGACGAGGTCTGCCTCAGCTTCGATGACCTTTCCTCCAGGCGACATGGCAAGCACGCGCGGCGTCGTGCCCACGAGCTCCCGCACGGGCATGCGGCGCCCATCCGCAAGCAGCAAGGGCGTATCCCCGGCCACACAATCGCGAAGGTCCGAGAGCATCGGGCGTTTGTCGTGGCGGGATTCTACGGCGCGGGAGAGCTGGGCTATGGCGAGGACGGGGACGTCGAGGTCGCGGGCGAGGACCTTGAGGCCGCGGCTGATCTCGGCGATCTCCTGCTGGCGGTTGTCGTTGCGGCTGCCCTGCCCGACCATGAGCTGCAGGTAGTCCACCACGACCAGGGAGAGCGGCGGCCCGCCCAGGGCACCGAGCTGGCTGGCGAGACGCCTCACCTTGGCCCGCATCTCCATCAACGTGACGCCCGCCGTGTCGTCGATCCAGATGGGCGCCTCGCTCACCTGCGCCACTCCCCGCAAAAGCTTCGGCCAGTCCTCGGCTTTCACGTTCCCGCTGCGGAGCGCCTGCGCCGGGATGCGTGTGGTTTGGGAGATGAGCCGCTGGACCAGCTGCTCCTTGCTCATCTCCAGGGAGAAGATCGCCACCGGCATCTTTTTCTCCCCGCTTGCGTGCCATATGGCGTTGAGAGCCATTGCCGTTTTTCCCATCGCTGGCCTGGCGGCCAGGACGACGAGGTCGCTCTTGTGGAAGCCGGTGGTGAGGCGGTCGAGGTCCTCAAAGCCGGTCTCCACGCCGGTGACTTCGCCCTCCTGTTCGTAGAGGCGTTGGATCATCTCGAGCGCCCCTGGCGCGAGCTCGGAGACGGGGGCCAGGTGATGCCTGAGCGTGCGGTTGGAGACGCCGTAGATGAGCTGCTCGGCGGAGTCGAGCGCCTCGCTCACGTCTTCGGGTTCGCGGAAGGCGTCCTCCGTTATGCGGCTGCCGACGTCTATTACGGAGCGGAGCAGGGCCTTGCCGCGAACTATCTCGGCGTAACGGGCGGCGTTCGAGGCGGTGGGGACACTCTCGACGATCTGGAAGACGTAGGCCCGGCCGCCGACGCGCTCGAACTCGTTGATCGAGCTGAGCTCGTTGCTGAGCGTGATCTGGTCTATGCGGTCCCCGCGCGAGTAGAGCCGCATCATGGACCCGTAGATGATTCGGTGCGTCTCCGAGTAGAAGTCCTCAGGGGAGAGCTGCTCGGCCACCACCGCAACCGCCGTCTCGGAGACCAGCAACGCCCCTATAACGGCCCGCTCGGCGTCCAGATCGTGCGGCGGCACGCGGGAGGCATCGGCCCCCGTCTCAACGCTCCGCATCCTTCCCCGACGCTCCATAGACGACCTAGGATGCAACACAAAGGCCCCCGTTACAAGACGGGGGCCTTTACCCTGTGGTCCAGCTTGCGGGTGAACGTACGATCGAGCTACAACTTGGGGACCACGATGACCTTGACGCTGGCCTCGACGTCGCCATGGACCTGGATCGGGACCTGGTGCGTGCCGAGGGATTTTATGGGCTCCTCGAGGCGGATCCTGCGCCGGTCAAGACGCACGCCGCGTGCCTTCTCGACGGCGGTGGCGACGTTGGCGGCGGTGACGGAGCCGAAGAGGCGCTCGTCCTCGCCGGTGCGGGCCTCGATGGTTATGACGGTCTTGTTGAGGATTGCGGCGACCTCCTCGGCCCGCTCGGCGAGTCGGCGGTCGCGCTCCTCGCTCGCGGCCATCTCGCGGCGGGCTTCTTCCATCTTGCCCGGGGTCGCCACCTCGGCCAGGTTGCGGGGGACGAGGAAGTTGCGGACGTAGCCGCGGCTTACGTCCACGATGTCGCCCCGCTGGCCGATCTTGTCGACGTCTTGGGTCAGTATCACCTGCACCGTCTGCCCCCTATCGTCCGACCACGTAAGGCAACAACGCCATCTCGCGGGCGCGCTTGATCGCCGTGGCGGCCTCGCGCTGGTGCTGCGGGCAGAGGCCCGTGACCCTGCGGGCCCGGATCTTTCCGCGGTCCGAGACGAACCGGCGCAGCACGTTGTACTCCTTGTAGTCCACGTAGGCTATGTTTTCCTTGCAGAATACGCACGGCTTGCTCTTTACCGGCCGACCCCCGCGGGGCGGGCCTCCTCTTCTCTTACCCATTCATAACCTCCTGGGTTGTCCTCCTGGTATTCGGCGGCGTTAAGCCGTGACCTCTTCCGGCTCCGGCAGCGGCTTGTGGGCGTAGTTCGGCGGGAGCTTGACCACCGTGTGGCGCAGCACGTCGTCGGAGACGCGCAGTATGCGCTTGAGCTCCACGAGGGTGCGCTCCCCTGCGGTGAACTCCATGACGGCGTAGAAGCCGTCCGTCCTGTGGTCTATTTCGTAGGCGAGTTTGCGACGGCCCCAGTGTTTGGGCTCGCCGGCCTCGCCGCCCGTGCGCTCGATGATCGTGCGGAAGCGACCGACCGTGTTCTCGACCTGTTCCTCGTCGAGCTCGGGGATCACTATGAGCATGGCTTCGTAGGTAGTTATGTCTGCCTCCTCCGGTCTAGAGTCGGCTTCGCGGGTTCTTCCCGGCGAAGCAGGGGCTTATGCGATTGCCGCAGGAGTCTACCAGCGGGATGCAGGCGTTACAAACAATCCCCGCGCCCTGTCTGCGCCTTCACCCTTCGGTCCGGCAGCGGGGATATACTCGGCGGGTGAAAAACGGTTCCGGAAACGCTGTCGAGACGATGGGCCTGCGCAAGGTCTACGGGGAGGGCTCGACGGCGGTGCGGGCGCTCGACGACGTCTCGTTAGAGTTTCCGAACGGAGAGTTCGCGGCGATCATGGGCCCGAGCGGGTCGGGCAAGAGCACGCTGCTCCACATCCTCGGCGCCCTGGACAAGCCGACCGGCGGGCGCGTCGTCGTGGGCGGGACGGAGCTCTCCGGGCTCTCGGACAAAGAGCTTACGCTCCTCAGGCGCGAGCGGATGGGCTTCGTGTTCCAGTTCTTCAACCTCATACCGACGCTCTCGGCCGAGGAGAACGTGCTGCTGCCGGCCCTGATCTCCGGCAAGAAGCCCGGCGAGTACGCGAAGAGGCTGGACGAGCTCCTGAACCTCGTCGGATTGACGGGCCGCCGGTCGCACCGTCCGGACGAGCTCTCCGGTGGCGAGCAGCAACGCGTCGCCATAGCCCGCGCCCTCGTCCGCTTCCCGGACATCATCCTCGCCGACGAGCCTACCGGGAACCTCGACTCGAAGACCGGGGCCGAGGTTCTCGGCCTGCTGAAGGAGTCCGCCTCTCGCTACGACCAGACCATCCTCATGGTCACCCACGACCCGCGCGCCGCCTCCGCGGCCGACCGGGCGCTCTTTCTCTCCGACGGCCGGGTGGTGGACGAAGCCCGCAACCCCAACCCCGACGACATCCTGGAGCGCATCAGGACGCTGGAATCCCCCGGCTAAGATGCCTTCCGGCTACCGCTTCCGGCGGGTGGACGACGCCGACGCAAACGAGGTAGCCTGCCGGCGTTACGAGCCCCCCTGCGGCTTCTACGATTCGGTGGCGGGCCCGCAGGCTCTCGCGGAGCTCCTGGACCCGGAGCGCCGGGAAGGCGTCTACTTCTGGGGGCCGGACGAGGAGGGCGATCTCGCGGGATTCTTCCAGTTCGAGGAGAGGGGTACGACGGTGGAGTTGGGTCTGGGCTTGAGGCCTGATCTCACCGGCAAAGGGCTCGGGTTGGGGTTCTTGCTGGCGGGGATGGGGTTCGCCCCCGAGGGCTTTCGGCTTACCGTGGCGGCCTTCAACGAGCGCGCCACCCGGATCTACGGGCGCGCGTATTTCCAGGCGGTGCGAAGCCTCTATGCACGATACCAACGGTGGGAGGCCCCCGTTCTTGTCGATGGCGACGGCGGCGTGAGGGTACGGGGTTACATGGTCGTGCCGACGACGGCAAGCAACACGGCGAGCACGAGAAGGCCGAAAAAGATCGCGGCGTTGAAAACGGTTCCAAGGACGGCGAAGAGCCTTTTGCGCCGGCGTTGGACCAGGCCGGCCACGCCGAGCGCGGCCCCGAGCAGGTACAGCAGGGGGCTGGCCAGAATGCCGAAGCCCACGACCCCGAGCACACCCGCCGTGCCAGGCGAGTCTTCGAGGTTCCGCTGCATGTCCTGGGGGGTAACCTCTTGCGGGTTCGCGCCCCCCAACAACTGCCCGCCGGCGGCGAAAAGCACCACGAAAAGCGTGACGATCAGCACCGTGGTCAACACCGCTATAACGAGGGATCCTATCCCCAACCGGGAGTGCCTGCCCTCCCTCTCGGAACCGACCCAATCGGAACCAACCCTGATGGGCCCGCCGTGCTCTTCCATCCGCCCTCCCCGCTCGAACGCCTCCGCTCCGGAAGCGTCCAGGTTAGCACGCCCCAGGGTGACGCCCCCGTGAAGCTGAGGCGTTTCTCGGGGCTGAGCCTGCGCAACCTGCGGGCCAGGGTGCAACGCACGCTGCTGACCGCGGTCGGCATCGTGCTCGGCGTGGGCATCGTCTTCGGGGTGCTGACGCTCTCGGACACGATGTCCGGCACCTTCCAGCAACTCTTCTCCCGCGCCTACGGGTCCGCCGACCTCACCGTGACGGCGGCCGGAGGCTCCGGGGGCTTCGACGAGAAGACCGTGGAGAAGGTCAGGGCCTTCGACGGGGTCGAGTCCGCCGCGCCCCGGTACGCGACCTCCTCCTCCCTTATCCTGGACCGTAAGACAGAGGCCGGCCTGCCGGAGGTCCAGAGCATGCGCCTCTTCGGCGTGGAGCCCGGGTCCGCGGAACTGGCGACCGGCTTCGAGCTGACCGACGGGAGGTTCCCTAGGGATGGGCAGGAGCTCACCCTCGACGGCGCCGCGGCGGAGGGGGCGGGGCTCGAGATCGGGGACGAGGTGACGCTCGCCACCCCCGGCGGCCCGAAGGAGGCGCAGGTGGTCGGGCTGCTCAGGATACCGGGCGGGTCGTTCGGCGGGCTCGCCTTCGGCATGACCCCGCTGCACTTCGTTCAAAAAGCCTTCGACAAACCCGACCAGGTCTCCGGGATCTCGGTAGAGGCGGCGGAGGGCGTGCCGGTCGGGCAGTTGCGGGAGCGGCTAGACAGGAGGCTCGGCGAGGGGTTGCAGGCCGAACGGTCCGAGACGCGGACCCGGGAGGTAACGGGGCAGTTGCAGGGGTTCAGGCTCGCGCTGCTCTTCTTCGCCGGGACGGCGCTCTTTGTCGGGGCGTTCCTCGTCTTCAACGCGCTCTCGATGACCGTGCTGGAGCGGACCAGGGAGCTCGGGATGCTGCGGGCGCTCGGCTCAACGCGGGCGATGATCGCGCGCTCGGTGATCCTGGAAGCCGCGCTGCTGGGCGTCTTCGGCTCCGTGCTCGGCGTGCTATTCGGGTACGGGATGGCGAAGGGGCTCGTCTACCTCTTCGGGCGGGCCTTCCTGTTCGAGATAACCGAGCTCATCCTCTCCCCCTTCGCCCTCGTCTCCGCATTAGTCGTCGGCATAGCCGTCACGGTCGTCGCGGCGCTGCTCCCTGCGCTACGCGCCGGCCGGGTCAGCCCCGTGGAGGCCATGCGCTCCCGCGCCGGAGGCGGGGGACGGCGGAAGACCTCGGGCCTGGCGCCGGTGCTCGGCTTGGTGCTGACGGGGGTTGGGGTGCCCTGGATCTACTACCTCGCCAAGAACCTCTCCGCCGACCTCGAAGGCCTGGTTTACGCCTCCGGTATAGCCGGCGTCATCGCGGCCTTTCTCGGCGTCTCGCTGCTCATCCCCGTCCTCGTCCGGCCGCTGGCGGCCCTCATCTCCCCCTTCTTGCGGCTACTCTTCGGCGTGGAGGGACGGATGGCGGCGGCGAACGCGACCAGAAACCGGGGTAGAACCGCGCTCACGGCATCGGCGCTCATGGTCGGGATCTCGCTCGTGGTGGCATTCGCGGCGTTGGGAGGGAGCCTGCTCGGCTCGATCCGGGCCTACCTCGACGACTCTTTGGGCAGCGACTACGTCGTCCAGCCCACCCAGCAGACCTCGGACGCCGGCTTCTCCGCCGCGCTGCCCGAGAAGATCGGGGCCGTGGAAGGGGTCGAGAGGACGACTAGCATCGTCTCCACCTTCCGCCGCGACGGCGAGAAGGTCGACATCGTCTTTGGGGTGGACGGGAACTACCCTAAGATCTTCCGCGTGGACCTCTCCCCCGGCTCGGGCACCCCGCAGGACGCCTTCGGCAAACTCCAAGGGGGCGGCGCCCTGGTCGGCGAGCAGCTAGCGGAGTCCCGCAAGCTCCGGGTGGGAGACAGCATAGAGCTGGCGGGACCCAAAGGGAAAAAGAAGTACCCCGTCGAGGGCATCCTGGAGAACGACCTCGTGGGCGGCGGGTCCGGCGTCTACCTCTCAAAACGGGCTCTTGCCAGGGACTTCAACGAGACCGAGAGCGAGTTTCTGGCCGTAAAAGCCGAGCCCGGTTCCGACCGCGGGGCGTTATCCGACAAAATCGGGGCGATCTTGCGGGACTACCCGCAGTTCACGCTCTACTCCAACGCCGAGTGGAAGGCGCGCATCGAGGGGGACTTCAACCGCCAGTACGTGTTCTTCTACGCCATCATGGGGGTCTCCGTGGCGGTCTCGGCCTTCGGGGTCGTCAACACGCTCTCCATGAGCGTCTTCGAGAGGACGCGGGAGATTGGGATCTTGCGGGCCATCGGGACGACGCGGTTGCAGATCGGTCGCCTCATCATCGACGAGGGGATAGTCATAAGCCTGATCGGCTGCCTGGTCGGGGTGGCCTTAGGCTCGCTGCTGGGCTACCTGTTCGTCAAAGGCTCCGGCGCCGGGGGGTTTGAGATCGAGTTCTACTACCCCAGGCTTCCGGCTCTCGCCGCCCTCTTCTCCGGCTTCCTTATAGGAATCTTCGCCGGCCTCCTCCCCGCCCGCTCCGCGGCGAGAAAGGCCATCGTCGAGGCCGTAGGCTACGAGTAGCGGATTTTGCAGAGACAGCCTAAGCGGACGGGCCAAAAATGGTCCCGGCTCCCGTGCGAAACGTTGATCCTCAATCAACCCTATTACGCAACGACCGCGATGCCGTCTGCCACGATACAAGCGCGACGAAAAGGGTGATGAGGTAAGCGACTGCGCGATCCGGCGAGATCTTCAAGGCGAACCTCAATGGGCCCAGATCGCTTAGTTTTGCCCGGTCTTGAACCTTGGGCTGGCTGGGAGGCAAGAACAGTATTGATGGCCAGCGGTTACCGGCAAACGCGGCGCAGGATGAGGTGACGCGCCCGAGCCCCTATGGACGTTGCAGGACGGCGCATACAAGGTATCGGGTCTCCGGGACGGGCGGTCCCAAGTGTTGCTGTAAGCTCCTTTACCCGGGCGTCCGACGAACGCTGCTAGCATCGGCGACGTATACTCTAGAACATACCCCCAAAAAAGGACGGTGGCGCCCTGGCGTCGGCAACGAAGAAGCGGGTCGTTATTGTGGGGGCCGGCATGGGCGGCCTGGCGGCGGCGATCCGGCTTTCCGCCATGGGCTTTGAGGTCGAGGTCTTCGAGAAGAACGGGCAGATCGGCGGACGGGTTGGGCGCCTGGAGGCCAAGGGCTTCACTTTCGACACGGGCCCCTCCCTCCTCCTGATGACCGACACCTACCGCGAGCTTTTCGCCTTCGCGGGCCGGGACCTCGACGAATACGTGCGCCTGATCCCGCTGGACGGCGACTACCGCGTGACCTTCGGGGACGGCGACACCATGACGACCCGGCGGACGCTGCCGGAGATGATCCGGGAGCTCGAACGCATCGAGCCCGGCGTCACCCCGCGCTTCTACCGGTTCCTGGAGGACGCCTGCTACAAGTACCGCCTGGGCCGCTCCGAATTCGTCGAGCGGGACTTCGAGGGGGCGAGGGATTTCTTCGGGCTCAGAAACCTCCGCCTATTACTGAAGACGAAGGCCGTGAACAACTACTACCGCAGCGTCTCGAAGTTCTTCGAGTCGGACAAGCTCCGCCAGGCGTTCTCTCTCCAGACGATGTACCTGGGCCTCTCCCCCTTCTCCGCGCCCGCCGTCTACTCGCTCCTCCCCTACACCGAGCTGGCCGAGGACGGCCTCTGGTTCCCGGAGGGAGGCATGTACGCCCTAATAGAGGCAATGGAGAGGCTGGCCGTCGAGCTCGACGTGAGGTTCCGCCTGAACAGCCCGGTCGAGAGGGTCGTCGTGACCAAAGGCCGCGCCCGTGGTGTGCGGGTGGGGGGCAAAGCCGGCGGTCAGGAGATCGGGGCGGACGCCGTTCTCGCCAACGCGGACCTGCCCTACGCTTACCGTGAGCTGCTCGGGGCTGCCGCGGACCGGGACTTCAAGCTCCGGCGGCGGGAGAAGCTCCGGTACACGGCCTCGGCGTTCATGCTCTACCTCGGGATCGACGGGGATCTTGACGGTATGCTGCACCACAACTTCTACCTCTCCCCGCAGTACCGGGAGAACTTCGAGGCGATCTTCCGCGACCGCAGGCTCCCGGACGACCCTTCCTTTTACGCCGTCGTCCCGTCCAAGACGGAGCCGCGGATGGCGCCCGAGGGCAAGCAGTCCCTGTTCGTGCTCGTACCGGTGCCGCACCTCGGGCCGAACGTGGACTGGGCCCGCGACAGCGCGGCGTTCAAGGAGAAGATTTACGGCCTTCTGGAGCGGCGTTGCGGCCTTGACCGGAAAAGAGTCGTCTACGAGAAGGTCCGCACACCGCTCGACTGGCGCGACGATTACAACCTGGAGGAGGGGGCGGCGTTCGGGATCGGGCACGGCATCCTCCAGGTCGGGTACTTCAGGCCACCGATGGTCTCCCGCAGCGTAGGAGGCATGTATTTTGTCGGGGCGAGCACCCGCCCGGGGACGGGCGTGCCGCTCGTCACCATAGGCGCCAGGCTCGCGGCCGAGCGCATCGGGCGCGAGGTCGGGGCGTGAGGCTGAACCCCGCGAGCGGTGAGAAGCTCGACGGCGCCCTCTCGCTGGCGGAGAGCTACGAGCTGTGCCGCCGGGTTCAGAAGGCCCACAGCCGCACGTACTACTTCTCGACGCAATTCTTCCCGCCGCACGTCCGGCCGCGGGTGCAAGCGCTCTACGCCTTCATGCGCTACGCCGACGAGATAGTGGACAACCCCGGCGTGACCAGCCTGGAGGAACAGCTCGAAGGCCTCAGGGCCTTCGAACGCGAGACGATGGCCGCTGTGGCAGGCGAGCCGGTGGCGAACCCCGTGCTGCGGGCCTACGCCGACACGGTCCGCAGGAGCGGCATAGAGTCAGCCCACATAACGGCCTTCATGGAGAGCATGAAGATGGACACCCGCGTCTTCCGCTACCCGACCTACCGGGACCTGGAGGTCTACACCTACGGCAGCGCCGCGGTCGTCGGCCTAATGATGTGCCGGGTCGTCGGGGCCGCGGACCGGCGGGCCGACCACCACGCAGAAGCCCTAGGCGTCGCCATGCAGCTCTCCAACTTTCTGCGCGACGTGGCCGAAGATTGGCGCCGCGGGAGGGTCTACCTGCCCCTCGAAGACCTCGAGCGCTTCGGGTACCGGGAGGAGGACCTGGCGGCGGGCGTGGTGGACGAACGGTTCGTCTCCCTCATGCGGTTCCAGATCCAGCGGGCGAGGAGGCTCTACGCCTACGCCGACGAGGGGATAGGGTACATACCCAGGGGTCGGCGGTGGCCCGTGGTGGTGGCGCGCGAGCTGTACGCGGGGATACTCGGGCGCATAGAGGCGCGGGAATACGACGTCTTCTCAGGGCGGGCCGAGACCTCCAAACCGCGCAAGCTCCTGGTCGCGGCGCATTGCGCGGCGCGGGACCCCCGCGAAATCCTGGCCCACTCGGCCGCCCGTCGGTAGCCGGGAACCAGCCCCCCTAAAAGGCCCACGCGGACGAAACCTGTCAGCTGCCGTTTATGGGGATTACGTCCGGCGGATAAAGCAGGGGCGAGGGCACTGGGGTCGATGTCCCGGGGCATCTTCCGCTTCCGGGCGTAGAAGGCCTCGCGTGGATTGAAATAGGGTTTGCGCCGTGCTGTAATTCGGGGGTCTGGAGCCGGCTTGCCGGCCCGGGCGCTCATCGAGAGCGGTGGAGGGATGGGCCCTTTGAAGCCGCGGCAACCGGCGGGACGAAAGCCCCGTGGCAGGTGCCAACTCCCGCGGAGGATACTCCGAGAGATGAGTCGGAACCGCATCGACTGGCCTCTCTACTCCGCGCCGACGCGCAGCCACAGAGGAGAGGTTTTTGAGTTTCGATCTCAGGGAGATGGTGGGTTCTAGGGTCCTGATCGGGGACGGCGCGACGGGCACGCTCCTGGCCGAGCGCGGCGTCGGTTTCGGCCACCCTTACGCCCGGGCCAACATGACCCACCCCGACATGGTCGCCGGCATCCACGAGGAGTACATAAGGGCCGGCGCCGGCGTGGTCGAGACGAACACCTTCTCCGCCAACCGCTTCAAGCTGGAGGTCCACGACCTCGAGGAGCGGGTGCGCGAGGTAAACGAGGCGGGCGCCCGCCTCGCCCGCAAGGCCGCCGACACCGCGAAGGCTGCAGAAGGCCACAAGGCCCTGGTCTTCGGGGCGATAGGCCCCCTCGGGCGCCCGCTGTGTCCCGTAGGCCCGGTGACGGGGGCGGAGGCGCGCTCCGCGTTCCTAGAACAGGCGGAGGCGCTCCTGGAAGGCGGCGCCGACGCGCTCGTGCTGGAGACCTTCACGGATCTGCTGGAACTGGGCCTGGCCCACGAGGCGGTCCGGGGCCTCGGGATCCCGATCGTCGCGTACAAGACGTTCGTCGAGGATGGGGAGACGCTCGCGGAGGGCCTCCCCGGTCGCGCCGCGCTCGAGATCTGCGGCCTCGGAGTGGACCTCGCCGGCGCGAACTGCACGGTCGGCCCGCAACGGATGGTCGGCATCATAGAGGGCATGTCCGCCGAGGTCGGCCCCGTGGCCGCGTTCCCGAACCCCGGACTACCGCAGCTCGTGGACGGCAAGGTCCGCTTCCGCCGGGACGTGGACCACTTCGCCGTCTACGGGCGCAGGCTCGCGGAGGCGGGTGCCCGCCTCGTCGGCGGCTGCTGCGGCACAACCCCGGAGCACGTAAAGGCCCTGGCCGAGGCCCTGCGGGACTTCCGCCCGGTGGCCGGCCCAGGAGGCCGCGGCGTGCGCGCGAGAACGGTCGAGGAGGTGGGATCGGAGGAGGTCCCGGGTGGCCCCTCCACGGAGCTGGCCGAGAAGCTGCGGACGGGCTTCGCCGTCGCGGTGGAGGTGGATCTGCCCCGGGGGAACGACATCGCGAAGGTCGTCGAGGCGTCGCGGCGCCTCAAAGAGCGTGGCGTTGACGCCATAGACATCTCCGACGGGGCGCGGGCGCGGCTGCGGATGCACCCGGTGGCGGCGGCCAAGATCGTGCAGGATGAGGTTGGCATCGAGGCCGTCGCGCACATCTCCTGTAGGGACAGGAACATCATCGGGCTGCAGTCGGATTTTCTCGGGGCGGCGGCGCTCGGGGTAAAAAACATCCTGGCGGTCACGGGAGATCCCACCCAGATCGGGGACTACCCCGAGGCAACCGGCGTCTTCGACACGGACTCCGTGGGCCTCGTCCATGTGCTCTCCAAGATGAACCGGGGCGAGGACCTTGCCGGCAACCCCATCGGCGAGCCGGCGGGCTTCCTGATCGGTTCGGCCTTCAATCCGACCGCCGGGGACCTCGACGGCGAGATCGAGAAGCTCAGGCGCAAGATCGGGGCCGGAGCTCACGCCTTCTGGACCCAGCCGGTCTTCGAGATAGGCGCCTTGGAGATCGCCCTGGAGCGCATGGGCGACCTCGAGGCCTGCCTCCTGCTCGGCCTGATGCCGCTGCGCAGCGCCCGCCAGGCCGAGTTTCTCCACCACGAGGTCCCCGGCGTGGACATCCCGAAGCACGTCCGCGCGAAGCTCGCCGACCTCTCCTGCGAAGACGCCCCGAAGTACGGCGTCGAGGTCGCCCAGAACCTGCTCTCCAGAGCGCGGCCGCTCGTGAACGGCGCGTACATAATGCCGCCTGCGAGCGCCCCGGACCTGGCAGGAGACGTGATAGAAGCTCTCAACCTTCGGCTTCAGCCGTCGGCCAGAACGGCAAAAGCTGATCGCTGAAGGCCGAAGGCTAGAATAGAGGCACATGGGTCTCAAGAGCACCATCCACGAAGACAGGACGGCCCGACTGGACAAGTTCCGGTCTGCTCTGAAGGAGCGCATCCTTATTCTGGACTGTGCCATGGGAACCATGATTCAGTCTTACGACCTCTCCGAGGGGGACTACCGCGGCGACCGCTTCGCCGGCCACCCGGGCGAGCTGAAGGGCAACAACGACCTCCTCTCGATCACCCAACCCAGCATCATCCGGGCCATCCATGAGGCCGTCCTAGAGGTCGGCACGGACATAATCGAGACGAACACCTTCTCCTCCACCTCCATCGCTCAAAGGGACTACGGGACGGAGGATCTGGCCTACGAGCTGAACTTCGAGGCCGCCCGCGTAGCCCGCGGGGCCGCGGAGGCTTACACGGACGCTACTTCGTATAAGCCCCGTTTCGTGGCTGGCGCCCTTGGGCCGACGAACAGGACGGCCTCGCTCTCGCCTGACGTGAACAACCCTAGCTTCAGAAACGTCAGCTTCGACGAGCTCAGGGAGGCGTACCGGGAAGCGGCGCGGGGGCTCGTGGAGGGCGGGGTAGACCTGCTGCTCATCGAGACCATCTTTGACACGCTCAACGCGAAGGCCGCCCTATTCGCCGTGCGGGAGTACTTAGACCAAGAGGGTCTCGACGTTCCCGTGATGATCTCCGGTACCATCACGGACGCGAGCGGGCGAACTCTCTCCGGTCAGACAACGGAGGCGTTCTACAATTCGGTAAGGCACGCGGAACCTACCAGCATCGGGTTGAACTGTGCCCTCGGGTCGAAGGAACTCAGGCAGTACATCGAGGAGCTTTCCAGGATAGCCGAGACGTACGTGAGCGCTTATCCGAACGCGGGGCTGCCAAACGAGTTCGGGGAGTACGACGAGGGCCCCGAGTTCATGGCGGAGGAGATCGGGGACTGGGCCGCGAACGGCTGGCTGAACATCGTCGGCGGATGCTGCGGCACCACGCCGGAGCACATCAGGGCGATCGCGGAAGCCGTCTCCGGGCACCCGCCCCGCGAGCTTCCAGAGCGCGAACCGAGACTGCGGCTCTCGGGGCTCGAAGCCCTCAACATCGGTTCGGACTCCCTCTTCGTGAACGTCGGGGAGCGGACCAACGTCACGGGTTCGGCGCGGTTCAAGGACCTGATCCTGAACGACGACTACGAGACGGCGCTCGACGTGGCCCGCAGCCAGGTCGAGAACGGGGCGCAGGTAATAGACGTCAACATGGACGAGGGGATGCTCGACGGCGAGGCGGCGATGGTCGAGTTCCTGAACCTCGTCGCCGCGGAG